>DASVMX010000318.1:0-18761 GCA_036384215.1 Ktedonobacteraceae bacterium | reverse complement strand
CGCCACGCACGAGTGAAGAGGAGATCCTGGCGCACATCTGGGAGCGGGTCTTGCAGGTCGAGCAGGTAGGTATTCACGACAACTTCTTCGCGTTAGGGGGCGACTCGATCCGCAGCATCCAGGTGCTGGCCCTGGCGCGTGCGCGTGGACTAGACGCCACGCTGGCGCAGTTGTTCACCCTTCAGACCATCGCCGGGATCGTTGCGGAACTTCGTCAGGCGGGCCAGTGTCAGAAAGAGATGCCGTCCGGTGCGCCGTTTAGCCTGGTCAGCGCGCACGATCGCCCGCGACTCCCGGCGGATCTGGAGGATGCCTACCCGTTGACCATGTTGCAGGCTGGCATGTTCTTTCACAGCGCCTACAGCCTGGAGAGCGCCATGTATCACAACGTCAGCAGCTATCATCTGCAAGCGTCCCTGGATTTTTCCACGTTTCAGCGAACCTGGCGGCAGGTTGTCGCGCGCCATCCAATCCTGCGCACCTCGTTCGACCTGGAGAGCTATAGTCAGCCCTTGCAACTGGTTCATCGACAGGTCGAGACAGACATTCCCTATGAAGACCTGAGCAATCTGGCACCTGCCGAACAAGACGCCTGCATCGCTGACCTGCTCGAGCAGGAAAAAGCCCATCGCTTCGTCTGGGAGCACGCGCCGTTGTGGCGCTTGCAGGTCCATCGACGTGGGGAACAGACCTTCCAGGTGACCCTGACCGAGCATCACGCGATCCTGGACGGTTGGAGCGTCGCCTCGCTCTTTACTGAACTCTTCACTCGCTATCTCACGCTGCTGGACGACCCGCAGGCGTCCCTTGAGCCACCTCTTGCGACCCATTTCCGCGCTTTCATTGCCCTGGAGCAAGCGGCGCTGACCTCGACAGAGGCGGTAGCGTTCTGGACGCACTACCTCCGCGACAGCAATTGGCTCCCTTTGCCCCGCTGGACAGACGCTCAACAGGCCAGCATCCAGGCAACTCAGCGGCTTATAGACGTGCCCATTTCTCCCCAGATCTCTCAGGGGCTTCACCAGCTTGCGCGTGCAGCCGCCGTGCCGCTCAAAAGCGTCCTGCTGGCCTCCCATCTCAACGTCTTGCGTGTCCTGAGCGGACAGACCGACGTGCTGACAGGTCTGGTCACCAATGGACGCTCGGAGATGACCGATGGGGAGCAGGTGCTGGGACTGTTTCTCAATACCCTGCCCTACCGGGCGCGCCTGGGGGGAGGAAGCTGGCTGGACCTCGTGCGAGGCGTGTTTGAAGGCGAGCGGGCGATCTTGCCCTGGCGCCGCTATCCTCTGGCTCGCATTCAGCACGAGCAGGGAGGCCCGGCGCTCTTTGAGACGATCTTTAACTACAACCATTTCCACGTCTACGAGCGTTTGGGGGAAGTCTCTCACCTGCGCGTCTTAGGCGCAGAGAGCTTTGCGCAAACCAACTTCACTCTGGCCGCCGACTTTAGCCTGACGCTGATTACAGGCCAGGTGCGACTCCAACTGGAATGCAACGATGGTCAGATCTCGTCTGAGCAGCTCGACGCCATCGGCGGTTACTACGTTCGCACGTTGAGCGCGATGGCTGTTTCACCCACTGCTCGCTACGAACTGTGCAGCCTGCTCTCCGAGCGCGCACAGCAGCAATTCCGTGAGTGGAACGCGACAACCAGGGAGTTTCCCGAACGCTGCCTGCACGAACTCTTTGCAGAACAGGTGGCGCGCACTCCAGAGGCGATAGCGCTGGTCTGCGAGGACGCGCACCTGAGCTACCAGGAACTCAACGCGCGCGCCAATCGTCTCGCCCATTACTTGCTAACCCTGGGCGTAGGGCCGGAGGTTCTGGTGGGCATCTGCCTGGAGCATTCGGTAGAACAGCTCGTTGGCCTCCTGGCAGTGCTCAAGGCCGGGGGCGCGTATGTGCCGCTCGATCCGAGCTATCCAGCCGAGCGCCTGGCGTTCATGCTGCAAGAAGCCCATGCCTCAATCATTCTCACCCGGAAATCTCTGATGAGCAACCTGCCCACGTTCCCGGCTCGCGTCATCTGCCTGGACACCGCCTGGGGACCTTTGGTGCTGGCGAATGCCGAAAATCCAGTCAGTGAGGTCACGCCGGAGAATCTGGCCTATGTAATCTACACCTCCGGCTCGACCGGCCAGCCCAAAGGCGTTATGGTCCCTCATCGTGGGCTGGTCAATTACCTATGCTGGAGCGTTGAGCGCTACACCGGTGCTCGCGGCGGCCCCTCTCTGGTTCACTCTCCCCTGAGCTTCGATCTGACCGTGACAGGCCTGTTTGCACCCCTGCTCTGCGGTAACGCCGTCCACCTGCACCTGGCGCACCAGGGGATCGAGGCTCTGAGTGCCACTCTGCTCTTCGGAAACTCGTGGGGACTCGTCAAGCTTACGCCCGCTCACCTTGCCCTGTTCGCGGCCAGCCTGTCTGAGCAAGCGCTCACCTCGCGTATTCAGACCATGATTGTGGGTGGTGAACAGCTTTTCGGCGAGGTTCTTCTCCCCTGGCAAAAGGGCGACCCGGCTACCGTCTTTATCAATGAGTATGGTCCAACCGAAGCGACCGTGGGCTGCTGTGTTTACCAGCTTTCCGCCGCAGAACAGGTGGTGGGAGCAATCCCCATCGGTCGGCCAATCGCGAACACTCAGTTGTACATTCTGGATCAGGCTTTACAGCCGGTTGGCACAGGGACAATCGGAGAACTCTTTATCGGTGGTGCGGGCATAGCGCGAGGATACATGCAGCGGCCCGATCTGACCGCCGAGCGCTTTCTGCCCCATCCTTTGAGCGCCCTTCCAGGGCAGCGGCTGTACAGAACGGGTGACCTGGCGCGTTATCGCCAGGATGGCTCCATCGAGTTTGTGGGGCGACAGGACGATCAGATCAAACTGCGCGGGTATCGCGTCGAGCCGGGCGAGATCGAGACCCTGCTCAGGCAGTATCCCCATGTGCAGGACGCGGCGGTGGTCGCGCGCGAGGATAGGTCTGGCCAGAAACGCCTGGTGGCCTATCTCGTTCCGCGTGTCGCGCAGACACTCTCACTGGACGACCTCCGGGGATACCTGCAAGCAAGACTGCCTCCCTACATGCTCCCTGTGGCCTTCGTCGAAATGCAGTCACTTCCTCTGACCTCCAATGGAAAACTGGAGTGCGATGCACTGCCGGAACCTGCGGCCCTGGACGTGGGGGCACGAACCGCTTACGTGGCTCCCCAGACGCACCTGGAGCAGACGATCGCGGCTGCCTGGCGAGCGGTGTTACAGATCGAGCGCGTCGGCGTTGCAGACAACTTCTTTGACCTCGGTGGTCATTCACTCCTTCTTCTCTCGCTGCAAAACCGCCTGCGCTCCGCGCTTGAGAGGGATATCTCTATCATCGAACTGTTCGAGCATCCAACCATTAGTGCGCTGGCGCAGCATATACAGCAAGAGCGTTCCCCAGTCGCCTCCGTTCAAGAGAGCTTTGAACGAGCCGCGCGGCGTCGCGGCAGCGCCTCGCGGCGCAGACAGCGCCCGCGACTTGCGGAGGCAGGCGCAGAGGAGGATACACGGGATGAATAAGAGTGGCACGGGTGCGCGAACAGAAAGGAGGGTGTGGTGACTGACTCTACAACGTTCGAGCATGATATCGCGATTATTGGCATGGCTGGTCGCTTTCCTGGTGCCAGAAATATCGACGAATTCTGGCAGAATATCCGGCAGGGGATCGAATCCGTCGCCTCTTTCTCTGTTGAGGAGGCCATCGCGTCAGGAGTCGATGAGCGCTATCTGAGCCATGCGGGCCATGTCAATGCCTTCGGTGAACTGGCGGACATCGAGTATTTTGATGCAGGCTTCTTTGGCTATAGCCCGCGAGAGGCGGAGATGCTCGACCCGCAGCAGCGCATCTTTCTGGAGTGTGCCTGGGAGGCCCTTGAGCACGCGGGCTATGACCCGAAGTCCTATAAAGGTCATATCGGCGTCTACGCAGGGAGCAGCAATAGCTCTTACATTTATAAGCTGCTTGCCAATCCGGCCTTCGTCGAAGCCGTAGGACTCGACCAGGTGCTGCGGGGAAATGAGAAAGACTTTCTGCCCACGCGCGTCTCGTATAAACTGGACTTGCGAGGTCCAGGCATAGCCATCCAGACCTCCTGCTCCACCTCCCTGGTCGCCGTTCACCTGGCCTGTCAGAGTCTCCTCAACCGCGAGTGTGACATAGCCCTTGCAGGGGGCATCTCTATTGTTGTGCCGCAAAAGGCCGGGTATCTCTACCAGGAAGGGGGCGTGCTCTCACCTGACGGGCATTGCCGTGCCTTCAGCGCACAGGCACGGGGCACAGTGGGTGGCAACGGAGCGGGCATCGTTGTGCTCAAGCCGTTGGAGAGCGCCCTCGCGGACGCCGATACGATCTATGCCGTGATTAAAGGCTCTGCCATCAATAACGATGGCGAGACAAAAGTTGGCTACATGGCCCCCAGCGTCGTTGGACAGGCGCAGGTGATCGCTGAAGCGCAGGCTGTGGCCGAGATTGAACCTGAGACGATCACCTATGTCGAGGCTCATGGAACTGGCACCCCGCTGGGCGACCCTATTGAAATCGCCGCGCTCACACGCGCGTTTCAGGCGCGCACAGGCAAGAAAAACTTTTGCGCCATTGGCTCTGTTAAGACTAACATCGGCCACCTGGACGCTGCGGCTGGCGTGGCTGGTCTGATCAAAACAACCCTGGCCCTCAAGCATCGTCTCCTGCCACCCAGTCTCAACTTTACAGAGCCTAATCCACAGATCGATTTTGCCAGCAGCCCTTTCTACGTCAATACTCGGCTCACAGAATGGCAGGCAGGTGTCTCTCCTCGTCGGGCTGGGGTAAGCTCTTTTGGTATCGGTGGCACCAACGCGCATGTCGTGCTTGAAGAGGCTCCCGTTGTGGAGCCAGCGGGGCCTTCAGTCCGTTTCTGGCAGCTTTTCCCGCTCTCTGCGCGTACAGCCCCGGCTCTCGCTACTATGACCGCGAACCTTGTGGCGCACCTCAAAGGTCATCCCGGCCTCTCTTTGGACGATGTCGCCTGCACCCTGCAACGTGGCCGCAGAGCTTTTGCGCATCGCCAGGTGGTCGTCTGTCGTGATGTGGCGGAGGCCATTGAAACGCTGGAGACAGGCAATCCCCGACGTTTCTTCTCCGCTCAACAGCAGGCCAGTCAGCGGCCCGTAATGTTTCTATTCCCGGGTTCAGGCTCGCAGTATGTCAATATGGGGCGTGAACTTTATCAACAAGAGCCAGTATTTCGGCAACAGGTAGCTCGCTGCGCGGAACTGCTCAAGCCACATCTGGGGCTCGATCTGCGCACCGTCCTCTATCCCGACGAGCAGCAGGCTGCGAGCGCAGAACAGCGTTTGAAGCGAACCACCCTGGCCATGCCCGCTCTTTTCGTCATCGATTACGCGTTGGCAAGGTTATGGATCTCCTGGGGTGTGCAACCCCAGGCCATGATCGGGCATAGCCTGGGCGAATACGTAGCCGCCTGCCTGGCGGGCGTCTTCTCTCTACCTGACGCCCTGGCCGCGGTCGCCCTGCGAGGACGTTTGCTTGACCAGTTACCTGCGGGCCTGATGCTGAGTGTGCCGCTGGCTGCGCGCGAGTTGCAGCCCCTGCTCACAGATGGACTCTCCCTGGCAGCCATCAATGGTCCTGCTCTCTGTGTGGTCTCCGGGACCATAGAGGCGATCGGGGAGCTAGAAGCCTTACTGGCGTGCAAGGGTCTGGAGGTTCGCCGGGTCAATATCGAGGCTGCGCTGCACTCGGAGATGGTCACTCCAGTTTTGGAGCCGTTTACCCGTTTCCTCGAAACCCTCAGTTTGCACGCCCCGCAACTGCCCTACATCTCCAACGTTACCAGCACCTGGATCACCGCGCGGGAGGCCAGTAGCCCGGAGTACTGGGCCACGCATCTTCGCCAGTCTGTGCGCTTCTCCGAGGGCCTCCAGACCTTGCTGCAAGAGACGGGTGGACTCCTGTTAGAGGTCGGACCGGGCAGCACACTGACCTCGCTGGCGAAACGCTGTGTTGCTGCCTCCTCTCAGCGGGATCTTTTCCCCTCGCTGGGCTATACGCGTAACCCGGACGCCGAGATGCTGTCTCTCCTTACTGCTGCTGGTAAGCTCTGGCTGGCCGGTGCGGCGTTCGACTGGACGGCCTTTGCTGAGCATCAGGCGGGTCGACGCATTCCCCTGCCGACCTATCCCTTTGAGCGCCAGCGTTACTGGGTTGAGCCGCAACAAAAGATTGTTAGTGCGTCCTTGCAAGAGGAAGGTGCTCCGGGTGGCAAGTATCGCTGCTATACGCCCTCCTGGAAACGCGTCGCGCCGCCAACCCTGCCGGGCCGGGCAACCCTGGAGGCGCAAAAGCTCTGCTGGTTGATCTCTACTGACGCGTGTGGACTGGCTGAACCAATCATGCACGCCTTGCAGGCATATGGACATACAGTGATCACCATGCTGCCCGGTCCCCGCTGGAGCCGATTGGATGAGGGACGCTATATGCTCAATCCCCGTGACGCCGCAGACTATCAACGCTTATACACAGAACTTGCTGACCTGGACAGACTCCCTGACCGGATTGTCTCTCTCTCGGGAGTCGGCTTTGATAAACAGGCATCCGGGGCGCATGAAGCTACGGAGACGGCACCCTACCAGGGTTTCTCAGACCTGCTCCTGCTGGCTCAAACCTTTGGCGCACAACCGCGCGCGCGTTCCCTCGAAATCGTCGTGATCGCAAATCACACCCAGGAGGTCACCGGCACGGAGTATCTCTCTGGCGAGAAGGCGAGCGTCCTGGGACTCTGTACCGTAATTCCGCAGGAGTATCCGCACATTGTTTGTCGTGCCATCGATATAGAACTTCCCTCTGCTGGTGGCTGGCAACACACGCAACTGAGCGCTGCTCTGCTGGCTGAACTCGTTACCACATCGGCGGAGAAGGTCGTTGCGTATCGTGGGCCGCATCGCTGGCTACCAACGGTCGAAGCGGTCGGATCGGACGTCCAGCCGACGCGTTTACAGACCCAGGGCAACTATCTCATTATCGATGGACCGGGAGACATCAGTCCCTTGCTGATCGAAAGTTTAGCTCGCCTGCTCCAGGCTCGCCTGGCGCTCATCGAGCCGCTGGCCTTTCCGCCACAAGAAGCGTGGTCGCAATGGCTCGCTTCGCCCCATGATCCGACCTGGATAGATCATAGGATCGAACTTGTACAGGCACTTTTGGAGGCCGGAACAGAGATTATCGTCACGCGAGCGGACAGTGGCAGCCACGAGAGTCTACAGGCGGCCATTGACCAGGTCTACCAGCGCCTTGACACAATCCAGGGGATCATCACCTTTTCCGATTCTGGCGAAAATGTCGACCTGCGTGCCTTTCACGCCATGTCACAGCCCTCTGCATACGAGTTTGCCCTGCAAGCGAAAGCGAACACATTATCTGTGCTGGAACGGGTCTTGCAAGAAAAGGCGTTTGCTTTCTGCTTCGTCTGCTCGCCCCTCTCGTCCGTCTTTGGAGGCCAGGGACGCACCCTGGAGGTCGCTACGAGCCACCTTGTCGATACCTTTCTTTATCGGCACAATCAGGTGTCGCCCGCGATGTGGCGCGGTGTAAGTTGGGATAACTGGCGGCTTGCTCCCGTACGCGAGCGACAAATAGGCCTGGAGGCGTCCCCGGCGAACGCGCTTCTCGTGCCATCAGAAGTGGTCGAACTACTGCAGCGACTGGTATCCGCTCCCATCGCCAGGCTGCTGGTGATGGACGGAGATTTTTATACCCGTAGGGCGACCTGGCAGGCAAACAGCGCAGAACGGGAGCGTGCAGGCCAGGAGGAGGCATCCACTCTTCACCCCAGACCCGATATCCAGACCACCTATGTCGCGCCCGACAGCGAGATTGAAAAGCTCATTGCCGTTATCTGGCAGGAGTTACTAGGGATCGACCAGGTTGGCATCCACGATCATTTCTTTGAACTGGGTGGCCACTCCTTGAGCGCGGCGCAGCTTATCGCCCGTTTGCGCGAAGCCCTGCAACTCGAAATGCCGCTCCAGAGCATCTTCGAGAATCCGACCATCGCCGGGGTAGCCGAAACAGCGGAGCAACTCTTTGTCGAGAAGCTGGCGCAACTCTCCGAAGAGGAGGCTGAGCGTCTGATCGCTGATACATTTCACCAGAGTTATTGATAAAGGAGGTTTGATATGTCTACGGCTGAAGAGCCTTCCAGGCAGCGTAACCAGCTTTCCCCGGCCAAGCGGGCGCTCCTGCAAAAGTGGAAGCGCGGCGAACTGGGATCTTCCGAAGTTCAGACTATTCCGCGCCGTGGCAGGCAGGACTCTCTGCCGCTCTCCTTTGCTCAACAGCGTCTCTGGTTCATCGACCAGCTCGTGCCGGGCAACCCCGTCTACAATCTCTCGCATGCTCTGCGCCTCACTGGATCGCTGAACATCGTCGTCTTACAAAAGAGTCTCAACGAGATTGTGCGTCGCCACGAAAGCCTGCGTACCAGCTTGCCAACCATCGGGGGGAGCGCGGTCCAGTTCATCGTCCAGACCCTCGTGCTCTCCCTGCCGCTTATCGATCTAAGCATCCTGCCTGAGTCCGCGCGTGAAGCCACCGCCTGGCAACTGGCTCGTGAAGAGGCCCGGCAGCCCTTCGACTTGGCGCGCGGCCCGCTCATCCGTCTCAAGCTCCTGCGCCTGGACACGCACACATACATTCTACTGCTCATCATGCACCATACGATCAGTGATGGCTGGTCTCTGGGCGTGTTGCTCAAAGAACTGGCCACCATCTACACCGCCTACCTGGAAGGCAGGCACTCGCCTCTGCCGGAACTACCCATCCAATACGCCGACTTTGCCCTCTGGCAGCGCGAGTGGCTACAGGGAGAGGTTCTGCAAGCGCAACTCAATTATTGGAAACAGCGCTTCGCGGGCAGCGAACCTTTCTTGCAACTGCCCACCGATCGACCGCGACCGTCCATCCAGACCTTTCGCGGCGACGCGCTCAACTTCGAGTTTTCTCCCGCACTCAGCCAGGCCCTCAAGACGCTCGGCCAGCGCGAGGACTCTACTCTCTTCATGACGCTGCTTGCAGGCTTCAAAACCCTGCTCTATTGTTACAGTGGCCAGGAAGATATTATCGTTGGCATCCCAATCGCCAATCGTCAGCGCGTCGAGACCGAGAACCTCATCGGCTTTTTTGCTAATACCCTGGCTCTGCGCACCACCTTCTCTGGCCAGCTCAGCTTCCAGCAACTCCAGGCCAGAGTACGCGAAACCGCTCGCGGCGCGTATGCCCACCAGGATCTCCCCTTTGAATATCTGATAGAGGCGCTGCACCTCGAACGAAACATGAGCCATAGCCCGCTCTTCCAGGTAATGTTCAACTTTCGTAACATCCCCGCGCTGGACATGGTTCTGCCTCATCTGAAGCTCGGTTTCGCACCCCTCGCTGCCGGGACCGCGATGCTTGATCTCTGGCTATCAATGGGTGAGCGCGAGGATGGCATCCTCATTGGAACTCTGGAGTATAACAGCGATCTCTTCGAGGCAACGAGCATCCGGCGTCTATTGCAGCACTTCCAGACGTTGTTAGAACGCGTCGTTGCCGATCCCACACAGCGACTCGCCGACCTGTCCATCCTCACCGGCAGCGAGCGAGCGCAACTCGTGGTGGAGTGGAATGCCACGCGCCAGAACTATCCCCTGGAGCAACCGCTCTCCCGGCTGATAGAGGAGCAGGTTACCCGTCTCCCCGATACCATTGCTGTTGCCTTTGAAGATAACCAGTTCACCTATCAAGAACTGGATCAGCGAGCTTATCAACTGGCGCGTGTGCTGCGTGCCAGAGGCGTCGGACCCGATGTCCTGGTGGGTGTCTGCATGGAGCGTGCGCCGGAACTGGCAATCGCGCTGCTGGCGGTCCTCAAGGCCGGGGGGGTCTACGTGCCCCTGGAGCCGGACTATCCTCAGCAGAGAATGCGCTTCCTTCTGAAAGATACAGGCATCAAGCTCATTCTGACGCAGCAAAGACTCCAGGCCAGGCTCTCCTGGTCAGAGGCGTTTCTGCTCTGCCTGGACGACGAACCTGGACGGAGTATCGTCGCAGAAGTGGGCGAGCCGCTTTCCTCCGCAGTGGAAGTAGATCACCTGGCTTACGTCATCTATACCTCCGGTTCAACAGGCCAACCCAAAGGAGCTATGAACCGCCATCGCAGTATCGTCAACCGCCTGCTCTGGATGCAACAGATCTACCAGTTGCGACCCGATGATCGAGTTTTGCACAAAACCCCTATTAGCTTTGATGTCTCAATGTGGGAGCTTTGCTGGCCCTTGCTGACTGGCGCCTGCCTGGTGCTTGCCCGACCCGAAGGACAGCGCGATAGTCGCTACCTGCTTGATACCATCGTCGAGCAGCAGATTACTACCATTCATTTTGTGCCCTCGCTCTTGCAGCTTTTGCTTGCAGAGCCGGATCTTGAGCGCTGCACCTCTCTTAGACATGTCATCTGTAGCGGAGAGACCTTGAGCTACGAGAGCCAGCTGCGCTGGTATGAGCACATGGACGCGACGCTCTACAACCTCTATGGGCCAACCGAGGCGGCTGTAGATGTCACCTGGTGGGCCTGTGAGCGCGTGTCCCGGCGCAGCGTCGTGCCCATTGGCAGGCCGATCGCCAATACGCAGATCTACCTGCTTGATCGCCATCTCAGGCCGGTGCCGGTCGGAGTGACGGGCGAACTCTATATTGGCGGTGTCAACCTTGCCCGTGGCTATCTGAGCAGAGCGGATCTGACTGCGGAGCGTTTTATCCCAGATCCATTTGGCGTCGAAGCTGGCGAGCGACTCTACAAAACCGGCGACCTGGCGCGCTATCTGCCGGACGGTGCCATCGAGTTCCTGGGACGCCTGGATAACCAGGTAAAAGTGCGTGGTCTGCGCATCGAGCCAGGAGAGATCGAGGCCGCGCTGCGCCAGCATCCCGACGTGCGGGACGCGCTTGTGCTGGCGCAAGAAGACCGCCCGGGGGAGAAGCAACTTATCGCCTACGCGATCTTACGCGAGGAGGAGCCGTTTGCCAGCGAGCCATCCGACGCGCATGCCCTTGCTGTCGAGCAAACGCTGCCCTGGCAGCAGACCTTTGATGAAACCTATCGCGAACCCTCACCCATGCAGGAGCCAGCCCTGAATCTTGTTGGCTGGAATAGTAGCTATACAGGTCTTCCCATTCCAACGGCAGAGATGCGCGACTGGGTAGATTGGACCGTCGCTCAGATTCTGAGCCTGCATCCTGAGCGAGTGCTCGAAATTGGCTGCGGTACCGGGCTGCTGCTCCTGCGCATTGCCCCCTACTGCTTCACTTATGTCGGCACCGACTTTTCGCGCCAGGGTCTGGACTATGTGCGGCGTCAGGTGGAGGGACTTGTCCAGGTGAGCCTGCTTGAGCGGCGGGCGGATGACTTCACTGGCCTGTCAGCAGCCTCGTTCGATACACTGATCCTCAACTCGGTCATCCAGTACTTTCCCACTGTCGCCTATCTGCTAGAAGTCTTAGAGGGAGCGCTAACGGTGCTTAAACCCGGCGGGACAATCTTTATCGGCGATGTGCGCAATCTCGCGCTGTTGGAAACCTTTTACACCTCGGTCGAACTCTCTGGCGCTACTGACGCCATGCCGGTGGCGCAACTGCGGCAGCGCATTCAACGGCGGATCGCTCAGGAGTCAGAGTTGATTGTCGATCCCGCCTTTTTTACCACCCTCCCGAGGCGTTTCCCGCAAATCAGCCAGGTGGAGGTGCGTCTCAAGCGTGGTCGCTTCCACAACGAACTGACTCGTTTCCGTTACGATATCCTCCTGCATATGCAGGAGGAGACTCGCAACGAAGCGACCCTACCTGTTCCGCCAACCCTGGACTGGCAGGAGCAAAATCTGACCATCGCGCGGGTACATCAACTGCTCATTGAGACAGAGCCAGAGGTTCTGGCGCTTACGAGTGTACCCAATGCGCGGCTGGTGTCCGAACTACAGGCCAGCGATTTGCTCACGCGGCATGCTGTCGACCTGGCGACAGTGCGCGAACTGCGCGCCGCGCTGAAACAAGCATCGGTGAACACGGGCGTGGATCCGGAGGAGATCTGGGAGTCACTGCACGACCTGCCCTACGAAGTCACCTTTCACTGGTCGGGAGCCGGGCACGAGGGCAGCTACAGCGCCATCTTCTCTCATCACAGGATCGTCGGCAAGCGGCTCCATTACTTGCCTGAAGTCGCGCCGGTGCTGGCCTCACCAGATCTTGCATCCCGGCAGGCGTACGCGAACAATCCGCTACTCACCCAGAACCTCGCCCGGCGCATCACCGCCATACGCGAACACCTGAAAGAGCTTCTACCTGAATATATGCTGCCCGCGTTCATTCAACCGCTCACTGAATTTCCTTTGACCACAAGTGGAAAAGTTGATCGTCGAGCGCTGCCGGGCCTCGACCTCCTGCGCTCATTCTCGCAGACAACTTTCCAGGCCCCGCGCACGCCGCTGGAAGAGACCCTGGCGTCCATCTGGCAGCAGATTTTAGGCCTCGACCGCATCGGCATCAACGAAAACTTCTTCGAGATCGGTGGAAATTCAATTCGCAGCATCCAGATCGTCTCCCGCGCCAGGGCTGCGCACCAGCGCATCACGCCCCGTATGATATTTCAACACCAGACCATCGCCGAGTTAGCCGAAGCCATCGAGGCCGCCGGGCCTGCCGCCGAGCCAGGTCTGCCTGCTTCAGGGCCTCAGACCTTTCAGCCAGTTGAGGAAGAACTGCCAGACGTGCCCCTGGTGCAGCTCGACTGGCAAAAAGTTGCGCACCAGCTGGGCGTGGATATATCGGAGCTTGAGGATATCTATCCGCTCACGCCGCTGCAACAGAATATGATCTTCCACTATCGTCGCATACAGAATCGTGAACTCTACCGGCTCTGCCTGATCTCCACCCTGAGAAATGCGCAGATCAACCTGTCCGCTTTCAGAGATGCCTGGCAACAGGTAGTGGATCAACACACCACCATGCGCACAGCATTTGTCTGGGAGCGACTGGAAGAGCCGGTCCAGGTAGTCTTCAAGCACGTAAGCATGCAGGTTAAACTGCACGATTGGCGCGGACTCTCGCCAGACGAGCAGGAAGCGCAAAAAGTTGCCTACTTTCGTGCGCTGCGGCTCCGGGGCAATCGCTTCAGCCAGGCTCCTCACATCTACGTCGCGCTGGCCCAACTCACGGACAGGGACTACTACCAGTTCTTCAGCTTCAATTACATGCTCATGGACGGTTGGAGCTTAACCCTGCGTGACCGGGACTTTGTCGCCTTTTACGAAGCGTTTTGTCGGGGTCAAAAACTGCACCTGGCAGCGCCGCGTCCCTTTCGGGATTACCTGGCCTGGCTTCAGCAGCAAGATCTGAAGCGGGCCGAGGTCTTCTGGCGCAAAAATCTGGCGGGCTTCGTTCCCACAACGATCCTGGCTCCCCGGTCCGGGCCGGTTGAACCCCAGGCTGGTGATCCATTTGTCAAAGAGTCTCTAACTCTCTCCGCCGTAACAATGGCATCCCTGCAAGCGTTGGCCAGAAAGCAGCAATTGACGCTGGCGACCCTACTCAACGCCGCGTGGGCCTTGACCGTCCGGAGCTACGGCCAGCGGGACGAAGTACTTTTTGGCTGTTTCCTGGCCGGTCGGCCCCCAACGCTCCCCGGCTCCGAATATATCGTAGGTTTCTTCCCAAACATCCTACCCCTGCGCGTTCCCGTGCCTGGCGACCTCTCTTTAGGAAACTGGTTAAAAGCCTTGCAGAGTCAGGTAGTAGAATTGCGCGAGTTTGACTATACGCCGCTCATGCAGATCAAAAAATGGCTAAACCTGCCGGAGTCCACCCGGCTCTTTGAAAGTTATGTCGTTATCGTAGATTATCCCCTCTTCGTTTACGAAGGTGTCGGAGGGAAAGCGCGCCAGGACCTTGCTATACGCTCTCTCGACACGCATCTCTCATTCGCGCCAACCGAGCACCCGCTCAGAGTCGAGTTCATGCCGCGCCAGCAACTCACCATCATCGTCTCCGGCTACGAGCAATACTGCGCATCAGGCCTCGCCCGGCGGGTGCTCGCGCAACTCAAGGTTGCTCTCGAAGGTATGCTCGCACATCCCACCCAACCGCTCAAAGAATTGCTTAACCTGATCGCGGCAGTCTAGCTCGTACTGCAACACAGCCCAAAACTCGGCAGAACGTCTAGACAAGGTACCGGCGAATATCGCATACTATAAAAAGTAAATAATGGTTCCAGAGAACCAGGGCAGGTGCCACTGTTTTTGCCGATACACTTGATTGTGGAAGAAAAGGGAGAGCGAACTCTCACCTTTCAGACTCCTTCAGGCATGGTTCTGTCTATTAGCAGAGCCATGCCAGGATACTCATCCTCTTAGTGCCATTGCTCATTCTTGCTTATTTTTTGAGGAGAGAGTCACATGAACCGTTTTCCGCCCCGTCCATTCGGCCTTTCTCCCCAGAGGCGTGCCCTGCTTGAGGCGTTACTCCAGCAGGAGAGCCTCGAAGCCTCAGCGGTTCCTGCGATTTCTCGAAGACCACCAGATATTCCTCTCCCTCTCTCATTTGCCCAGCAACGTTTCTGGTTTTTAGAGCAATGGGAACCAGGAAGCGCCGTCTCGACGATCGCCCGGGCGTTTTCTCTCCATGGTGCGCTCAACCGGGCAATCCTGGAGCAGAGCCTTGAGGAAATCGTTCAGCGCCACGAGGTCTTGCGTACCACTTTTGTGCTGCGAGACGGACAGCCAGAGCAGGTGATTAGTTCAATAGTGCCAGAGGTTCTTGCTTTTGTGGATCTCGGAGATCTCCTCGCGGACGAACGAGCCGTTCAGGTTGAGCGCCTGTCTCGTGAACTGGCTCAGCATCCCTTTAACCTGGCTCAGGGTCCCCTTCTGCGTGCGCTCCTCCTGTCTCTATCTCCTGCGCACCATGAGTTCCTCTTGACCCTCCATCATAGTGTTTGCGATGGTTGGTCACTTAACCTCTTCCTTAGTGAACTCTCACTTCTCTACCAGGCGGGCATGAACGCACAGCCCTTTTTGCTGCCGGAGCTACCTTTACAGTATGCTGATTATGCCTTGTGGCAACATCAATGGCTGCAAGGCGCTGTGCTCGCGGACCAACGGGCATACTGGCGGCAGCGTCTGGAAGAAGCGCCTGTGGTGCTGGAGCTTCCGACTAATTATCCCCGCCCGGCGGTACAAACCTTCCGGGGGTCCCATGTGGTGTTTCCCCTCCCGAGAGAACTGGCGCAGGCTGTGCGAGAGATGAGCCAGCAAGCAGGAGTGACAGTGTTCATGACCCTACTCACCGCCTTCGCTGCTCTGTTACTGCGTTACAGTCGACAGGAAGATTTCGTCATTGGCACGCCCCTGGCCCATCGACCTCAACGGGTGCTCGAGGGACTGATTGGTTGTTTTACCAACACTCTGGCCTTGCGGCTGGATCTTTCCGGTAGACCAGACTTTGCGACCTTACTGGACCGGGTGCGTGAGACCTGTTTGGAGGCGTATGCTCACCAGGGTCTTCCCTTTGAAAAGCTGATCGAGGCTCTGGCACCCGAGCGAGCCATAAGCCACACGCCGCTCTTTCAGGTTATGTTCGCCTTGCAGGATCAGTCGTGGAATACGCTGCATCTTGCGGGATTGAGTGTGCAGGAGCCCGAGATTGTTTCAACGGGGACGGCACGGGTCGATCTGCTGCTCACCGTTATCGAGACCTCCGATGGTTTAAATACTCGTTTTGAGTACCGCACCGATCTTTTTGAAAAGGCTACTATTGCCCGTATGTCCAGCCACTTCCAGCTGATGCTGGAGAGAATGGTGGACACCCCTCAGATGCGCCTGGATGTGGTGCCTCTTTTGAGCAAGGCGGAACAGCACCTCTTGCTGCAGAATGGGCGTCCTGCTTCCCCGGTGGATAGTCGGGGGCTGCATCAGCTGATCGAAGCCCAGGTTGTGCGTACTCCCGAGGCACTCGCCCTGGTCTGGGGAGAAGACCATCTGACCTATGACGAATTGAATAGACGCGCCAATCAGCTCGCGCATCACCTGCTAGAACTGGGAGTAGGATCGGAACATCTGGTGGGTGTGCGCCTGCCGCGCTCTCCTGGTATGGTGATTGCTTTGCTTGCTGCCCTCAAAACCGGTGGAGCGTATGTCCCGCTTGATCCACGTTATCCTGCTGAACGTCTCGCCTTTATGCTCCAGGACAGTCAGGCCAGTTTGTTGCTCACTTTGCAACAGGTGGAAGAGCGCGATGGGGCGTTGCCTTTCCGCGCTCTTACACTCCATTGGGAAACGCCACACGGTGAGCGCACTGAGAATCCTGGCCGTGCGATTCCGGCTGAGAGCCTGGCATATGTGATCTATACCTCCGGCTCTACAGGCCAACCCAAAGGAGTGGCCCTGACCCATCGCGGCGCGAGCGCCCTGCTCTCCTGGGCGCGTCAGCATTTTTCTTCACAGCAGCTTGCCAGAGTCCTGGCCTCAACGTCTATCTGCTTTGATCTCTCCATTTTTGAACTCTGGGTGCCGCTTGCTTGCGGGGGGACCGTGCTGCTCGCCGAGGATGTTCTGCAAGGGTTCGACCGGGCTGAGGAGCAAGCCGTGACCCTGCTGAATACTGTACCCTCGGCCCTGACGGCTCTGCTCTCTCTTGGGGACCTCCCCACTTCCCTGACCAGCGTCAACCTTGCCGGAGAGGCGCTCTCCGCGCACCTGGTTCAGCAAACGTATGCCCGGGGAATGGTAGAGCAGGTTTTCAACCTCTATGGACCGAGTGAGGACACAACCTACTCTACGTGGGCGCTGCTCACAGCAGATACCAGCGATCCCGTCTCTATTGGACGCCCTATTTCTCATAGCGAGGTGTATCTGCTTGATGCTCAGGGTCAGCCCGTACCCATAGGAGTGGCAGGCGAGCTTTTTTTGGGAGGGGCGGGATTAGCTCGTGGCTATCTCGGGCAACCAGCCCTGACCGCCGAATGCTTTGTGCCCCATCCCTGGAGTCGACAGCCGGGCCAGCGGCTCTATCGTACCGGAGACCTTGCGCGTTATCGACCTGATGGCAGCCTGGAGTTTGTCGGGCGAGCAGATACGCAGGTGAAACTGCGGGGCTATCGCATCGAACTGGGAGAGATTGAGGCCTTGATACGGCAGCATCCACTGGTAGGAGAGGCGGTTGTCCTGTTGCGAGAGGATGTCGTCGGAAAGCCATACCTGGCAAGCTATGTAGTTCCTCAGAAACCGTTACTCGCGCTGGAGGAGGTACGAGACTGGTTGACCAGGAAGGTGCCTGACTATATGGTTCCAACGGCCTGGGTTTTGTTGGAGCGCTTACCTCTCTCGCCCAATGGCAAAGTGGATCGTCGGGCCTTGCCCGCCCCTGACGGGCAGCGCTCCAGGGAAGAGACCAGCTTTACTGCGCCTCGAACAGCAATCGAAGAGATGGTCGCAGGGATCTGGGCGGAAGTGCTGAAGCTGGAGTACATTGGTATCTATGACAATTTCTTTGAAATAGGAGGGCATTCGCTCCTGGCAACACAGGTTATCGCACGTCTGCGCGAGGCGTTGCAGCGGGAAGTACCCTTACATAGCCTGTTTGAGGCCCCAACCATTGCAAAACTTGCTCAACGCCTGGAAAGAACATTGCTGGCGGAAGCCCCACGCTCAACGCCTTCCATACACACGGGCGCTCGACCTAATGAACTGCCTCTCTCGTTTGCACAACAGCGGTTCTGGTTTCTGGAACAGTGGGCGCCAGGGATGCCAACGTACAATCTGCCGATTTCCCTCCGGCTAAGTGGGTACCTGCGAGTCGGAGCTTTCACGCAGGCGCTTGGCGAAATAGTGCGTCGCCATGAAACCCTGCGTACGGCGTTTACAATGCACGGTAGCTCTCCAGTCCAGCAGATCAGCTCATTCCGGCTGTCTTCTCTCGCGGTCGTGGATCTGACAGGACTGCTGGCAGAGCAACGAGAGGGACTCGCTTTGCAATTAATCAGCCAGGAGATGCTGCAACCCTTTGACCTGGCGCGTGGGCCTTTGTGGCGGGCTGGATTGGTGCGCCTGGAGGACGAGGAGCATATGCTGTGGTGGACGCTGCACCACAGTATCGTGGATGGCTGGTCGCTGGGCGTGCTGGTCCGTGAACTCTCGACACTCTACCGGGCAATTGTGCAGGAGCAACCATCACCTTTGCCGGAAGTAGAGGTGCAGTATGCGGATTATGTCCTCTGGCAACGGCGCTGGCTCTCCCCCGAATTGCTGGAGACTTCATTGGCATATTGGAAGCAGCAGTTGCAGGGTGCCCCTTCCTTGTTGGAGTTGCCAACCGATCGACTGCGCCCGGCGGTGCAGACCTTTGCGGGTGACCACTACCGCTTTGCGCTGCCGCCAGAACTTTCGAGCGTACTGGTGACCATGAGCCGCCAGGAAGGGGTGACACTGTTCATGACGTTGCTGGCGGCGTGGCAAACGCTCCTGTTCCGCTACAGCGGCCAGGATGACCTGCTGGTTGGCACGCCCATCGCTAACCGCACCCATACGCAACTAGAAGCAATCGTTGGTTGCTTCGTTAATACCCTGGTTCTGCGTGGTGATCTGTCAGGAGACCCGAGTTTCCGCGCCTTGCTGGGGCGAGTGCGGGAGATGACCTTACAGGCG
>DASVMX010000317.1:0-9470 GCA_036384215.1 Ktedonobacteraceae bacterium | reverse complement strand
TCTTGTGTGACACTATACATTGCCGTTAGTTTATGTGTCAATGGGAAAAAGCAGCGCATTGGTTTGATGGCTGCTCTTGAAAGTGATCCATTCTTTCAGTGGAAGTATTCTTTTTGGCCCCTCCAAAAACGGTAATCTTCTGAGGAAGTTTTTTCTTCTGTCGAAGGAGGCGTTTTGACCTTCTCACGAGGCAACAATTGTTACTGACAGACGTGCTTTGTGGAGCCATTTGAGCCAGTTCAGCCGATCATTGCGGCGAGGTATTTTCTACTCCACGAAACCAGGGATCGTCGTCCCAATCTTCGTTTTTGTCGTAGCGCACGGGCCAGAGCAGGTCGCGAACGGCGGGTTGAGCCAGGCAGGTCTCCTTGTCCTCTAAATCATGAGGGCAGAGGTGGCGCAGGTCAGCGCCCAGGTCCTGCAAAATCTCTCTGGCGGAATGTTGCTGGCTCTCTTCTACGCTGATAGACTGGCCCTGGTAGATGCCGCGTTCCTGGCTCTGTCCCGGCTTCTGCTGAAGTTCGCGCAGGCATCGCTCGGTGAGGAACATCTCGGCCCAGCGGAAGGGCAGGTGCAAGACAAAGTCAGCGCTCGCGCTGGTGTACTGAAAGGCGATTTCGCTATAGCCTTCGGGATCGAGTTTGCGCTCATCGCTGATGGACAGCTCCTCCCAACTGTCATAGCAATCCATAAAGCAGACGCGATTGTCGCGTACGGGCAGCAGATCCACCGGCGCGATGCACAGAGCCGCGAGCCGGCGCGGGGAGATGGGCCGGTGTGTTGTCTTTGCCTGCTCAACCATCTTAAGCAGCCGGTTCTGGATATATGCGCGAAGCTGCTCTTTCTCCAGAACCCCCTGCGCGTCTGCGGTCAGCTTGAAGTCCTGGCCAGTGATGCGCCTGTAGAGAGGGCGAATGAAACGTTTGTACGCGGTATCGCCATCCAGGTAAAAAGGCGGCCAGATCTCGGGATTATGCAGCGCATTCAGATGAATCAGAACGCCGCTGGCTGCGTTCTCTGCTGTGCTCTCCAACAAAAGCTCACCCGGAAAGCGATAGGTTCCATCCAGGTAGGTCGTGGGCTGGATTGCGCCCAGTTCCGTCGCGTGCCTCAGGATAAGCGCCTGCGCCTCCCAGAGTCCCTGGCGATCTTCATAGAGCAGGTGCTGCTGCGCTGTTTTCCAGAAATTCAGATAATAGAGCAAGCGCAGTGTGTGTTCGATCTGCTCTGGCTGGCAAAGCCAATCCAGGCGCGCGGGAAAAAAGGCGCCAGGATATGTTAACGGCAGTTGTGTCGCAGAAATTGGTTGCATAAACACGATTCTCCTCACCTCTCAACAATGACTGTTTTCTATGGTTTTCGCGAACAATTGGATCGCTTAAAATAACCAAATACGTCTGTGATGCCAAAAAGGTGAATCCAACCGACCAGTATTAAGGCATTTCGTATCGCCTGGCAGGCTAAATAAGGCCAGAAAAATTTGTTTTTTCAATGATGAAAAAGAGAAGAGGGAGAAACTTTTCATGTTTACAATCTCTAGCGGAAATATCGGAAGTAAAATCTTGTGACGCTTCTGAAGGCTGCGCCTTATAATTTGATGGAAGCGGCATGAAATCCTGGTTGAAGTTTTTAATGGTTTAATTAGATAAACAAGGGAGAGTCTGGCTACAAAAGCACATCCCATTATTGGCGGAGTTGTTGTTCTAGTACGAAAAGGAGTTCTACTATGAAGAAGCGGATGATTCTGTACTTCTTACCCTCTCTTTCCGTCCTATTATTGCTTTTTTTAATGCCTCTGAGTGCTTTTGCTGCAAGCTCTGGCAGAGCGGCGTCAGAGGCACCTCAGCTTCAGCAACACAAAGCCCACTTTGCGTTATCCACCTCTAGCCAGCATGCTCAGGCAAATCAGCCTCTTGCACGAGGAAGCAATTTGTCTTATCACGGTGGCCCGGTTCAGGCAGGAACAGCAAATGTATTTGCTATTTTCTGGCAACCCACGAATAATGTGTCTGCGGGGTATCACAGCCTTATCCAGCGATTCTTTGGAGATATAGGCGGGAGTACACTGTACCATAACAACATTCAGTACACCCAGACTGGTGGAGGAAATCCCTCAAACGCGGTACTCGCCGGAACCTTTGTAGACACCGCCTCGTATCCCGAAAGTCCGTTGCTCGATAGCGATATTCAGCACGAGGTTAGCCATGCTCAAAGCGTGAACGGCTGGGTATCTGCTACCAACAACATCTTCTTTGTCTTTCTCCAGAGGAATCAGGATTTGTGCTTCGATAGCACACGTAGTCAGTGTGCGAGCAACACGTTTTGCGCCTATCACAACTCATTTGGAACAAACACCGTGTATGCAGCGATGCCATATGCCGCGAGTTTTAGCTGCCGGGCTACAGGGCAGACTGAGCCGAATAACGACGATGCAGACTTGACGATCAATGTCTCCTCTCATGAGGAAATAGAGGCTGCGACTGATCCGTTGCTTAACGCCTGGTTTGACCGCAGTGGCAATGAGATCGGTGATAAGTGTAACTTTAACTTTGGCCCGGTCAATGCTCAGGGCGGCGATATCACCATTAATGGGCATCCTTACGAGGTCCAGAAAGAATGGGATAACCATGTAAGCGGGTGTGTATTGTCTGGTCCGTAATATGGCGCAGACTCCTCTTGGAAAACACGAACTGGCTACTGCTCTCAGGTAATGGAGAAGTAGCCAGTTTTTAGAGAGATCAGGCGAATTTGGCAGCATTGATCACGCCCAGTTCCGTCGCGTGCCTCAGGATAAGCGCCTGCGCCTCCCGGAGCCTCTGGCGATCTTCATAGAGCGGGTGCCGCTTTCGAGCGTAGTCCCCTCGAAATGGTCTTGTCAGGTATGATAAGATTCAATGGAAGCTGATTGATACCATTCAGGTCGGGGAGGAGTTTCGCGTATTGGAATCGCTTGAAGCCACGCTCAAACATTATTTTGGCTTTACCACGTTCTGGGAAGGACAGCGCCAGGTGATTGAACAGGTGCTGGCGGGACGTGATTCGTTTGTGCTGATGCCGACGGGCGGGGGAAAGTCGCTGACTTACCAGTTGCCTGCGCTATGCCTGCCGGGGCTGACGGTGGTGGTTTCGCCGTTGATAGCTCTGATGCAGGACCAGGTGGAACGCTTGCAGGCCAATGGTATTCCGGCCACGTTTATCAACAGCGCGTTGAGCGCGGGCGAACGCGAGAGACGCGAGATGGCGGCGATCAATGGTGACATCAAACTGCTGTATGTCGCGCCAGAGCGCTTGCTGACCGATAGTTTTCTGCTGCTGCTGGACCAGGTAGATGTGAATATGGGGCTGTCGCTGCTGGCAGTGGACGAGGCGCACTGCGTCAGCGAGTGGGGTCATGATTTTCGGCGCGAGTATCGCCAACTGGGCCGCCTGCGCACGCGCCACCCGGACGTGCCGATGCTCGCTCTGACCGCCACGGCGACCGAGCGTGTGCGCGAAGATATCCTGGATCAACTCCGTTTAAATGACCCTTATATCCATGTCGCCAGTTTTAATCGTCCAAACCTCTATTACGAAGTTCGTCTCAAAGACCGGCGCTCGTATGGAGAGATGGTCGAGATCCTGCGCGAGCACGAGGGCGAGTCGGCGATTATCTATTGCCAGACCCGTAAGCTGGTGGATGATGTCAGTACCGCGTTGACGCACGATGGTATTCGCGCCTTGCCCTATCACGCGGGCCTGGATTCTGAGCAGCGCTCGCAGAATCAGGCGCGTTTTATTCGCGACGATGTGCCGGTGCTGGTGGCGACGATTGCCTTTGGCATGGGTATCGCCAAGCCAGATGTGCGCCTGGTGATCCACTATGATCTGCCGCGTAACCTGGAGGGCTATTACCAGGAATCCGGGCGCGCCGGGCGCGATGGTCAGCCCGCGCAGTGTATTCTCTTCATGAACTATGGTGATCGCGTCAAAGTAGAGTTTCGCATTGGCCAGAAGGAGAACGAGGAGGAGCAGCTCGTCGCGCGCCGCCAGCTCCAGCAGGTGCTGGCCTATTGCGAAAGCGCCGACTGCCGCCGTCGCGCCCTGCTGGGGTATTTTGGCGAATTTTATACGCTTGAGAACTGCGGCAACTGTGATAACTGCCAGCGCGAAGAGACCGAGATGGAGGACCGCACAATCGACGCGCGGCGCTTCCTGTGGTGCGTAGGCAAGACCGGCGGGCGTTTTGGTACGCGCCAGATCATCGATATTCTGCGTGGAGCCAACACGAAACGCATTCGTGATTACCAGCTCGACCAGCTCAAGGCCTATGGTGTGGGCAAGGAGCACAGCGTAGAGGAGTGGCAGCGGGTAGCGCGTTTCATGCTCCAGCAGGGATTGCTCAGTCAGACCACTGATAGCTATCCGGTACTCTACCTCAACGAGCTTTCGCGCGAAGTGCTGGGCCAGCGCTACCAGTTTTTGATGCCGGCCATTTTCAAGCCGCCTGTGGTCATCCAGGAGCGCGAGCACACGCGTCTGGCGCAGGACATGACGCCGGAGGAGGAGGGACTGTTCGAGCGCCTGCGCGTTCTGCGCAAACACCTGGCGGACGAGCAGAATGTGCCGCCGTATGTGGTCTTCTCGGACAACACCCTGATCGCCCTGGCGCGCCAGCGGCCTGACAGCGAGAGACATTTCCGGCGCATCCCCGGCATTGGCCAGCGCAAACTCGAAGCCTACTACGAACCAGTTGTCACCGAGATTCGCGCCTACTGTACTGAATTCAACCTGCCTCTCGGCGAAGAGCCGCCAGAAGAAGAGCGCCCGCGCAAGGAGCGGGAGGAGCGTGGAGAAAGCGAGGAGCGCCCGCGCAAGCCGCCCGCACCGCCGCGCCCGCCATCCATTCCCACGCATATAGTCAGCCTGACTCTTTACCGCCAGGGCATGAGCGTCGAAGAGATCGCCACCGAGCGCGGCCTGACGTCCAACACCGTCCTCAGCCACCTCGTCACCAACCTGGAGATCGGCGAGTACGTCGACATCGCTCCGCTGGTCGCCGCCGAGCGCTATCAGGTCATCGCCGCCGCCCTGCTGGAAGTCGGCGATGAAAAGCTCAAGCCGGTCAAAGAATTTCTCGGCGAAGAATACTCCTACGACGAAATCCGTCTCGTGCGCGCCGCCGAGCGCCAGGCCTCTAATCCCGGCCAGGATCAGGACGAAATAGCGCAATAAACGTGAGTTATCGCTCTTTTTTTGTGCTGATTTTGCAGGTTTGGTCTGTGGTGAGAAGACGCCGCTGCGCGTCTTACCAGGAGGAGAAGGACATTCGGTGGGCCGCGCAGCGGCGTCTTCTCATAAATAAATGAAGAAGCGAAGTACGCGCTTTTCAGGTTAGTGGAATATGCGACTGCCTGGCTATTTGCTGGATCAGTTGTGTTTCGTAGGCGTCGGGGTGTATCATTTCCGGGTTATAGGCCTGGGCGAGGTGATTTGCGGTGAGGGTGATGCCGAAGTGGTGGAGGTAGAGGATGTGTGCGCTGGCGACGGGTGTCGGGCTATTGACGGAGAGCGCAATGAGATCAAGCAGACAGCCAGAGGCGGGGTTGCTGGCGCTGATGTAGTGCCACTCAAAGGACTGCCAGGGCGAACTACCGAAGAGATTGCTCGGGCTGATAGTATTGTCGTCGAGGGACGAGGCGCAGGCGATAGGGATGAAGTCGGCGCCGTTAAGAAATGCTTCCGCGGGCTGGACTGACCAGTCTGCGCCGTCCCAGGAGAGGGTGAGGGGCAGGAAATGTTGGATGAAGACCGCGCCGCCCAGCGCATCGGGCATATTCGCGGCAACTGCCTGGCCGCTCGGGGTGGTATAGGTCCAGGAACTCTGCACAAGCGCGACGACGTTCCAGGTATTGGGCCATAAACTGACCCTGGTGCAGAGGGCGAAACAGTTCTGGCCATTGAGCAGGCATGAACTGAACTCTTCCCCACCATTGCAGGGGTTATTTTCGTCGTTGTCCAGGGTGAGATTGAGTGTGGCGTTGAGTTCTCGCGTGGCGGTCTGGACGGGGCCGCTGTTGTTTGGTGAGATGCTAACGAAGCGTTCTCCTATGTTGACCTGCTCGCTGGACCGCATCGGCGCGAGCGCCTGCGAGATAGCGGATGTGAGCGTGCGGCGGGCGCCAGCGCTCATGAAGTCCAGCGATGCTTTGAAGGTGACGATCCAGGCCAGTTGATGATTGGGAGTGCGGGTGGTTTCGCTGGCGGGACAGTTGTCTGTAAGGCTGGCGGGCACGGAGAGCGTGCAGGTCTGTGTGGGGAAAGGCGCGGCCTGCCAGCGCAGGTGATGGATGCCCGGAGCGAGTTGGAGGGGCGCGGCCTGGTCCACAACTGGCAGGTCGAGAACGCGCAGGCCATCGATGCTCAGGCGCGCCCAGGTTGGCCCGTTGTTGAGGTACAACTGGTCGATGTTTGGCCCGGAGGCCGAACCGGTAGGCGTTGAAGCAAATGGAGCGCCAGGGAGCAGTTGCGCGCCAGGCGTGGCGCTCAACAAGAGTGCCAGGCAGAGCAGAGCCAGCGCGAGCAGAGCCACCATTTGCAGCCAGCGCCGCCGCGGTATCAGTGCCGCGAAACGCGCCTGCACCCAACTGGCAAGCTGTGCTGGCCGCGAGCGTAGTTGCTCTGGCAGATCAGTAATTTCTACCTGCTGATCTTCGGTAAATGGCTCTGGTAGCTCGTTCGGGTCCATCGCTGGCTCTCCATGCGTCTTGCTTTTATTGCTCTACAAACGCGACCAATCGACAGAAGGCCGCTTCGCCTCCGTTGAATTTCCATGGGAAGCAGCCGATCCACAGGCGCTGATCGAGCACATCGTCGATCATGCCTCCGGCGTTTTCGACGTGGAAGACGCCGTGGGGGAACATGTCGTAGTGCATGAGCTGGAGATCATCGTCAGGCCAGATCTCTTCCAGTGGTTTGCCGAGCTTTTGCGCGCATTTGGCCGCGAGATCGGGACGCACCTTGCGGATCACGGTGTTCATGGGATGATCCATTGAACCGGCGTCGATGGCGAACCAGGAGATCTTGCGCTCCAGCGTCCAGGTGGCGAATTCGCGCGTGGGGCCGGGATGTTTGATAAAATAGCGTGTCTCGTCCGGTTCGCTCTCGCCATACCAGTTGCTGGGATAATATTTATGGTAGCCGGTATGTACAACGACGATATCGCCGGGCTGGATGCGCAGTCCGGTTTTGCGCTCCCACGCCTCGAAGTGCGCGGGCGTGTAGATCTCGTAATCGCCAACGCCCAGCGCCTCCAGGTCCACGACCACGCCGGGACCGACTAGCTTGTCCAGCGGGATACTGCCGATGTCCTGGCCATTGGTCAGGAAGTGCAGCGGCGCGTCCAGGTGTGTGCCAACGTGCAGGGTCGAAGAAATATGCTGCCCACCGACCTTATCAAAAGCCACGCGCTTGATCCATTTGATAGTCGGCCCCTCGTACGTCGCAAAGCCAGGTGTGTGCATATCCCAGTTCTGCGACAGGTCTACAGTTCGCATCTTACTTAAATCTAACATACCAGTTCTACCTTTCTGAAAAGGGCACGCACATGAGGCAATCTCAGATGCAACGAAAAAGCCGGTACGTCGCCTGGAATGTGATTTCACGTGTGGCCCTGGCCGGGCAAAAAACGCTGCGCGATCTTGCCGGTATAGATCGCTTCTAAATTCCTATTATACCATTGACCACCTTTGAACTCGCCAATATTCTATGTTTCTGCTGTGGAACTATTCCACCAGGATAGGTATATATTAACAATATTAGTTTTTTGTAATATTTTTGTTAAATACGAAAAATTATTTCATCTTCTGGATTTTAGCTCGTTATTATAAAATAAGACCAAAAAGAGAAAGGATCAGAGGTTTTGAGACATGCTTTTGCTCTTTTTCCTGGCCGACCTGGGCGATCCAGCTTCGCAGTTCTGGATCGGAGTCGGCTCGCTGCTGCTTTCCGCGCTGGCTATTGTGATCACTATTATAGTCACCGTGCGCGGACGACAAAAAAAACTGTTAACCCATGAAGTGGTCTCCAATTCTTCGGTGATCAACGTCGATAACGATGTTGGAGAAGATCTTAAGCTGCTTTTGGAGGGCAAGGTTGTTACCAAGGTTCGCCTGCATGTAATCAAGCTGTTCAATGCCGGGAATACGGCCATTGCCCCGGAAGATTATCCAAATAAACTCAGCTTTGAGTTTGATTCTCCTCCCTACCAGGAGCCGCTGATTCGCTGTGCTATCCACCGGACTGAACCAGAGACTCTGCTTCCTCCTCCCAAACTCAAGAATATGCTCGCAATCGATGATGCCCCGGCGCAGAAGGTGATGACGCTTGAGCCTCCCTTGCTCAATCCGCGGCAGGCGATCTTTCTCAAGGTACTGTTGCTGGCGGACCATCGCGATAGTACGACGATGATTGTCCGCGGCCAGATTAAAGATGGCGAGGTGCGGAAATACACGCCCCCGGCTGTTAGTCTGACCCGGCGTGTGGTAGTCACAGGGATAGCCGTGGCTTTTGTGCTGGGGTTGTTGATTTCAAGTTCAATCGGCCTGATTACGGCTTTCATTCAGGGCTCTTGCGCGCTGGGCTCTATTCAGGTCAGCGGCTCAACCTCTTTTGCAAGTACGGCTGCTCTGGAGGCGCAAGGTTACAATAAGAGCTGTCCGGGACTGATCGCCCGTATTGCTGTCAGCGAAAGCTCCAGCGGTACCGGGATGAGCGCTCTGGAAAATGGCTCAATCCAGGTTGCTGATTCAGAACTGGTTTCGCCTTATCAAGATCTGGTGGACAACAAGGTCGCGGCCATTGTTTTCGCGCTGGTTTTGAATAAACAGGTCGGAAGCCTCGGCAATCCCAGCGCGGGCTTCAGCAATCTCAGCACAGCTGATGTCCGGCGCATCTATGGAGGAGCTGCGACTGATTGGTACCAGATCGATCCCTCTTTGGGACATCTGCCGATCAGGATTATTGGCCGCGCTGAATCTTCCGGCACGCGCGCGGCTTTTGTCAGGTATCTTATGGGCGGAAACGCAGCGTCGCTGCCGCCTGGCGCGGTGATTGTGAATAGCTCTACCGAGGTGGTCAGCACCGTCGCCAATACGCCGGGCGCGATTGGTTATGCGGACCTTGGCGACGCGAATCCAGCACTGGTAACCATCCTTGATATTGACCGCAACGCTCCTACCATTCCTCTGATTGAGAAAGGCGCGTATCCTTTCTGGGCGATTGAGCATATGTATACTCACCAGAATCCTGATCTATTGACGGTTTCGTTTATCGCGTATATAAAGCAGAATCTGCAAACAAGCAGCACATTTATTCGTTTGATCGATATAGACTCCACTGCGCTGGCTTTGCATAGCTAGCTCCGAGAAGACGCTGCGGTGCGGCTTACAGGGAAAGAGGAGTCCGGCGGGCTGCCGGACTCCTCTTTCCCTGTA
>DASVMX010000316.1:0-4923 GCA_036384215.1 Ktedonobacteraceae bacterium | reverse complement strand
GCTTGCTTTTTTACAATCGACCTAACACTACCTCGAAGACGAAATCTTCGAGCTTTTTGGCTTCGTCGGGTGCGACTTTTTCGCGGTAGGCTTCGTTGATGGCTGGAGCCTGCGCGGGATCAGTGACGATGGCCAGGCTGTCGGCCAGGGTTTCGGCCTGCAGGGTGGCCTTGTGGTGCTCAAGCACGGAGGCCAGCTCCTGATCGGTGTACAGTGCCAGGGCGATATGGTCCTCGATCCTGAAGTCGGCCTTTTTGCGCATGTCCTGGATGAGACGCGTCAGGTCGCGTACCAGGCCCTCTTCGCGCAGTTCAGGCGTGATCGTGGTATCCAGGGCCACGACGTAGCCGCGCTCTTCGGCGGCGACGAAGCCGGGGCGCGCGGTTGAGACGACCTCGACTTCGCTGGCGTCAAGCTCGACCTGCTGGCCTTCCAGGGTGAAGCTGAACTTGCCAGTAGTCTGGATCTGGCGCGCCGCTTCGCTGGCGCCGTGGGCGTCCAGGGATTTGAAGCGTGCCAGGATCTTCTGCACCAGCGGGCCGTATTTCGGACCCAGGATCTTGACCTGCGGCTTGAGCGTGTAGGCCAGCATGTCGCTGTCCGCGCTCATCAGGTTGAGCTGCTTGATGTTCAGCTCTTCCAGTACCAGGTCTTTATGTTTCGTGAGCGCCTCTTCCTCTTCAGGACTGGTTACGCGCACGAACAGCGTGCTGAGCGGCTGGCGGACCTTGATGCCTTTGCGCGCGGAGTGGCCCAGGCCGACGACGAGCAGTACGAGATGCGTCTCGCGGGCCAGTTGCTCGTCGATCAGGCTTTCGTCTACCTCTGGCCAATCGCTGAGATGCACGCTCAGCGGGGCGCTCGGATTGACGCTGCGCACCAGGTTCTGGTAAAGCTCTTCCGTGGTAAAGGGCACGAACGGGGCCAGCAGGGTGATCAGCGTAGTCAGGCACTCGTAGAGTGTCAGATAAGCTGCCACCTTGTCGCTGTCCATGCCGGTTGTGTAGAAGCGCTTGCGATTGCGCCGCACATACCAGTTCGAGAGATTCTCCAGGAAGTCCTGGATTGCTTCCGCGGGCTTCTGGGTGTCGTAGTTTTCCAGACCTGCGGTGACCGCGCGGATGGTCAGGTGCAGCTCCGAGATGACCCAGCGGTCGATCTCGCTGCGTTCGGCCACCGGCAGCTTGTACTGCGTCGGATCGAAACTGTCGATATTCGCGTAGTTCACGAAGAAGGTGTAGACATTCCAGATCTTATCCAGAGTGCGGCGCACCAGCATCCATTTGTCGCTCAGGCGAACCGGGCGCCCGGTGCGGGCCGCGAGCTGCATGTCATCCGCCGAGGGCACGCGCGGAAAGTTCAGGTTCTGTTCGGGCTGATGGTTGGAGTAGAGCCAGCGCATGGTGTCCGACCCGACCGTCTCCGCCGCGTTGTCGAAGGAGACGAAATTCGGACTGGTCTTGTGCATGGGCTTGCCGTCTTCGCCCATGAGCGTGCCGTAGCCGAAGAGGGTCTTGAAGGGCGCGGTATTCTCCAGCACGGTACTCATCACCAGCATTGAATAGAACCAGTTCTTGAACTGGCCAGGGAACGACTCGGTGACGAAGTCAGCCGGGAACCATTTTTTCCAGTGCTCTGGATCAGTACGATAGCCCATGGTCGAGAAGGGCACGATACCGGCGTCGAGCCAGGGATTGCCCACGTCTTTGATGCGCGAAACCTCCGCGCCACAGCCTTTGCAGGCGATCTTGACGTTGTCCACCCAAGGGCGATGCGGCGAGTGACCCTCGAACTCTTCCCAGCCGGAAACCGCGCGCGCTTTCAGTTCTTCTTTGCTGCCGATGACCTCGAAGGTGCCGCACTCGGGGCAGTCGAAGATCGGCAGGGCCAGGCCCCAGTAGCGTTTTTTGGAGATCATCCAATCGTCCATGTTGGTCAACCAGTCCATCTCGCGGTCGAAGCCAAAGGCCGGAATCCACTCGATCTGCTTGACGACCTCCATGATCTCGTAGCGCAGCTTATCCATGGAGATAAACCACTCGTCGACCAGGCGGAAGATCAGGTCGGTCTTACAGCGCCAGCAGACGGGATAGCGGTGTCTGAAGTTCTGCGGACGATAGAGCAGACCCTTTTGAGTGAGATTCTCCGCGACCTGTTTGCCCACGTCCGCGGCGCTCAGCCCGGTCAGCCAGTCGTAGCCCTCGACGTAGATACCGAAGTCGTCCACGGGCGCGAGCACGGCCAGGTTGAATTCTTTGCCCAGGCCAAAGTCCTCGCGACCACAGCCGGGAGCGATGTGCACGATGCCGGTGCCGTCTTCCGCACTGACTTCTTTCCAGGGCACTACGCTATGCTCAACGCCCTGAGCGGCGGGCAGCTCATCGAAGGGACCGCGATACTTCAGACCAACCAGGTCGTGGCCCTGCAGCGTTTCCACCACATGATAATCGCCCTTGTCGCGACCCTTGAGTTGCTTGAGCACTGTCAGCAGCTTTTCCGCCAGGTAGTAGAACTCGCCATCCTGTTCCACCTTGACATAAGACAGGTCCGGGTGGACCGCGGCGGCCACGTTCGCGGCCAGCGTCCAGGGCGTGGTTGTCCAGACCAGCAGGTATTCGCCGGGTCGGTCGACCAGCGGCAGGCGTACGTACAGGCTGAGGTGCTCACGCTCCTGATAGTCCTCGGTTAGCGTCTCCATATTCGAGATGCCGGTGGCGCAGCGCGGGCACCAGGTCATCACATCGTGGCCCTTGTAGAGCAGCCCCTTCTCCTGGCACTTTTTCAGAAATGACCAGATCGTATAGTTATTCTCATCCGAGAGAGTATAGTAGTCATTGCCCCAATCGGCCCAGTGGCCCAGGCGGATCGATTGCTCGGTGATCTTCTTCGCGAAAGTAAAGACACGCTCTTTACATAACTCTACAAACTTCGCGATGCCGTACTCCTCGATCTGCTGTTTATTGGTGAAGCCCAACTGCTTCTCGACCTCAACTTCGACCCACAGACCCTGGCAGTCAAAGCCGTTCTGGTAGCGCTGCTCGTAGCCCTGCATGGTTTTGAAGCGCTGGTAGAGATCTTTATAGGTGCGACCCCAGGCGTGATGGACGCCCATGGGATTGTTCGCAGTCATAGGGCCATCCAGGAATGAATAGCGCTTCCCGCTCTGCGCGTTGCGCTGCAAGTAGGTTTTCAGGACGCCATGCTCGTCCCACCACTGCTGGATGGTCTGCTCCAACTGTGGATAATCCACCTGGTCCGCCTGCTTAACGGGGCGGAAGACACTCGATTTTACAGACACGACAACAACCTCCTCCTGATGAAAACAGGGATTAAAAATGTAATAACTGAATGAGAACAGCATTGCAAATGAATGCAACCTTGATTGGTTCCACCCAACTATGGGGACCACGAAAGTCCGTGAATGGAGCGGCACTGCTGGTCCTCGTCGTTTTGCCCGTAATAAATGTTGCCAGCGCCGCAAATCATACGCAGGAGAGAATGACGCGAGCCAGCAGCGTCGCTCCATTCACGGAGAACGGACAAGCCCCGGTTCCGGTGGAAGCAGATTAATCGATCAGTTTAATTTCCAGGCGCTTATTAATTTTGCCTTTATTTTCTGCTTTGGTAATCTGGATGCCGCCCACCTCCCTGGTGTGGTTGACATGCGTGCCCCCATCCGCCTGGAGGTCCAGCCCGACGATCTCGACGATACGTATCTCCTGCATTTCCGCTGGCAGTAGATTAATTTTTGTGCGAATCAGATCCGGGATCGCGAAGGCCTTCTCACGCGGTAAGGCATAGACGCGTATGAGGTAGTCAGCCTGGACCGCCTCGTTGATTTTTTCCTCGATAGAGGCCAGGCGCTCTTTATTCAGATCCTCCATCGCGAAATCCATGCGCGCGCGGTCGGGATACATCTGCCCGCCAGTCACCTGAACACCGAATTCGCGCCAGATGGTGCCGCAGAGAATATGCAGCGCCGTGTGAGTGCGCATCATACGGTAGCGGAAATCCCAGTCGATTGTACAGACGACCTCGCTGCCCACCGCGGGCGGCAGGGTATCCAGGGTATGCCAGACCACATCGTCGCGTTTATTCAGAGCGATAACATTGCCGATCTGCCTGCTATTTTCCCAGCTCAGCGTGCCATGATCGGGCAACTGGCCGCCGCCGCCGGGATAGAAAACTGTGGCGTCCAGCGCGATCTCGTCGCCCTCAATGGCCACGACCGTCGCGGTAGACTCGAACATAAAGCTATTTTCATGATACAGCAGCTTGGTTTTCATCAGTGCGCTCCTTTGCAATATGCTACCGGGCTCCTAAATACGACTTCAGCTTACAACATATCATAGGGAATCCATCACAAAAAAAATCCTCCATCCGCAAAGGGACGAGAGGAATTCCCGTGGTACCACCCTGATTAGCCAGAGCAATGCGCTTTTCTCTTCACTCGTGGCGAGGGAAGAGTCGTTGCGAACTGGCTCACTCACCTTACACGGACCCACGGGCCGAACGTCTTGCTGGCCTGTGCTGGTCGATATAAGCCTCTCTGGTAACGGGGAGGGTCCGGCTGGCTCTACTCAGTCTTTTCTGCCAGCGGCTCAGGAGTGATCTTCGGTCAACGTCGCGGGTTCGGTTTCACCAGCCCCGAACTCTCTCTACCGGGAAACGCGACCTACTTGCTCCATCTTTGCCACCTGTTTTCTCTTATGATAACAGAGAAAAGCGATTTTGACAATATGTTGACGAAGTTTTTCTGGAGAAGGGATGGGAGAGGAAGCACAGCAAAACTGGCCAGGCCAGTTTTGCTGTGCTTCCTCTCCCATCCCTTCTCCAGAAAAACTTCGTCAACATATTGTCAAAATCGCTTTTCTCTGTTATCATAAGAGAAAACAGGTGGCAAAGATGGAGCAAGTAGGTCGC
>DASVMX010000315.1:0-13384 GCA_036384215.1 Ktedonobacteraceae bacterium | reverse complement strand
CCATTTTATCGCCATGAACCTCAACCGGCATATCGTGGTCATTGAAATTCCTGGTGGCGACCCGTCCCGCGCTGTCATATACAGCGGAGGGGAGTTGTTCGGCAACGGTCAGGACCTGGCACCCGTTACCCTGATCTTCTCGGATGTCAACGGCGATAGCAAGCCTGACATGCTCATCCATGTCACCGACCAGACCATTGTCTTTACCAACAACGGGACGAAGTTCGTTCCGCCGTCCAATGTAGCGAGCGGGGGGAGCAATCCCCCCTCTCTGGGAGGCTGACCCATGCAGCAGGAGAAAATACGCACCATTCATGTGTACTTCGAGGAAACGCCCATAGACGAGGACGAAACAATAATCCTGGACGGTGACGACGGGCAGCCACAGCCAACACGGTATGTGGCTCTTGGCGTTTTTTGCGGCATTATTCTTTCTCTGCTGTGTATCGTTATTCCTACCGCTTCCCTACTGCTTCCGCAGTTCTACCCCAACACCTACGATACCAGCATCACGAAAACCGTCATTCTGACGCTTTCCCGTCACCCAGAGGCAGGACAATTGTCTCTTTCTGCCCCGCCTGCTATCAGCATCAAAAAACAGGCCACGATTGCGGCAACCGGCAGCATCCATCAGGATGCAAGCAAGGCCACCGGCCTGATTACGTTCTACAACGGCGCATTCACTACGCAGACCGTGCCCGCAGGCACCAGCCTCACCGGAAAAGACGGGGTCACGGTCGTGACGGAGCAAACTGCCGTCATCCCTCCCGCAACGGCGACGACCCCGCCGACCTACGGCACCGTTTCGGTGACGGCCAGAAGCAGCACTGCCGGGGCAAGGGGCAACATCCCGGCCAGTGACATCAACCAGGCATGCTGCGGCACGTCCATCCTCGCGCAGAACCTCTACGCTTTCAGCGGCGGCCATGACGCACGCGACATCACTCTGTTGACTAAAGACGACATCAGCACCGGCAGGCAGGCACTCGCCGCACAGGTTAATGATGCGGTGAACGCCCAGGCCCAGCAGGAAGTAAAGCCCGGATTTATCCTGCTTCCCCTTGACTGCACGACTACATTCTCCGCGAGCCACCAGGCGGGCGATCAGGCGGCGGCTTCTTTGCTGGCGCTTACGAAGACCTGCACGCCGCTGGTGTATTCAGCAGTGGACATAGAGAAGCTCGCGCAGCGTAGTATTGCCATCCCGCAATTCTATCATCTGGTTTCGTTCACCGCGCTGGTCGTACAAAGCAACGTCACCGCGCAGGGCGGAACACTCACGGTGCATGCCATTGCCTATCTCAAGCACAATGTTGTCCCGGTACACACCTATCGTTTTCCAGGAAAGTAGGGAGCCTATATGGGAGAAATAACGACGATTAGCTGGACAGACAAAACCCATAATGAATGGATCGGATGTCAAAAAGTGACAGAGGCGGAATGCGGCGATTGCTATGCGCTTCGCTGGGCGAACCGGCATGATATGCATGTGTGGGGAAGCCTTCACGGCTCGAATCGCCATTTGACCAAAACCCACGACAACCCGCGCAAGTGGAACCGGGAGGCGCAGGAGCAGGGGAGGCGGTTCAAAGTCTTTTGTGCAAGCCTATCGGATGTGTTTGAACCCCATCCCCAGGTCGCGGAAGCACGAAAACGGCTCTGGGAGCTGATTGAAGAGACGCCATACCTTGACTGGCAACTCCTCACCAAGCGTCCGAAGTTCATCCGGCAGCTTGTGCCCCAAAGCTGGTTACAGGTCTGGCCGGGCAACACCTGGATAGGAACCTCGGTCGGCACCCAGGCGGCAGCGGAGAAACGCATTCCATACATCATCGACCTGCCCGCGCCAGTCATTTTTCTGTCTTGTGAACCCCTTGTCGAGCAGGTGACGCTTGCTCCCTGGCTTGGTCGCCAAGCAATCAATTGGGCCATCTGCGGAGGATACAGCGGCAGCCAGCACCGGCCAATGGAGCTTTCGTGGGCACGGGCACTCAGGGATGAATGTCAGGCGTATGATGTGGCGTTTTTCATGAAGCAGCTCGGCAGTGTATATGCGAGAAATCATCGCCTGCGCAATACGAAAGGAGAGGACATAGCAGAGTTTCCAGAAGACTTGCGAATCCAGGAGTTTCCACCCATCAGAGAGTAAAAGGATTCGGGCAGTAAGCTACAGTTTTTTATGGTATAGTTGTTTATAGGGATATGTAGCGCATATCCGTAGCCTCCCTGACTGGGAGAAAGAGAGCAAGAGAATGCCGCAACCCAGAGCATTCGTATTCCGCCAGGCGGAGAATCGCCGTAATAACTATACGGGGGAATTACCAGAAATCGATAAAACCCAGACGACCGCCGTCCTGGTGCGACAGTCCAAAACCGGAGCAGATACGGCCTATGGAGAAAGCCGGGAAACCCAATTAGGGCTACAGGATTACGGCAGGCTGCTTTATGGCGATGACGAGCCGCGGGTGGAACTCTACGATGAAGGCGCAGGCGTCTCCGGGCAAAAACGGATTGACCAGCGAGCGGAACTCGACCGTCTCTATCGGGACATGCACAAAGGTATCGTCGGCGTGGTCGTGATGGCAAGGGAAGATCGATTATTCCGCAATAAACACATGGATCAGGTGGGCGTTTTCACCAGGCTGGCTGAAGAAAAGCGGATTAAGGTAATTGTGCCGCCTATCTCGTCTGCCGCCAGCGACGAGCGCACCAGAGTTTATGACTTTACCCTGTATCGGGACTTGGTGTCTTTCCAGGACAAGATGCGTGAAGCCTACGGCTATATCGAAGGGCACGTCAAGCACATGCTCCAATGCAAGCAGAACAAAGCGGATAAGGGAGGCTATGACGGGCGTTTACTGCCTCCTGGCCTGGCAGCCAAGGGAAAGAAGCAGAACCAGATCATCGTGATTTATGAGCCGTGGGCGAAGGAAATGCGCAAACTCGCGCTCAGGGCGCAGGCGCTTGACTGGAATATTAGTAAACTCAACCGGGAAGTCGATCGGATGGCTTATCTTTTTCCTGAAATCCCAGAAGCGGACAGGGAAAAATATCTGATTAAGACCTGCATACACCATATCCCAGGCGTAGGGTATAAGCCCCGCTCCGACCAGACGTTGCGCGATTTGTTTACCAATGAGATGCTGATAGGCTGGTGGCAGCCGGATGAGGACAAGCCGGATGTCATCATCGATAATCACCCCGCTGTGCTCGACTACACCCTGTTTGCCGAAGGCTATGCCAGGCTGAAAGGCTACACCCTGGAAGGCGAGCCGGTGGATAATTACCGGGGAACCACACGCATTCGGGAGACACGTGAAACGCCGCCGAACTTGCTGTTTCACGGCAGGCTTCTGCTTACGCCTCCCTCCCCGGACGAAACGACGTTCATAAGCGCTTATGAACAAATTTATGAGGAAGAATCGACACTTAACTATCTGGGTTACCGCAAACCTGCACATTGCATGACGAGAAAAAGATGGTGCTGCATTCCGGGAGCCGAGTTTGACGCCATCGTCATAGATCGGCTGCGGGCGCTGGAAGAGGCCGATATAGAAATGAAAGACAGGGTGAAGGCGACCCTGGAACAGGTCTATAACCAGCAATCGGAGGATTTCATCAGCATTCCCCAGCAGATAGAGGGCATAAAAATCCAACTGATGGAAAACGCCCAAAAACGCATGCGGACCAGCGTGAAAGATCCCATGTACGTCATGCTGGAGGAAGAACAGCAGGATTTGATGGGCCGCCAAATGGCGCTTGAAGCCAAGAAAGAAAAGCTGGGCATGATGGACAGCCCCGAAGAAATTGCAGAGGTGCATAGCTTGCTGGGGAATTTTGATGCGGTCTGGGCCAGGTTCGACCTGGCCAAGCGGCAAAGGGCGTTCAGCCTGCTTATCAACAAGATAGTCATCGAGGTTGTTTCGCCTCATTGGATACGCCTGACCATTGACTGGCTGGATGCCGTATGCCCGCGCCTGGATGTCGCCTATATCTGGAAAGCCTCGCCAGGTCGGCAGGGAAAGTTCAGTGACGAGGAAAAAGCCATTATTCGGGAACATTACCCGCGCACGTTCTACATGGACATATTAAAGCTACTGCCCAACCGGACATGGCAATCCATCCAGGGACAAACGGCGGCCATGGGGATAAAGCGGGAAGTGCCCGCTGAGCCTGGCGTATGTGTTGGCGTATGCTACAAAGACCTGGTTCCAGAACTGGACGAAAAATACCTGTTCAGGGACTATGAAACCACACTGGAATATATTACAAAAGCAACCAGCAACACGGTCAAGAGCGAGGCACCGCTTTACGCGCTCTGGCTGCTTTCGGAAACCGAAATAGTAACCGCAGAGAGCCTGGCTCTTGTTCAACGGTATTTGGGAAGGGATGACTGTTTATCCCAGGTATCGTAGATCAGCCGTTGCCCATAAGCGAGCGCCTGCCAGTCGTCCACGCGATAGCCAGGTACACGCGCCTGGAAAACCAGGTCGGGATTGCGCCCCACAGGATTGAGCGGATCATACTGCACCGTTCCCAGGCGCTCAAAGACGCCAGGCACATCAGTGGGACAAAAATGGTAGTTGGCGAGCAAGCGACGCGCCTGCTCGCGCGAAAGCTGTAGTGTCATACAAATCTCGCTCTGAGCTATGCCTGCTGGCTGGCCAGCCAGCCTGTAATCATCGGTACGTGCTCCTCGTAATGCCCAAAAGAATTGCCCGCGATGCTCTCCCAGAGCTTCCCGCCAGGCAGCCAGGGGAAACGTCCCGCCTCAAAAAGATCGCTCTCGTCAGCCGCCGCGACATTGGCGTCCAGACGCTGCACGGCGGCGCGAAATTCTGCCTGCACTTCCGCCAGCGTGCGCGCGCGATTGTCCGCGAAGGTCGCGTCGTTGAAAATGTTCATCTGCTCCTCAGTCTCAATTGGCGCAAGCTGCGCCTCCTCGTGGCACGCCGCGGCCTCCATGCGCAGGGAAACACGCGTTTGCCAGACCGTGAGATGGACCAGGATGTCCTTGATCGTCCACTCGCCATTCACGCCTGGCGCGCACAATTGTTCCGCGCTCAAAGGAGCCAGCAGCGCCTCGAAAGCCGTGTAGCCTGTTCTCATCAAATCTAGAAGCTCTGCTTTATTGCCCGGTTCTTTTTCGCCTTGTTCAGACATAGTTTGATCCTTTCATTGGCACACCAAATTATGCGTTAGTATAAAGAGAGTAAGACGATGGCGAGCATCGTCTAATAGGCATCAGCCGAAGAGGAGCCGCGCCTCCGGTGTGTGCCCTCATCAGCGTTTCTCCTCCATATTAAAAAATATACCTCCCTTGAGTTTACCAGGGAAAGCGGTTAAAATTGAGCCTGATTAGGACAAAGAAATCAAAGCTTTCACAAAATTAGAGGAAACCGCCATGTACTTTCCGGCCACCCGCGTCCTTACTATCCTGGAGATGCTGCAAACGCGCCAGCGCTTGAGCGGGCCAGAACTGGCCACACGCCTGGAGGTCAATACGCGCACTGTGCGCCGCTATATCACTATGCTCCAGGATCTGGGCTTCCCCATTGAGGCTGAACGCGGACGCCATGGCTTCTACCGCCTGCGCCCCGGCTTCAAGCTGCCACCCTTGATGTTCACCGAAGAAGAGGCGCTGGCTCTGACCCTCGGTCTGCTAGCTGTGCGCCGCCTGGGCCTGATTGTAGCCGCGCCCGCCGTCGAGGGCGCGCTGGCAAAGATCGAGCGCGTGCTGCCGAAAACTCTGCAAGAACGCGTGCGCGCGGTCCAGGAGACGCTGAGCCTGACTTTCCCTCCGTATAACGTCAGCACCAGCAGCGAGATCCTGCTCACCCTCTGTAGCGCGTCCCAGCTCGAACAACGGGTCTTCCTGCGCTACCAGACCTGGGACGGCAAAGAGAGCGAACGCGAGGCCGATATCTACGGCCTGGTCTATCGCGGCGGCTATTGGTACGCTCCAGGTTACTGCCACCTGCGCCAGGGTCTGCGCATCTTCCGCCTGGACCGCATCAGCTTCGTCGAGATGCGCGACCAGACCTTCACGCGTCCACTCAATTTCGATTGCGTCGAGCACGTCATGCACTCCCTGAGCACCACCCCCTCGACCTGGCCCGTCGAAATCCTGCTGGAAACCACACTTGGTAGAGCCCGGCAGTACATCCAACCAGCTGTCGCCAGCCTTGAAGAAACACCCCAGGGCATCATGATGCGATGCTCCACAGGCAACCTGTCCTGGCTAGCCGAAAGCTTGCTCACCCGCATGGATTGGCCTTTCATCGTCATTCATCCACCCGAACTACGCGAAGAACTGCACAAACTGGCAGCTCGCCTCGAACGTATGGCTAACCGCCAGCCTCCCGGCATCTGAAAAACATCACTCCTCACGTGTTACATGCAATACTGGCCTCCTGGCTCTAAATCGGGCCTCGCGTTGACCCTGGAGCCAGGCCAGCAGGCCGCCGAGGACCAGGGTGGGCAGAGCAAAAAGCGCTGTCTGGACAACGACTGTAATCCAGATTGTTGAGATCATAGCTCTGATTTCCAGATTCCTGGGAAGAGAAATATTGACCAGGTTCAATACGATTCTCCCACCGGCCTGATCCAGCAGAAAGGTTAGCACCAGAGATGTTCCCAGCGCCAGCAAAGCGCTTAGCATCCCCCTTAGAATCGTCGGGCGCTCGGCGTAGTCAACCAGCCTGCGCCAGAACAGCCACGCGCAGAGCGGGAACAGGACAGCAACAAACAAAAAAGGTGCGCATTGTGCCAGCGTGCTGTATCCACTCATATAACCATAAGGCGAGCGGTGCAGATACCCAAGCAGGTGCCAGGCCAGGCCGCCAGTTTTCATATTGTACAGGATATTAAATCGCCAGCTATATCCCTCGCCATAGAAAGGCCAGAGATAAGTATACGAAATCCCCACCATGGGAGGATAGAGCACTATTAAACCTGAAAGGGTCAGCCCCAGCAGCCAGCCCAGGCTCTTGACAGACGATGACAAGCCGTAAACACGCATAGCTCTCCTCCAAATACATACGTTATAACCCCCTACAGAGAACATTTAAAGCTCGCGCTTATACTCCTCAGTTGGTATAAAGCATAATGGAGGCAATTGGTTGCATCACAGTGTCAAATGCCCTATTTATCCGCGCGGCGCCACAGTCGGAAGCTGAGCTTTTCCAAACGGCCAATAACCATACCCGCGAAGATACAGCCGCAACCAAGCCACGCGACCGCGCTCAGTACGTCTTTCGCGATCAACACGCCAAAAAACGCTGCCCATAACGGTTCCAGCGAATAGATCAGCGCCGCGCGCGTCCCGCTGATGTACTGCTGCACCCAGTTCATGGCGACCAGGGTAAAGGCCATATCCAGGGTGCCCAGCAAGCAGATCGGCACCCAGGCCAGCAGCGGCGGCGCGGCAAGCGGCTCGTGATGCAAGGGCAAGGCAATAAAACTGAGCACCGTGGTCAGCGCTAACTGAATAATCGCCAGGTTAATCGCATCCATCGCCGGGGCGAATTTGCCAATCAGCACAATCTGAACAGCAAAAGCCACCGCGCAGGCCAGCAAAAATCCTTCTCCCCATCCAAGGCTCAGGTTGAATTGCCCGTTGACCGAGAGCAGAAAAAGGCCCATCACCGAGAGCAGCACACCCAGCCAGGCGGTAATCGCCACGCGCTGGCGCAAGAAAAATAGAGAGAAAAGCGGCACCAGCGGCACATACAGGCCAGTCAGAAAGCCTGTCTTGCTCACACTAATCCATTGCATTCCTACCGTCTGGAACGCGTAACCCGCGAAGAGCACCACGCCGATCAACAGACCACACAGCAGCTCCGCGCGCGTAATTCGTGCCAGGCGCCGACGAACAATGACTATCAATGTCAGCGTGGCAACAAGATAACACAGACTGAGGTACGTAAACGGCCCGATTAGCTTGAGCGTTTCCTTCGTCACCAGAAACGTCGCGCCCCAGATCACCGTCATCAACAGAGGCACAAGATCATACTTCCAGACCCGGCTACTCCCCAAACGCGTACTATCCAGCGCCCCGGCCAGCTTTGTGACATCATCCGTCTCTCGCATAGCTATTCTCTTCTGAACATCCCCTGTTCCTGGTCCTGCCATACACTGCCCGGATAGCCAGAGAAAACGGCGCGCTCCCTGCATCTCGGCATTGACAATATTGACCTAACCGTCTAAAATAACTTTAGTAGTTAATCCGAGTATACCATAGAGAATTATAACCTGTCAATATTGTTTTAAGGGTTAGGCAGGGCTTTCCCATTCTCCGCTGCACCTGGACTGGTCCCGCTGCGCGGTCCTTTTGCATGTATGTACTGCATGTTTTGCTGGCGTATCCCGCAAAACATGCAGTACATACACCTTGCGAGCCGCCGCAAGCGGCGAGTTTGGAGAATGGGAAAGCCCTGAGGGGTTAGACGGATGTCAGAGAAAAGCGATACAATCACACAATTTGAATTCAGCGGCGGGCGCGTGTGCCTGGATTTTATTAATACCCTATCGGATCGCTGGCGAGTACAACCCGTCGAGGTGCTTCATACCTACGCCGATCTACTGGCCTGGGCGCGGCTGGCGCAGATTCTGGACGAGAAGCAGAGCGCGCAATTAGAGCGCGGGGCTGAGCAACAGCCAGAGCTCGCGGCGCGCGGACTGGTCGAGATCAAGCAAGCGCGCAATGTGCTGTTTCAGATGATGAGCAAGATCGCCGGTGGCAAGCCTGGGAACGCCTGGGAGATCGGGCAGTTCAACCAGCTCTTTACGGCGTCCATGACTCATCTCTCGCTGATGCCCAGCGGGCCGGGCTTCGCATGGCATTGGAGCGAGCAGGGCAACTCGTATCACCTTCCTCTCTGGCCCATCATCCGCGACGCGGCTGAGTTGCTGACCTCGCCCGACCTGCGCTTCGTGCGTATGTGCGCCTCTGATGACTGCGATTGGCTGTTTCTGGACACCAGCAAAAACCACAGCCGCCGCTGGTGTGACATGAACACCTGCGGCAACCGCGCCAAAGCCCGCCGCTACTATGGACGCCAGAAACAGGCCAGCGAAGCATAAAAGACTGGTCTTTTATGCTTCGCTGAGTTCCTCGGCCAGTTCGCGCAGAAATAGCTCCGCGTCGGTGATGAGGCCAGCAGCCTGGAAGCTGCCACGGTCGGCCAGTTTGGTGACAACCGAGGGGTTGATATCGACGACGACCGTGCGCACGGTGGCCGGCAGGACGTTGCCGGTGGCGATGGCATGCAACATAGAGGCGACCATGACGGCCATCTCGACACCTGGCAGAGCCGCGCGCATCTGCTTCTGCGCCTCTTGCATGTCGCTGATCACGCCCGGCATGGGGCCATCATCGCGAATAGAACCGGCCAGGACCATCTTCAACCCGCGGGTCTGCGCTTCGTAGGTAATGCCCTCTTTCAGCAGACCGCTCTCCACGGCCTTTTCAATGGAACCAACCGCGCGAATGGTATTGATAGCGCGCAGGTGGTTGCGGTGTCCACCTTCAACCTGTTCGCCGCTGCGCAGGTCCACGCCCAGCGAGGTGCCGAAGAGCGCGGACTCAACGTCGTGGGTGATGATGGCATTGCCGCCGAAGATGACGTGTACATAGCCCTGGCGAATTAACTGCGCGACGTAGCGCCCGGCCCCGGTATGAATGACCGCGGGCCCCAGCACGAAAAGGATCTTCCCCGCGCGCGCGCGCGTCTCTCGCATCTGGCGCGCAATCTCGTGAATCGCCAGCACCTTGACCTTCTCGGTCGAAACACTGCTCTGCATAAAGGCAAATGACTCGCGCTCCCTGGCCCGTTCAAAGGGCTGGACGCGAATCCCGCTGTGCCCGGTGATGACCTGATCTCCCACCTGAACTTCGTGCATGGGTTTGCAATAGGCGCGTTTGTGTCTGGCATCGATGACTACTGCCACATCCATCTCAATATTTTCTACCTGCACCCACTGGCCTTTGACGCGCACCTGGGTGGGCAGGTTAGTGGTCGAATAGAACGCGGCAGGCAGCACGCCTGGCTGTTCCACAGCGTGGGTCTGCGCGTCATCGCCATCCACGAGGGCCGCGCCAAACTGCTGGAGCTCGGTCAGGATCAGCTCCAGCGTGTGATCGTCAGGCGCCTCTATTTTTAAGCGTACATAACTTGGCTCCGTTTTATGGATACCGATACGCATCTCTTCAACGGTAAAATTGCCACCCCGATCCATAATTACATCCCATGCGCGGGGAAGCGTCCAGGAGTCGATAATGTGGCCGCTTAGTTCGATTGTTTCGCTCGACATAGCTCTCTTCCCTTTTGACTGTTATTTATCTCGCCCAACCGGGCAGATCGGCTGGAACGTACACACACGGCATTTGGCTACGCGCTGGCGCGCGAGCGGCGGCGGCTCCTGGGCGCTGCATAACGCCATCTGCTCCAGCAAGCGAATGACTTTCCGGCGTATGGCTGGCGTATATTCGACGGTGAATTCCCGGTCCGCGTAGCGTAGAATACCGTGAGTGGGCGCCTGCTCAAAATAATCCTCCAGAATCAGGCAATACGCCGCGACCTGCATCTGATGGTTGGCATAGGGAGCGGTAGCATCCCGCACGTTCAGCTTTAACTCAACCGGAACCGGGCGGCCATCGCGCAGGCGCACGATATAATCGGGCTTGCCGATTAGCGGAAATTCGCTGGACGAAAGTGACTCGCCCTGACTATCCGCGTCCTCGTAAACCAGCTCACCCTCCGGCAGGCCCAGGGCTCGCTGGCGCTCATTCCATAAACGCTCGCGCTGGGTACGCCGCTCATTCCAGAGCAGAATACCCAGCGCCCCGGCCAGCAAGAGGCACAGAAGCCCACTGGTCAATAGAATACTTTGCATCAGAGTCCCTATAGCTTGCTCAATGCCACACCTGCGAAAAAATGAGTAGCAGGAGCGCCAGCCCGCACAGCGCGAGGATCGCGATCAACAGCGCGCGCCCGCGCAAGCTGCTCCGCCCGGTCGGACGCCGATCTTCCTCGATCTCTTCTTCAATGTCCGCCACGGCCCCGGCGTGCTCTTCGTGTTGCTGATGCCCCCGCTCAAAAGCACCCTGGCGCAAGAGCAATTGCTCAATCAGACGATATTCGGGCAGCGCGGGTGCCTGCGCGCCATGCTCGTGCTCCAACTCCACCAGACGTGCGAATAGCTCCTCGCTCTCGGCCCGCGCCCAATCCTCAAACTGCTCGTGCCACCAGGCCAGCGGACAGTACTCAAACTCCGCGACCTCGCTGGCAGTAAATACATGTGCGCGTGTCTTTATCCGTGCATGCTGCGATTGCATTATTTCAAACCTTCGTGCGCGGACACATTCACAAATCGAGCTTAATCCGCGACCAGTTCCGCGCTTCCGGCCAGACCAAGCACATCCGCGATACTGCTCATCGCCTCGATCACAAAGGCAATATGCTCATCCAGGTCAACATCCAGTTCTGCCGCGCCCTTGACCAGATCCTCGCGATTCACCCCTGCGGCAAAACCTTTGGACTTCATTTTCTTCCGTACCGAAGAAACCTCCAACCCCGTCAACGTCTTATTCGGGCGAACCAGTGCCGTCGCCGTAATCATACCAGTAATTTCGTCACACGCATAGAGCGCCCGCGAAAGCAGATCACTGCGCGGATTCGTCTCCAGATTAATGTCGTTATGAGCTAGAATAGCATAAATAACGCGCTCGTCATAACCAGCCTCGCGCAGCCAGTCCGCCGCCACCCGTGTGTGTTCGCGCAGGTCAGGATACTCCTCGTAATCACAGTCATGCAGCAAACCGGCCATAGCCCATAATTCCTCATCCTCACCATACTTGCGCGCGTAAAAACGCATAGCCACCTCGACCGCAAGCATATGCTTCTGCAAACTCTCATTTTTTACGTGGGCAACCATCAACTGATAAGCATCTTCTCGTGTCGGCATAGGTATCTGTACTCCAATCCAGAATAGTTCCAGCTTAACCATACGTATCATGCCAGTATAACATAACCCGGCCACCCCTCTGCTTTATCTATGAAGAAATGAATAAGCCTGGCTGGATTATTTTTGGTGAAATCAAAAATAATCCAGCCAGACTTATTCATTTCTTCATAGATAAAGCAGAGGGAAAAAGAAGGGGGGAAGGAGACAGTAGAGAGTAAGTCTGGGAAGATCTTGTCTCCTTCCCTGGTTCATAATGCATATGGAGGGTCAATGCACTATTTACGAGAAAAGCGTGCCCGCTTCTCACCTTCACAAATTCCACGATTGTTTCCAGGAAAAAGTTTCAATCGTGATTTCCTTTATTTAGCAGCACCAGAAATTCTCTGTGGCAACAAACACTGGCCTTCGTCAGCAACCAAGCAAGCGCGTAAACATCTCGGCCAGCAGGAGAAAGACCAGATCCAGGGCCAGCAGAACCAGGAGCACAAAATTGATGGCGCTTGAGGCGCTGGCGACGCCCAGTAACAGGGCGGTATTAAAGACCAGCACGCCGCTGAGCCAGAAGAGCACGCCCGCGAGCACGCCCAGCACCAGCAAGACAATCAGCAGCCAGCGCGCGCCGCGCCAGTCCTGGCGGCTGGGCCAGAGTTCCGAGGTCACGGTCAGAATCAAATAGGGTGTGAAGATCAGCGTCCACCACGGCCAGCCTGGACGCAGAATTTGCATGTGGTCGGGACTGTTGAGCGCTTCCCAGAGCGTATTCCCGGTACCAACCCAATAGAGGATATAGAAAGCCAGCAGCCCACCAAACAACGGCGCCACCGCGCTCAAACCATCGCCCACCCTGCTCATCAGCTTGCCCTGTGGGCGCAGGTACTGTACCTCGCCAAGCTGGAGCGACGTGCGCCCACCACCGCGCATCAGCCGCCCGCCCGCCGGTTCTACAACCTTGGGCGTGATGCGAAAAAATGTAATACTGGAGATACGAAAACCAAAGGGATAAAATAACAACACTACCAGCGCGTGGCTCAACTCGTGCAAAACCACGCCGGGAGCATTGATCCAGAACCAGATCAACAGCCCGCGCTCCCTGAATAGATGATAGCCAATGCGATCCACCCGTTTGCGCAGGCCCGTGCGAGTAAAACGGAGCAGCGCAAAAAGCGCAAAGACAGCAGCGATAAAAAACCAGGGGCTATAGTAAGCCAGTTGCCTCTTCAGTTCAGGGTCCATGCATGACTCCTTGCGCAGCACTATTTCTCCACATCACTCGCGTTTATCTCCCCCATTGTAGACATTTCCGAGTGCAACGTCAATGGAGACAATCATTGGATAAGCACGAAAATGGACCAGGGTGGTGAAAAAACGCGTTTTTTCACCACCCTGGTCCATTTTCGTGCTTATCCAATGATTGTCT
>DASVMX010000314.1:0-1849 GCA_036384215.1 Ktedonobacteraceae bacterium | reverse complement strand
CCGGACTGGCTGCTCAGAATCTTGCCAGGTATACAAGCGAGGAAGAGCGAACCGGCTCCACCACACCTCATCCAGAAATCCGATGGCCCAGCCAGGCTGGGTGCTTGCCCAGGCCATCAGCCGATCGCGTGCGTTTTTTTTGCTGGTACTGGGGGTCGTGCTGATAGCCCTGACTATGCTGCTGGTAGATCAGATCCAAAGCGTGCTGCATCTGATGGCCATTTTCCTCAGTACAGGCATCAGCGTCCCTTGGACGACCGACTGCTCCGCGCATGCCTGGCGCCCAAAGATATGCTGGAGGGCTGGGTCGGTTCGCAAGCGCGTGTTGATTTTCACCAACCGGCGGCGACGAGCATGGCAAAGGCTGGCTGCGGGTGGGTATTTCTGCCAGTTTTGTAAGGCAGTAGATCGACTATGACCATCGTTGCTTTGAGCAAAAGCAAGATGGGTTAACAAGAAAGACAGGGCGAGAGCCACACCAAACATCATCGCCACTTTGCGAGCCATAACTATTCTCCTTTATCTCGAAAGATCCAAAGAAGCGGCGGACCGCGTAGATGGGCTATACTAATAATGAGAGTTGGCAGCCCTGAAAAAAGTGTAATAAGAGGTGAAAGAGAGTGGATGGATCATCTGACCCATTTGTGGATGTTGAACGTGTTCGGCCCAGGCGGCTTGTCGTCTAAACTATAGGGCTATGGCAGATTTGTCATAGGTTCTGGATACTGTTTACACTGCTATTGGCAAAGCGTAGCGAGCCTGGCCAGTGCGCTCGGCGACTCTGTTTGAGTGGAGAGTGCGCGCCGGGTTCGCTGGTAAAGAACTGCGTTGAGCGCAGAAGAACAGGAGCGTGCAGTGAGTTTCTCCAGCCGTCTTGTTAACTGGTTGATGAAATTGCCGCCAGTTGAAACCTACGATATCGTGGTTACACGAGACCTTCAGATCCCCATGCCAGATGGAGTGGTCCTGCTGGCAGATCATTATGCGCCTCGTCGGGGAAGCAAACAACCGACGGTTTTGATGCGCTCGCCGTATGGCCGGCGCGGCTTTTTCGGATCACTCGCGGCCCGCCCTTACGCCGAACGTGGTTACCAGGTGCTGATTCAGAGCTGTCGAGGAACAGCAGGTTCTGGCGGCGCGTTTGTCTATGCTCGCTATGAGCGGGAAGATGGGCTGGCCACTGTTGAGTGGCTTAAACAGCAGGAGTGGTTTAACGGCGAACTGGCCATGGTTGGAGCCAGTTACCTGGGCTTTGTGCAGTGGGCCGTGGCCGCTGAGGCCGGGCCGGAATTGAAGGCGATTGTGCCACATGTCACTACCTCTGATTTCAACCACTTCCGCTTCCAGGGAGGTTCTTTTACTCTCGAAACTTCACTGGATTGGTCAACCAACATGACGATGGAACGCCTGGCAAACTTCAATCTCAAGACGATCCTGGAGACGCGCAAACGCGAGCAGAAACTGAAACAGGCGTATGTGCGCCTGCCGCTGCAAACAGCCGATCGCGTGGTCATCGATCAACCCTCTCGCTCATTCCAGAACAACATTGCCTATGCGCCCGAGGATGATTACTGGAAAGCGGTTGATCATAGTCCCCGTCTCAAAGAACTCACTGTCCCGGCCTCCTTCATTGCCGGCTGGTATGATCTATTTCTTTTCTGGCAACTGAAAGACTTCCGGGCTCTGCGTGAGACAGGTCAGCGGCCACACCTGCTGATTGGACCCTGGACGCACGGTGATCTTCGAGGCGCCGCCGCGGCGACTCGCGAAGGTCTGGCCTGGTTGAACGCGTATGTCCAGGGCGATACAGGCGGCTAGCGTGAGACACCAGTGCGGCTGTATGTGATGG
>DASVMX010000313.1:0-19046 GCA_036384215.1 Ktedonobacteraceae bacterium | reverse complement strand
AATAACTGGATAAAGGGAACAGAGAGGACGGTAGAGCCAGCCCGCGGGCTGGCTCTACCGTCCTCTCTGTTCCCTTTATCCAGTTATTCAGTTTTTTCTAGCCAGTGGAATTGTGTTGTATAGGCAGATGGCATCGGTTATATTTATCAATAGAGATAAGCAATTTGACGCTTTTCCGAACGGTTCGGTATACTTTCTGGCAGGAACAACGTTTCATTCAATGGGATTCCGCGTATGCGGACGAATATGTTACTCAGAGATATCTGCGTCTCCCCTGGTCGCCCAGAAGCGCGCGGCCTTCACCACTGCCGGTAATCGGGCAAGGATTCCCGATCTATCTCCATCGCCGCTATGGTATCCTCGCGAGTTTTCTGATGCTGATTTAGAGAAAGAGTGGGTATGGTATGGTAGAACAGAAGATAACCCTGACTGAGATCAATACACTAGAGCAGGAAAGCTTTGTTCAGGCTCTGGAAGGACTGTTTGAGGGCCCGCCCTGGATTGTTACCAGCGCCTGGTCGCTGCGTCCCTTTGCCAGCGTAGATGCATTCTACCGCGCCCTGTGTTCAATCATGTACGAAGCTTCCATCGAGCAGCAGGAGGCTCTGCTCAATGCGCATCCTGACCTGGTCGGACGCGCGGCCCTGGCTGGCACGCTCTCGCCAGCGTCCACCGGAGAACAGGCGGCAGCCGGCCTCGACCGTCTCACGCCGGAGGAGATCACAGCCTTCCAGCGCTATAACCAGGAGTACCGGGCGCGTTTCGGCTTTCCCTTCGTCATCTGTGCCCGCGAAAACAAAAAGGATAGCATACTCGCGGGCTTCCAGACGCGTCTGGCACACACCCGCGCCCAGGAAATTAACCTGGCCCTGGCCGAGGTCGCGAAAATCTGCGCGCTCCGCCTGGCCGACCTGGTGGAGATAGAGCCTTCTCAGAACTGAAACTGTAGCGCTGCTCTTGACGCAATCAGGCGATGCTCGCCAGCGTCCCGGCCATTTTCTCACAGGGGAAACACATATAGACAGGAACAGGGAAATACATATGGACAAGAAATACACGTGCTCGATCAGTTATGGGAAGTTGCGCATTCCGGTCTATCGCGTTTATGCTCGCCCGCTGGTGGGGGTCAGCGCGATTCCTGAGTCTCGTTTTAGTGGACGAGCGAATACGCTGTTTGCACTGGAAATCGATGTGGAGGTCTTTGGCGATAATTTTTTACCGGCCTATACCGAAGGCGATAATAGCAACGTGGTCGCGACCGACAGCATGAAGAATTTTGTTCTGCGCCAGTCCCTGGCTTTTTCTGGGGCGACTCTGGAGGAGCTGCTGGCCTTCCTGGGAGAGCGTTTTCTGGCAACCTATGCCCAGATGCAGAGCCTGCGCCTGACCGCGCGCGAGCTATCTTTCCTGCCCGCTTCTCTGCCGGGCAGCGCAGCAGCTCCCCAGGAGAGCCTGGCGCTCTTTAGCCGCTCGCATAACGATTTCGCACAGGCCAGCATGACCTTTGCCCGCGATGAGCACCAGCAAGCAGTGATTACCTCGCACCGCTGTAGCCGCATGTCCCTGGAACTCTTTAAGGTCACGGGCAGCGCGTTTACGCATTTTGTACAGGATGAATATACCACGCTCCCCGAGCGCCAGGACCGCCCATTGTTTATTCACCTGGATGTCTCCTGGACCTATGCCGATGTCGCCGCGCTGACCGCGCCCGATCACGCGTTCTACGTGCCTGCCGAGCAGGTGCGCGATCTGATTGAGGTGGTTTTCGATGAATTTGTTAGCGAGTCGATCCAGCACCTGGTCTACGAATTCGGCACGCGCCTGCTGGAGCGCTTCCCCCAACTGGCCTCGGTGACCTTCGACGCCCAGAATCGTACCCGCGACCTGGTTGTCGAGGCAGAAAACCATGGCAAGGAGAAGGTATTTACTGATCCCTTCTCGGCCTTTGGCACAATTCGCCTGTCGTTTCAACGTTGACAGAGGAGGCGTTCTATGGCTGGTATGTTGACAACGCATGTGCTGGATACCATGCATGGTGTGCCCGCGGCTGGTTTGCAGATCCAGCTCTGGCGTCTGGGAGACAAACGTGAACTGCTGAAAACGACGCGCACCAGCGCACAGGGGCGCACGGATGAGCCCCTGTTGCGCGACGAGGCGCTGCTACCCGGCGAGTATGAACTGGTCTTTGCCGTGGGGGAGTATTTCGCGGCGCGCGGCGTGGCCCTGCCGGAGCCGTCATTTCTGGATCTTGTCCCTGTTCGTTTCGGCCTTGCCGATGCCAGCGCGCATTATCACGTGCCGCTGCTGGTCTCGCCCTGGGCGTACAGCACCTATAGAGGGAGTTAGACGCATGTCTGACACTTATCAAGAAGCCGCGCGCGTGGTCATGGAGCGCTGCGAACTGCTGGCGACGTTTAGCGAGGAGCCTGGCCGCGTGACGCGCCGTTTCGCCAGCCCGCCGATGCGCCAGGTGCATGAAACGGTCAAAGGCTGGCTGCTGGCCGCGGGCATGACGGTCGAGGTCGATGCTATGGGAAATCTGATCGGGCGCAGAGCCTCCGCGCAGGCAGACGCGAAGACGCTGCTGCTGGGTTCGCACCTGGACACTGTGCGCGACGCGGGCAAATACGATGGCGTGTTGGGAGTGATGGTCGCGCTGACCTGCCTGGAACGTCTGCACAAGCGCGGCGAGCGCCTGCCTTTCGCCCTGGAACTGCTCTGCTTCGCGGACGAGGAAGGACTGCGCTATCCCTCGCTCTACATGGGCAGCAGGGCCATGACTGGCACATTCCAGGCTCGCGACCTGGAGTTGCACGACGCCGAAGGCATCTCCATGGCCGAGGCACTGCGCACGTCTGGTGGTAATCCCGATCCAGCACTGCTGACACGAGCGCGCTGGGCGTCAAAAGATTTGCTCGGTTACTGCGAGGTGCATATCGAGCAGGGGCCAGTGCTGGAAGCGCGTGATCTGCCACTGGCGATTGTGGCTTCGATTGTGGGCCAGCAGCGCATGATTTTCCACTTTGATGGCGTGCAAGGACACGCTGGCACGCTGCCCATGAATCTGCGCCAGGACGCCCTGTGCGCCGCAGCCGAGTTCGTGGTCGCGGCGGAAACTCTGGCCAGGAGCGTGCCAGGACTCGTGGCAACGGTTGGCCAGATGCGCGTTCAGCCAGGAGCCAGCAACGTTGTGCCCGGACACGTTGAGCTGAGCCTGGACGTTCGCCACGAGGATAACGACTTGCTTACGCGTTCTGTAGACCAGCTTAACCAGGAGGCCGAACAGATTTGCGCGCGGCGCAGGATCACAATTGCCCGCCAGCATGTCCAGAGCAGTTCTACTATCGCCTGCTCGCCTGCCCTGCGCCAGCGCTGGCAGGAAGCGCTGATTGCCGCGGGCTACCCGGTCTTTTCCCTGCCCAGCGGAGCCGGGCACGACGGCGTGGCGCTGAGCGAGCTGACCGAGATTGCTATGCTCTTCGTGCGCTGCCGCGGCGGGATCAGCCATAATCCCGCCGAGTCTGTGCGGGAGGCCGACGTGGCCGCGGCCATCGCCGCGCTGGAACGCTTCCTGCTGCTCACCGCGCATGAGATGGCCGATGGGGAAAGGAGCGGCATGGCATGAGTCTGTACGATGTGCTGATCCGCAATGGGACGCTGATCGCGCCCGCTGGCAGTCTCGCGGCTGACCTCGCTATCGCCGATGGGCGCGTGGTAGCCATTGAAGCGCAGTTGTCCGGCACCGCCAGGCGGGAGATCGACGCCAGCGGCCTGACGCTTTTGCCCGGCGTCATTGATGCCCACGTCCATTTCAACGAGCCGGGCCGCGCGCACTGGGAGGGGTTCGCCACCGGCACCCGCGCCCTGGCGGCTGGCGGCACAACGACATTTTTCGATATGCCCTTGAACGCCTCACCTCCGACCCTGGACGCCGCGAGCTTTGAATTGAAACGCCGAGCCGCCGAGCAGACAGCCCTGGTAGACTTCGCCCTCTGGGGCGGCCTGGTGCCGACAAACCTGGCATACCTGGATGAGCTTGCGGCCTGTGGCGTGGTGGGGTATAAGGCCTTTATGTGTAACAGCGGAATCGAGGATTTCTCAGCCGTCGATGACCAGGCGCTCTACGATGGGATGGGCGCCGCGGCCCGCCTGGGCAAACTTGTCGCGGTCCACGCCGAGGACGAACAGTTGACCAGTTCCCTGGCCCGCCAGGCGCAGGCAGAGGGGCGCACCGGCATCCGCGCTTATCTGCGCTCGCGGCCCATCGAGGCCGAACTGAACGCCATCGGGAAAGCGATCCGCATGGCCGAAGAGACGGGCTGCGCGCTGCATATCGTGCATGTCAGTTCTGGCAGCGGCGTCGCGCTGGTAGCCGAGGCCAGGGCGCGTGGCAGCGATATCACCTGCGAGACGTGCCCCCATTACCTGGTTCTCACCGAGGAAGACGTGGAGCGCCTGGGCGCGGTCGCCAAGTGTTCGCCGCCCATGCGTGTTCAGGAGGAGCAGGATCGACTCTGGCCACAACTGCTAAATGGGCAGATCCAATTTGTGGGCTCCGACCATTCGCCCGCGCCCGCCGCGTTGAAAACGTCCGAGAACTTTTTCCAGGTCTGGGGTGGCATCTCCGGCTGCCAATCGCTGCTCTCACTCCTCCTGACCGAGGGCTACTTCGCTCGCGGATTGCCTCTGCCTCTACTGGCTCAGTTGACCGCCGGGGCTGTGGCGCACCGCTTCCATATTCCGCACAAGGGAAAGCTGGAAGTTGGCACTGACGCTGACCTTGTGCTGGTCGATCTCCAGGCCGCGGGGGTTTTGCGCGCGGAAGATCTGCACTACAGGCACCGCCAGAGCCCTTACCTGGGGAAAACCTGGCGCGGCCAGGTCATCCAGACCCTGGTGCGCGGCGTGACTGTCTACGAGCGCGGCCAGTTCCCGCTAGCCCGGCATGGACAATTGTTAAAGCCCGAACAGCAGGAAGCATAGATGGGGAGCACCCCGCAGGCGCAGCTCAAGACGGTTTAATCAGGTTTATTGATGAGATTATTCGCCTGCGGGGTGCTCCCGCGCCACTCACCCTGCATAGGCGAGGAGATTTCGTATGTGGAACACATTTTTACAACCAATCAGCCTGGACGAGGCGCTTGCTCTCGCGGGAGAATACGGGGCCAGCGCGCGCTTGATCGCGGGCGGTACGGATGTGCTGGTCGAGCTGCCGCGCGGCGTCAAGCCTACGGATACGCTGATCGATTTGAGCGCGCTGCCAGAACTGGATTACGTGCGCCTGGATGGCGCGTTTCTTACTATCGGGGCGCTGGCCACGCACAATACTATTTTACAATCCCCGCTGAGCTGGCAACACGCCCTGTCGCTGGCTCAGGCCTGCCAGGAGGTCGGCGCGCCGCAGATTCGCACGCGCGCGACCGTGGCTGGTAATCTGCTGACCGCCTCGCCCGCCAACGATACCATTCCGCCTCTGCTGGCGCTCGACGCGCAACTGGTGCTGGCCAGCAGCGCGGGCGAACGTACCCTGCTACTGAGCCAGTTCTATCGCGGCGTGCGCCGCACTGAACTCCAGCCGGGCGAGATCCTGCGCGAAATCCGCGTCCCCCTGAGCGCGGGCGCGCGCCGGGAGCTGTTTCTCAAACTCGGCCTGCGCCGCGCCCAGGCTATTTCCGTGGTCAATCTTGCGCTGGCGCTCACTTTCGCCGATGGATTGGTCAGCGAAGCACGCGTCACCCTGGGCTGTGTCGCGCCCACAGTTGTGCGTGCCAGCTCCGTCGAGACTTTTCTGCTCGGCAAACACCTGGACCCGGAGATCTGCCAGCAGGCCGCGCAACTGGTCGCACACGATTGCGCACCCATAGACGACGTGCGCGCCTCCGCCTCCTACCGCCTGCTGGCCCTCACCAATCTCCTGGCCCACGGCCTGACGCGCCTGGCTGGCAAGGCCGAAACAGTGCCTGCTCATCCAGTTTTATTGCAAACCAGCCAGCCCACGCGCTCGCCCGCTCCTCCTTTGCGCGATTTAGAACATGATAGCATTCAGACGACCATTAATGGTCAGACAGGGCGCTTTGCTCACGCGCGCAAGAAAACGCTGCTCAATTTCTTGCGCGAGGATGCCGGGCTGACTGGCTGCAAAGAAGGCTGCGCCGAGGGAGAATGCGGCGCCTGTACGGTCTGGCTCAACGGACAGGCGGTCATGTCCTGCCTGGTGCCCGCTGCGCAAGCGCATGGGGCGAATGTGAAAACGATTGAATTTCAGTATTCGCGTTCACCAGAACAGCCCGTTCATGAAACCGGCGCGTCTGACACGTCAGATGCTTCCCAAAACCTGGCAGATATCGCGGATGAAGGCCGTTATCTCCAGCCTTTACAGCGGGCCTTTATCGAGTGCGGCGCGGTGCAGTGCGGATTCTGTATTCCGGGCATGTTGATGTCGGGGGCCAAGCTCTTAGAGGAATGCCTCCGTCCCGACCTGGAGCAGATGCGCAACGCGCTGAGTGGTAATCTCTGCCGTTGCACCGGCTATCGTAAAATCCTGGATGCACTGGCCCAGGTTGGAGGAAGTAATCATGAATGAGAAGATTGGCGCGGCCCTGCCCAGACCCGATGCCGTGGGCAAGGTCAATGGCCAGACGCGTTATCCCGCCGACCTGGTCAAAGCGGGGATGTATCATCTCCAGGTCGTTTTCGCAGGGCGGCCCCACGCACGCATCCTGGCCCTGGAAACCGAGCAGGCGCGCAAGCTTTCAGGCGTAGTCGCGGTCCTGACCGCCGCCGACGTGCCCTATAACGCCTTCGGCCTGATCGACGCAGACCAGCCGGTTCTGTGTGGCGACGTTGTGCGTTTCAGCGGCGATAAAGTTGCCGTGGTGGTGGCCGAGACAAAAGAGGCCGCGCGCAAAGGGGCGGAACTGGTCAACGTTAGCTATGAAGACCTGCCCGCTGTCACCGATGCAACAAAGGCCCTGGAAGCAGGCGCGCCTCTGGTTCACGAGGAACGCGCCAGCAATCAACTGCTCCATTTTCCCCTGCGCAGAGGTGATATCGAGCAGGGCTTCGCGCTGGCCGATGTCGTGCTGGAGGAGACCTTTACTACCTCCTGGCAGGAACACGCCTTTTTGCAACCGGAAGCAGGCGTGGCCTACCTGGACACGCGGGGCAGAGTAGTGGTGGAGGCAGCCGGGCAGTGGCTGCACGAGGACCGGCGCCAGATCGCGGCCATGCTTAAGCTGCCAGAGGACGAGGTAATCGTGCGCTATGCCGCGATTGGTGGAGCCTTCGGCGGGCGCGAAGATCTCTCGATCCAACACCTGCTGGCCCTGGCAGCCTGGAAACTGCGTCATCCCGTCTCCCTGGTCTGGAGCCGCGAGGAATCCATGATCGGTCATCACAAGCGCCATCCCGTTACCATGCGCTGCCGCTGGGGAGCCACGCGCGACGGTAAGATCGTCGCCGTGGAAGCCCGCGCCATCGCTGATGGGGGAGCCTATGCCTCGACAAGCGTGGAAGTTGTTAAGGATATCGCCGTTTTTATGACCGGCCCCTACGATATCCCCAATATCGCGGTCGATGGCTATGCCGTGTACACCAATAATATCCCCTCCGGCGCTTTTCGCGGCTTTGGCTCGCCCCAGGCCCATTTCGCCTGTGAAAACATGGTCACACGCCTGGCCGAAGCACTTGGACTCGACCCGCTGACCGTGCGCCTGCGCAACCTCTACCGCGAAGGCAGCCTGGAACCCACCAATCAGCCACTTCCGGCAGGCGTGAGCATCGTGCCCGTGCTGGAGCGTTGTATAGCAGAGGTTGGCGCGCGCTGGGAATATACGCGCAATGAAGAGCATAGCTTCCAGGGACCACAGCCAGCCGAAGCACATCTCAGGCGCGGCGTTGGGGTGGCCTGCGGGATCAAGAACGTAGGCTATTCCTTCGGCTTTCCCGAAAAGTCCACCGCGACCGTAGAGGTTTACGGAGAAGCCGAACTTGAGCGGGCCGTGGTGCGGATTGGCGCGGCGGATGTCGGCCAGGGGAGCCAGCTCGCCCTGCGCCAGATCGCCGCGGAAGTTCTGGATATCGCGCCCGACAAGATTACTATGCTCTGCGACGACAGCCAGGAAACCCCTAACGCGGGCAGCGCCTCGGCCTCGCGCCTGACCTTCATGGCCGGGCGCGCGGTCCACGACGCGGCGAAAGAAGCGCGCAAACGCTGGAGCTTTACTGACGACTACCAGGAACAGGCCACCATCACGTATCGCGCGCCCGCGACCACGTCTATCGATCCAGAAACGCACACCGGCACGCCCAACTACTGTTACGGCTACAGCGCCCAGGCCGTCGAGGTCGAGGTCAATCTGCTGACCGGCCAGGTCCAGGTACTGCGCGTCATCAGCGTACACGATGTTGGCAAAGCCATCAACATGCAGCAGGTCACCGGCCAGGTCGAAGGCTGCCTGGCCCAGGCGCTGGGTTATGCCCTGCTGGAACATTTCCAGGTGCGCGACGGTCAGATCTTAACCTCGCACCTGAGCACCTATCTTTTGCCAACCGTACTCGACATGCCAGTTGAAATCACCCCGGTGATCCTCGAACTGGCTGATCCGCACGGACCCTTTGGCGCGCGCGGTATGGCCGAGATGCCCCTGGTGCCTTTCGCTCCAGCGGTCGCCCACGCCATCCACAACGCCAGCGGCATCTGGCTCACCCAGCAGCCCATGACGCCCGAACGCGTCTTGAGCGCGCTGGCAAAGGCGCGGCCCAACCAGCTTTAACAAAGGAGGATGAAATGCCCGCGAACAGCAATTCGCAGAACGATATGTCCGATCAGAACGCAATACATATCGAGCCATGGGGTGATGGCGATCTTGCGCTTTTGAAGCTGCTGCTGGGTGACCCGGCAATGACCATCCATCTTGGCGGTCCTGAAAGCGACGAGCAGCTTGTCAAGCGCCAGGCTCGCTACGAGCGCCTCACGGAGGAGGGGAAAGGGCGCATATTCAAGATAGTTTACCAGCCCACGGGCGAGGCCGTTGGATCGGTCGGGTACTGGGATAGTACCTGTGATGACGAGCCTGTTTATGAAATGGGGTGGTCTGTGCTTCCGGCATTCCAGGGACGAGGCATCGCGCGAGCCGCGGCGTCTCAGGCCATTGCTATGGCCAGGTCGGATGGCAAGCATCGGTTTATGTACGCTTTCCCGTCCGTTGACAACCCACCATCGAACGCTCTCTGCCGAAAACTGGGATTCACACTCGTCAAGGAAGAAGAGTTCGAGTACCCCAAAGGCCATTTCATGCCTTGCAATAACTGGCGTCTTGACCTTTCCGCGGATGGTTAACCTCATTCCCGCCGAAGGCGCAGCTCCAGTGCCGTTCAGAGAAGGAGTCACAACGGAGGCGAGCTCCGTTGCTGCATTGCGGGCTCTCGAAAGAGGCAAGCTCTTTCTCGAACCCGCGTGCCGCGCAGCGGCCAGAAAGAGCAACTTGCCTGCTCTCCACCCGCAATGCAGCAACGGAGCTCGCCTCCGTTGTATTCACACACCTGCCTCTGGTCTTATCCGTAAGGGATTGGAGCCACGCCTCCATTGTGATCCCTTATTGCAGCCAGTTCGAGTCCTGGAAGCCCTTGCGCGGTTCGCGCTGGGGAATGGACGGTGGCTGCTGCGGAGGTCGATTCGGCGACATCTGCTGCGGAGGTCGATTCGGCTGCGGCTGCGGGCCATTCGGCGGCATCTGCTGCGGCGGACCGTTGGGTGGCATTTGCTGCTGTTGAGGCTGCACGCTCTGCGTCTTGACGCTCTGGCTTTTCTGGCTGTACTGGCGAATGACTTCGGCCAGATAGGGATCGTTGAGATCCACGTGGCCCGGCGCGAAGTTGCCTTGATTGGCGGGTGGTGGACCGCCCTGGCTGCCGTTGCCCAGGTTAGACATCCAGCCCGGAGAACCAGCTTGCGAGCCTGAGAAAGGATCGTCGGGCAAGCCGTACATGGCGTTAAACGCCTGGCTGGCCGGGGCGAAGCCGTTGGAGTTGCCAATCACCGGGAAGGCTCCACTTCCCGGCGGAATCATGCTGTTTTCACCTTGCGGGAAAAGTTGTTGAGAGGACGGAATGAAGCCGTCCGAGAAGCCGCCAAAGCCCATACCATTCCCACCTTGCGGGCCAGGTCCGTTGAAACCGCCGTTATTCGCAGGCGGCCCCTGGAAAGCGTCGGCAAACATATTGGAATTAGGGCTGGCCGGCCCTCCTGGACCGCCGAAGCCAGGGCTGCCCGTCTGCACGGTGGCTATCCCACCCATGCTATCGGGATTGGGCATACGCGTGCGCGACCAGGGACGCGCACCACTGGGCGGCAAACTGGCGTTGGGCGCCCCCTGCGGCAAAAGCATACGGCGGAAGAAGAACCAGCCGACGAGCAGACCCAGGAGCAACAATGCCACAACCCCACCCACAATCACCACCACCCGCGAACCACCGCCGCTATTGCCGCCGCCAGGCTGATTCGACGTGGTATTATGAGTGGAACTTCCCGTCGGAACTGTCGTACTGGTCGCCGTCGTCCCAGCGTCCGGGGTCTGCGTATCGCTGGTCGCGGCAGCAGTCGGCGAACAGGTCACCACCATGGCGCTGAACAGGACCACTTTGCTGTTGCCCGGCTCAAAAATGCTGCTTGTTGGCGTGGTGCCTGTTGCTGTTGGCGTCGTAGGTACTGCTGTTGGCGTCACTGGAGTCGCTGTCGCGGTTGGCGTCGGTGTTGGCGTTGCCTTTTTTGTCGCGGTTGGCGTTGGCGTTTTCCCCCTGGTGGCGGTTGCCGTAAACCCGGAGCCTGTGGTCGCTGTGGCAGTCGCCGTGCCCGTGGTAGGGCAGGCGTCCAGTACCCCGTTTGCGCTTGCTTGTGAGCTGGTTGTATTGATCAGCGAGGCCAGTGCTGAAAGCAGAAGCAGTGTGAGCGCCAGCACACCAATGATCGCGTGGACAGGTGTGAAACGCACACGCAAGCGTCGTGTCTTCACCTGTCCGCGGGAAACTGGACCAGGCTGGTCACTCTGGCCTGGATCAGCGAGATTTTTCTTCATACAAAACTCCTGGCATGGCCCGCCCGCATCCGCTCCCCACATTTCCCCTGGAGCCGCATTCTCATCTATATTATTGTCAATATATACCTCTGCACGCGCGAGTACATAGCGCGACAGGAAAAATAGGCCATATGTCTCTCTCCTGTATGGTTTTCTTAACCGCCAGCACCAGAAGAGAGACGCTCTCGCGTGGATACAATGCCCTCACTCTCTGCACGCGACAGAGGCGCTACTCGTCACAATGAGAAAATGAGCATTGGGCACGTAGAATTATCAGGCTTCAATTTCTTCGTTCGCCGGGGGTCTGGGCGTGGCAAACAGGCTCACCTGGGCCTCGCGCATAGCTTCAGCCAGACCTGGATCAAAGGGAATAGGCGCGGTGACTCCTGGCTTCGCCACGGGTGATGGTGGAGGTGAGCTTGAGAAGGGCGAGTACTCCATGCCGGGAGTTCCATAGGGCGAGTTACCACCAGGATACATGACGCCAGGCCAGGGGCTAAATGTTCCTGGCCCGCTTTGAGCACCGTCTGGCGGCATGGTCGCGGCCTCTGACCAGAGTAATGGACCAGAAGTCGGCTCAGAAGAAGAAGCGAGGCTGCGCTGCCTGCGCACCACCAGCACTCCTGCACAGAGAGCCAGCGCGATCAGACCTGCCCCGCTCAACATAATTGGCCAGAGCAGATTCACCCTGCTGGCAAAATTTGTCGTCTGAACCGGCGCGGTATTCTGCTTCGTCGCCGGTGAAGCAGTCTTTGTTGGCGCGGATGTTGGCGCCGTGGTCGGATTGAGATCAACCGTAGGAGTCGGGACCGCAACCAGGGTCACCCCTTCAACGTGGAAGGTCGTTACCGCGCTGAGCACCGGAGGAGAGCCGCCTCCGGCTACTCCTGTGACAGTATAAGAGCCTGTGCTGGCGCGCGCGGGCACGGTAATGATCTGAGTAAAAGCTCCCGCGCCATTCGAGACAACACTGCCAAGGGATATGCTCGGCCCCCCATTGGCCGAACGCCAGGTCAGGCTCACACTTGTCGCTCCTGGCAAGAAATTCGTGCCAAAAATCGTCGTTTGCTTGCCCGCCTGGGGTGTCCCAGGCCCGACAAAGAGGTGTGGCGAGCTGGCTGACAGCACCTGATAGCTGCCCAGTTGAAATGTAAACGAGCCCGTCGAGCCGCAGACGCCAAAAGTGCCTGTTCCCGTGCTCGTTGGCCAGCGGAACCAGCCACTAAAAGCACCGCCTCTGGCCACCCCTGCCTGGCCGCCAGAGACGAGATTACAGGTGCGACCATCAATGGTATATCCCAGGTCGATCCGCGTGCCGTCAGAGAAAAAGAGTCCATTGCCACTGACTGTAATAACCGCGCCCACCGGCCCCCTGGTGGGGCTGACCGTAAACGCATTTTTTGAGGGAGTAAGCTGAAGAGCAAAAGCCTGATCAGGGCTGGCCAGCGCAATAATAGCCAGCAGAGGCACAAACAGACCGGCGAGAAGCACACAGCGCCAGAAATGGCTGTGTAGAAAATTTCTTGTTCTCCGCGGGCCTGAGAGACATTCCATCATGATTCTTCCTTGTGAGACCTCCACGCCTGAACACTCCTACATATGGTCTAACCGCTCACTGTCTGTAAGTGTAAAAGGGAGAACCCAGGCTGTCAAGCACGGGGGGTAGGAGGTACTACCCGAAGGCGATGGTATTGCCATCCAGGAGCAGGGCCAGTTGCGCCAGATTGAGAGGTGCATCCGTCCAGAAATCGAGAAAGCCCTGTTCATCCTGTCCAGGCAAAATATCGGGCGAAACCTGCGCCAGATTTGAGCGTAGTTGCGTTCCATCGTTCAAGACCAGGCGCGTCAACTCGGGATAGTTGAGCCCTACAGGTCCGCTCTGGCTCTTTGGAGACTGCACATGGAGATAGACACGCAGAACGTATTTCTTATGCCCGTACTGGCTCTTTCCATCGTCGGAGAAGGATTGCGCCTGCATCACCCTGGTCACGGTCACCGTCACTCCTCGATAAGCCGCGCTATGATTGACATTCAGTGAACTGGCAAAGCCGCTCACCGTCAACGCCGGCACGGGCGAATCGCCGGTTGTAGTGTTATCAGTATCATAGTGCGGCCCATAAATCACGCCTATAGCGACAACCAGGGCGATAATGACTATGCCCAGGATGGTGCGCTGCATCGGCGAAAGGGAAGCCAGCCAGTTTTTTTTCTTCTGCGCTTGTGACATGCGTGCTCGTTCTCGCTGTTCCGTTTGCTGTGTTAAATCTTCTGTTATTATAGGGCAAATTACCATTTTCTGACCACCCCCTGAGAAGATGCCCAGGGCTATGTAAAAGTCGGCAAAGCGGGAGTGCAGAGGGCGGCTGCCTGTTTCATCCCCCGGATGCGGCTGCCCTCTGTCGGGGTGCGGGGTGTCTTTCAAGTATAGATTTTTTCTTTTCCGCCCACCCACCCCTGTTATTTGCGAGCCGCCGCAGGCGGCGAGAGTGGACTTTTACATCGCCCTGGAAGACGCCGCTGCGCGGCTTACAAGAAGAAGAAAGACGTTCGGCAGGCCACGAAGCGGCGTTTTCTCAGGGAGTGGGGAGGAAGTTCTGAGTGGCGAAGGAGCCGCCCAGAACTTCCTGGGAGGATGCACCCATCCAGCGGTCGAGAACGGTGGCGTAGACTGAACGGAAGTCGACGGTGTATTTGAGGTTGCCGTTGTTGTCGAGGTTGCTCAGTCCGGGCGGTTCGCCGAAGATGCCGCGGGTGATGGCATTGCCGAGCACGAAAAGGGGCGCGGCTGTGCCGTGGTCGGTGCCCTGGCTGCCGTTCTCTTCGACGCGTCGCCCGAATTCGGACCAGGTGAGAACGACGACGTTGTCAGCTTTGCCGTGCGCGGTCAGGTCGCTGTAGAAGGCAGAAAGTCCCGCGGCCAGGGTAGTCATGAGCTTGTCATGGGTATCCTGCTGGTTAGCGTGGGTGTCGAAGCCGCCGAGCGTGACGTAGCCGACGCGCAGGCCCAGACCCTGAACAATCGCTTCGGCCAGGATTTTCAGGCCCGCGGCAAACGCGTCCTGGGGATAGGTAACTGCTGGCATGTAGGCCGCTTCTGCGGCGTGCAGGGCTCGCGAACCTTCCTGGGCGTTCAATGCCGTGGCGTCGAGCAGCGCGGCATAGGGCGAGGTTTTGGGGTAGGAGTTGTAGAGGTTCATCAGAGCCTGCACGCGCGCATTGCCGCGGTCGGGATCAAGCGGGTCGGGCGCGAGGGCATATGATTTTGTATTGCTGAGCGTGGGTACCTGGGCTGAAATGGAGCGTAAAGCCTGCGCGGTCATTGAGCCAACATCCAGCGATTTGAACGGATGCCCTGCCTCGTCTACAAGGCCGGAGACGAGCTTGCCCAGCCAGCCTTCTTTGCCGTTGCCAGTCAAATCCAGCGTCTGCCAGATATCCATAGCCTGGAAATGCGACAGGCTCTGATTGGGGTAGCCGACCCCTTCGACAATGGCCAGGTGCCCGGCATCCCAGAAGTTTTTGAGCGGTTGCAAGTTGGGATGCAGGCCCAGTCGCGTGTCCAGGTGCAACACTTTGTTATCAGGAATGGCCAGCGTGGGGCGCATCTGTTTGTAAAGCGGATCGGTGAAGGGCACAATGGTGCTTAAGCCATCGTTGCCGCCAGCCATCTGCACGACGATCAGTGTATGATCAGTCGCTACCTGCGAAAAGCCTTCTCCCTCTCGCGCCAGCGCCATGGCTGAGGCCACGCCGCGGCTGAAGATGGCAGGCATGGCCATGCCTGCTGAAACGACCAGCATACCATTTTTCATCATTGCTCTACGCGTCAGGTTCATATCTTCCTTCTTCCTGTTCAGGACGGCAGCCGTGCTCCGTCTCTGCGCGAGAATGCGCGCATCCTTCCCCTGGTATCTATGTGATGATCAATTCAGTTGGTACTCCGGCGAGGCCATGAGCAGGTAGAGCGCTCCTCGCACGCGGTTGAGCGGATAGGCTTTGCCATTGCTCAGGGTGATCCGCGCGCGGCTGGCGTTCTCGCTGGCGGTAAAATAGTCCAGCACCTGGCCGCGGCGTTCGGTTGGCAGAGGGCCATCCAGCAAAAAGCCCGAAAAGTGATCGACGAAGGTCTCCGGCGTATCAAGCTGGTTGGCATTGATCATGCCCTGCAAGTCAATCGGCGCTTTACCCTTGCCGGCCACGGTCCCGCGCGCCAGCAAAAGGTCAATATAGTTGAGCCGCGTCATCCAGGAACCGCTGTTGAGCCAACTGGCGCTGCTCTTGTCGCCCGGCCAGCCTGAGACATCGGGCGGATCAAACAGCGGCTGACCCATCAGGGTTGTGATAGCGGGCAAACCCTGGCCATCGCCCTGTAGACCCAGCGCGCGATAAGCTCCCACGGTAAATTCGACAGGCGATTTGAGGCGGCTGCGATAGGCCTGGGCCGAGGAGAACTGGGGCGAAAGCAGGAGCGCGCGCATCACCGCGCCCATATTGTGTCCGTTCTGCACATAGGCATCGACCAGCGGCTTGAGGTCGTCGGTGCTGGGATTTTCGTGGACAAAGAAAGAGAAAAGGCGGCGGCCAATAAACCAGGGCGTGGCCGGGTGGTTGGCGAGGATGCGCACGATATCTTTATAGGTAAAGCTGCCGGTCTGGCCCATAAAGCGCACGGGCAGGGTGACGTGGTCTTTAGGATTGTAGCGCGAACCAGCCACGCCCGCGATATGCCAGCCGGTCAGCGCCGCCGCGCCCGCGAAAACATCCTGCTGCGTATAATTCTGGACGCCAACGGTAAACAACTCCATCAGTTCGCGCGCGTAATTTTCATTGGGGTGCGCCTTAGTACTTTTGGTCAGGTCCAGGTAGAAGAGCATCGCCGGGTCAGCGGTAATGCCCAGTAAGAGGTTGTCCAGGGTATCAAAGGCATGCGCGCGCAAAAAATTATTCTGGTTGATCATGCGGATATAGGCTCTGGGACCGCCCACTTTGCGGAAACTGCTGGTCAGGACGCCGCTCCAAAAAAGGGTCATTTTCTCCAACAATGGACGCCGGGTCCAGGCCATGCGCAGCAGCCACCAGCGCTGCTGATCCTGGGGCGCGTTCAAATTGAGATTCAGCGCCTGTAAACGCTTCTCCAGCGCGCTATCGTCAACCTGCTGGTATTTGATCAGGCGGTCAACCGCGCCCTGGTAGCCCAGGTCGCGATACATGTCCAGCTCACTGGAGGTCGCGCCAAAGCCGGCACGACGCAGGAGATGGCCAATCTGTACCTCGCTGGCAGCTGGGCCACGCGTGAAGGCGTTCAAACCGCCGTGGCTCAGCCACTCGCCCAGAGCCACGCCCCCAATAGCCAGCGCGCCACCAGTTGCGACCAGCCCCGCCAGGGACTTCCCCATAAATTTGCGCCGCGCCACGCTCTTGCTCACCACTGGAGCCGGAGATCCCAAAGCTGGAGCGGGCACGAACGGCTGCTGAGGCGCTGCGCCCGCGAACTGCGCGCCTTGAGCTGGCGCAACAGCGAATGGCTGTTGATAGACGGTCGGGGAATCTGCGGCGGCTGGCGTCAGCGATATCGTCTGATCCGCGTCCATGCCAGGCTGTGAGTCTGGCACTGGATTCAGCATAGCTGACTCCCATGATGGAATGGAGGTAGCCGGGGTCATTGATATCGTCTGATCCGCGTCAGGCCACGCAGCTCCAGGGAGCGGTAAATCACCTGACTGATCGTTATTTCTATTCATGCACTTCATCTCTCCACGCAGGCCTGGCTCCGGCCTGCTTGTATAGCACTTCATCTCTTTCTTTCTACCACTCTCCTCATCCAGGAGAAGTGTAACAGAGAAAACTCAAGAAAGCCTCAAGAAGTCCTCCTGGTTATCGAATTTTTCGGATTTTTAGCATTCTTGCAACGGATAGCCCTTCTGCTTCGTCCGTAGTAGTGGCACATTTATGTGGCCGTTATCGGCAGCAGAGAGGCCAGACGTGCTCCCCGCGGGAGTTGCTAATAGATCAAAACCACGTACAAAAGTATACAGTAGGAAATTGCGCATGAAGACGTTTGCAGATGATACAGATAGAAGTGATGAGTATTCCCGGCAGCTTCAAGATGATTTGCTCGACGCCGCTCAATCAGGTTTCCGTTCCGCTCAAGCAGACAAAGTTTCGCGGGATGGAGGAAAAGGGGCCAACGATGGGAAGTATACGCGTTTCTTCCCATACGTGCCTCTTTTTGTCATGGTCTGTGCCATCCTTTTGCTGGATGCAATCCTGCCCCTCCGCGATCTCTGGTTTCACGAGGCCCAGCTGACACAACTGGGCACCTGGCCAGTCCTGCCTTCGCAAATCCTCTTTCCTGGCTGGACGGTGATTCCGCCGATCCCGCAGGTACACGTAGGCGGCGTTCCTGACATCCCGCCAAGCTGGGGTACGCTAGGCCTGTTGTTCGGAGCTTTCGCCGCGGTTTTCCTGACCTACATCTTTGCCCTGCGCCGCCTGCCCTCGCGTGTTACCAAACGCTTCGTGGTCTATTCGACGCTGGTCCTGGGCCTGCTATTTATGCTCATCCCGGTGGTCACTTCACCCGACCTTTATTCCTATATCGCCTATGCTCGCATAGGCGTTGTCTACCACATGAATCCGCTGACGACCATTCCACATGCTATTCACAAGGACGTGATTTATAATTACGTGCTCTGGGTCGATCAGCCTTCCGCCTATGGACCAAGCTGGACGTTGCTGACCTGCCTGTTTCAGTGGATACTCTCGCTCTGCCAGGTAGGCAACTATGTCCTGGCCATGGTTCTTACCCTGCGCGCGTGGGGGCTGAGCATGCATCTCGCATCGGTCGCGCTGATCTGGTCAATTAGCGGCTCCCTCCAGAGCCTGCACGGGATCGTTTCGCAGGAAAAACGCCTGCGCGCCACCCTGGCCTTCGCCTGGAATCCACTCCTTCTGCTGGAGGCCGCCACAAACGCGCATAATGATACAACGCTGCTCTTTATCATACTGCTGATTGTCTGGCTCCTGGTGCGCGCTCAGCTCGCTCCAGAGAAGCCCACAGCGGCGCGTTGGATCGCGTGGCTCAATCCCACCCTGCGCGCGCGCGCGGTCTACCTGCTGCCCGCTGTCCTGCTGGCTCTGGGCACCTGCCTGAAAATCAACCTGGTTCTGCTGGCTCCTGGCCTCTTCTTCTACCAGTGGCTCCAGGAAGCGCAGCAGCCCGCGAACCAGCGTTTGAAGCGCGTTGGCACTTCCATAGCGGTCTACGCCGGGCTGATCCTGGGCCTGTACGCGCCTTTCTGGCAGGGAGGCGCGATTCTTGATGTCTTCCAGGTCAACCCCAGCACATACCGTACAATCAACACGCTGTCTGACACACTCAGCCATCTCTATAACGGCGTCGTAGCCGCCTTTGGCTTCCCGGTCGGAGCCCAGATCGGCTCGCCTGCGGAACATTTCTTGCGCACCTTGACCATTGGTATCTTCGTTCTGCTCTACGCCGGTATCTGCTGGCAGACCCTGCGCACACCGGGTACCCTGCGCAGCATCCATGGCCTGGTGCGCTGGCTGACCGTTACCTGGCTGCTCTACTGCGCTATCGGCTCGCCCTGGTTCTGGCCCTGGTATATGATCACCTTCTTCGGCCTCTACGCACTCTTTGAGGCCTCCAAGCCCGCACAGCTCGTGCTTGAAGAAGAATACACCAGGCCCGCCTCGCGCCAGGCCAGCATCTCGCGCCTGTTCAAGCAGTTTCAGAACCTGCTCCTGCAACCCACCGTGGTGCGCGGGCTGACCTTTAGCATGCTCACAATTTACTGTTTCACCACCTGGGGGCCGCAGCATTCGTTCATTCCCGGCCTGCCTGGCCTCCAGTGGTCCTACCTCGCCGGCGTCTGGGCCTGGCTTCTGCCTCTGGCCTGCCTGAAACTGGCCAACCGCGGCACCGCCTCCCTCCTGCAAAAGAAATCAGCA
>DASVMX010000312.1:0-13184 GCA_036384215.1 Ktedonobacteraceae bacterium | reverse complement strand
CACTTCTTGCGGCTTCGATAGGGTCTTTTTTTGCTTCTGCTTGTTCTCGGTTTATTCTTGTGACCAAAAATCGGGGATAACTCATGAGAAAAAGGTTTCTAACTCGTACTCCGTAATGATAGGATAAAGAAAGAAGCCAGGAGGACGTGCTTTGAGCAAGGTACGAGGAGCGAATATGCGCATTGCAATCATATCGGATATTCATGGGAATCAAATGGCGCTGGAGGCGGTTTTGCGCGATCTGGCAGACCAGCCGCGCTGCGATCAACTGGTGATCGCGGGCGATCTGTGTTTGAATGGCCCACGCCCCCGCGAGGTCTTGCAAACGGTGCGCGCGTTGAATTGCCCGGTCATTCAGGGCAATGTGGACCTGGAGACGGTGACGCGCGCGCCAGAGAAGGGTGAGAAGAAGCGCAGCGCCGTCGGCTGGACGCGCGAGCAAATTGGCGAGGATGGCATCGCGTACCTGACACACCTGCCATTTTCCTATCGCGTCAATCATCCAGCCGGGCGCGACCTGCTGATTGTCCACGCGAACCCGCTTAACCTGGAAGAAGCGCTTTTCCCTAATGCCGAAGACGCAGAGCTTGAACGCCTGCTGCGCGGACTGGACGAACGCGTGGGCGCGCTGGCTTTCGGACATCTGCACATTGCCTATGCGCGGCGCTGGCGGGATCTTCTGCTCGTTGACGTTGCCAGTTGCGGCGCGCCTCGCGACGAGGACAGGCGCGCAGCATACGGTATCCTCTCCTGGCAAAACAACACCTGGGAGGCCGAGATCAGGCGCGTCTACTACGATCTGCCAGCCGTGATTAAACAGATCAAAAGCAGCGGGATGCCCAACGCCGATAAGCGTGTCAAGGTGTTACAGGAAGCCCACTATTAGCCGGGGAAAATACGCGCCCGCTGTGGCTCACATAGAGCCAGGGCCAGCTTCGCGAAATGATCTGGAGAAGAGGAGCCAGAAGCGGCCTCTCCTCTCCAGCATGGCATTAACTAAAAGATGATTCCGTGCAGGAGGCAGTATAAGTGCGGAAGAAATCGGCCTGGGAACCTGCCAGACCTTCCTGCTCCAGGTTTGGGATGAGGGTTTCTGCCGCCGGCACCTCTTCGCCGAGATAGCTGGCAGCGTCACCGATATCGATCAGTTGCAGTTCCTCAATGATCGCGCGTAGTTCACCTGTTGTAGCCATAAGATATACCTCATTTCATCAAAACAAAAACTCCAACGACACTTCCACCAAGACATCGGGCACCCACCCGGAGAAGACATAGAACGTGCCAGATGTTTCATTGTTTTAGAAGAGTTTAGAAATGCTGTGGACAATCTGCAAAAGTCTGCCTTTCTTGTCCACACTATTACATACGCTCCGGGATACGAATAACATCCCAAGAGGCCTGGAAGTAGGCCAAATGGGGGATGAACAGATACATAGGGAAGTGACATGGGTAGAAATGCGTATTGATGAAACAGGTCTCGTTATCAGTCCCTCAGAAGAAAAGAAAGCTGCTTCTCTTCTGAGGGATTGATAACGAGACTTGTGATCGGCTACGCGTATGGCATATACTGAAGCAGTTGCCGAGAGGCAAAAACGCGCGAAAGTTAAAGCAGAAAAAGCAATGAAAGCCATTATCTACCACGCCTGGGATGATATTCGTCTGGAAGAGGTTCCGCTGCCCATCTGTGGCCCTGGCGAGCTGCTGATTCGGGTTGATGGCTGCGGGCTGTGCGGGTCCGATATTTTAAAGATTGCCCAGCAGTCACCCCCTCCGGTACGCCTGGGGCACGAGTTTACCGGCACAATTGTGGCCCTGGAACAACCCGTGGCGGACTTTACGCTGGGACAAAAAGTGGTGGTCGCGCACCATGCTCCCTGCGGCACCTGCCACTATTGCCGGCATGGCAACTATTCGATGTGCGCGGCATTCAAAGCTTCACACGTGGATCCCTGCGGCTTCGCGGAATATGTGCGCGTGCCCGCGGAACAGGTGCGCCAGACAACCCTGCTCCTGCCGGATTCATTAAATGCCGAAGAAGGTTCGTTCGCGGAACCACTGGCCTGCTGCGTGCGCGCGGTCCAACGCACTCCGCTGCTGGACGGCGATAGCATTGTGATCGTAGGACTGGGCTCGATTGGCCTGCTGATGATGCAGGCGGTCAGGGGTCTGGCAACCCGCGCGGGCAGACAGGTGCGCGTCTACGCCATCGATCTGCTGCCAGAGCGCCTGCGCCTGGCTCGCGAACTGGGCGCGGACGCAACAATCGAGGCCAGCGCCGATGAGCAAACAGTGCGCCAGGCAATTGCGGCATATACCGATGGACGAGGCGCGGACGCGGCGATCATTACCGCGCCGGGCGCTCGTCCCTTTTTCACAGCCCTGGCCAGCGTGCGCAAAGGCGGGATGCTCAACATCTTCGCGGCTCACAGCGGGCTGCTGTCCTTTGACCTGGAGACAATTTACCAGCAAGAATTGGCGGTGAGCAGTACCTATTCATCGTCACCCGCGGACCTGCCGCTCGCGCTCGACCTGCTGGCAACTCGCCAGGTGCGGGTAGATGAGCTGATTAGCCATCGCCTGCCGCTGGAACGTTTCACCGAGGGAGTCGCGCTGATGCGCGAGCGCGTAGCCCTCAAAGTCTATTTTCCCATCAGCACCAGCTAACAGCCAGGACGGAGCACATTCCATCCTGGCTACAGCTTGCACACAGCCAGATAGAGACGATAGGAGACCTTTCATGGCAAATAAACATTACAATATAGCAGTTATTGGCGCGGGGGTAGGCGGCTATGTGGCCGCGATCCGCGCCGCCCAACTTGGCGCCAGCGTGGCCATTGTTGAAAAACAATACCTGGGCGGAACCTGCTTGAACGTGGGCTGCATCCCTTCTAAGGCTATGCTCCACGTGGCGGAGACGCTGCATCGTATAGAGGGACTGGAAGAACTGGGCATCCATCTGCCCAAAACTCCCACCTTTGACCTCGCCAAAGCGCTGGGCTTCAAAGATAAGGTAGTCAAACGCATGACCAGTGGCGTGGGTATGCTGCTAAAAGCAAATAATATCGACCAGTTTGACGGCCTGGGCACAGCTGATGCCTCGCGTACGGTCACAATCGCGAAAAGCGACGGTGGCAGCGAGCAGATCAGCGCTGACAAAATCATCCTGGCCACCGGCTCAATCCCGCTTGTTCCCCCGTTCCCCGGCGCCGATGGCAAAAATGTGGTCACCAGCGATACCTGCTGGGGCGTAACGAAAGTGCCAGAGAGCCTGATCTGCGTTGGCGGCGGCATCATCGGCTTCGAGCTGGCCTGCATGTATAGCGCCTTCGGCACCAAAGTCACCATCGTCGAGATGCTGCCCAATGTGCTGACTCCCCTGGATGAAGAAGTTCGCAAGCTCCTGGTGCGCATTCTCACCAAACGCGGCATTGAGATCGTCACGAGCGCGAAAGTAGAAGCGATTCAGGACGAGGGCAATCTCAAGAAAGTCATCGCCAGCACCGATAAAGGCGAGCGGACTTTCAGCGGCGAGTACGTGCTGATGGCTGTCAGCCGCAAGCCTAACACCAGCGGTCTGGAGAAGCTGTTCACGCAGGGGCTGGACAACGACCGCGGGCGCGTGCGCGTCAACGAGAGCCTGGAGACCAACCTGCCCGGCATCTATGCTATTGGCGATCTGATTCACGGCGCGGGCCTGGCCCACGTGGCCGAGACGGAGGGCGAAATCGCCGCCGATAACGCGCTGGGCCACCCGGCAAAGATGGACTACAGCGTTGTGCCAAATCCGATCTACACCTTCCCGGAAGTGGCCTTCGTGGGCCTGACCGAAGCCCAGGCCAGAGAGCAATATCCTGACGTTCGCGTTGACCGCTTCCCCTGGGCCGCGATTGGCAAGGCCGTGGCCATCAGCGACACCGAAGGCTTCACCAAAGTCATCGTAGGCAAATACGGCGAAATCCTTGGCGCTCACATCATCGGCCCCGACGCCACCAACCTGATCAGCGAATACTCCCTGGCCATGCGCGGTGAGTTGACCACCGACGAGATCATCGAAACGATTCACCCGCACCCCACGCTCAGCGAGGGACTGCGCGAAGCCGTTCTGGCCGTCGAAGGTCGCCCGATCCACGTCGGCCCAAAAAAACAACTGGCCCGCACACACTAATAAATATTCTGCCGACAGGAAATGGGGAAGCCCTGGCGAGAACGCGTTCTCGCCAGGGCTTCCCCTTTTCCTGTCGGCAGAATGTTAGTGCCTAACCTTCGACCTTCACAGCCGCTTTGGCGTGAATGAATTCCTGACCGCCCATGTAGGGGCGCAGGGCTTCGGGGATGCGAATACTGCCATCCGCCTGCTGGTGATTCTCCAGCAAGGGCAACAGGATGCGCGGCGAGGCAATAGCAGTGTTGTTGAGCGTGTGAACGAAACGCAGCTTGCCCTCTGCATCGCGATAACGCATGTTAACGCGCCGCGCCTGCCAATCGTGGAAGTACGAGGCCGAGTGCGTCTCGCGATAACGCCCTTCGCTGGGCAGCCAGCACTCCACGTCGTACATCGCGACCTTGCCGTCGCCCATGTCGCCGGTACACACGGCCAGCACACGATAGGGCAGTTCCAGCGCCTGTACCAGCTCCTCCGAGTTGGCCAGCAGCTGCTCATGCCACTGTACCGAGACCTCGTGACTGGCCTCGCAGATGATATATTGCTCAACTTTGTTGAACTGGTGCACGCGGAAGACACCCCGCGCGTCCTTACCATAGGTCCCCGCCTCCTGACGGAAGCATGGACAGTAGCCCACAAAGGTCAGTGGCAGATCCTCGGCCTTGAAGATCTCATCCTTGTACATACCAGTAATCGAAACCTCCGCCGTGCCAACCAGGTAGGTATCCTGACCCTCGATGGCGTAAACCTGGTCACGTCCCTTGGGGAACTGGCCGTTGCCGATGAAGCAGAAATCGCGCGCCATGGCCGGCACGATCAGAGGTGTAAAGCCTTTGCGCCCCAGGCGGTCCATGGCAAAGTTCATCAGCGCCATCTCCAGGCGCACGGCGTCGCCTTTGAGCACGTAGCTGCGCGTACCGCCGACCTTGACCCCGCGCTCGATGTCCACCATGTCCAGCTTCTGCATCAGGTCATAGTGGTCCAGCGGCGTAAAAGCAAAGTTCGGCTTCTCGCCCCAGTATTTGATGGGCACGTTGTCGTTTTCGTCCTTACCTATCGGCGCGCTGGGATCGGGTATGTTGGGCACCAGGTAAAGCAACTGTAGCCTCTCCTCCACCAGTCGATTGAGTTCCGGCTCCCAACCCTTGATCTGCTCCGACAGAACCTTGCCTTGCGCGATAATTTGATCGCGCAACTCTTTGTCCTTGCCAGCCGCTTGAATGCGCTTCGAGAGCTGATTCTGCTCGGCGCGCGCCTCTTCTACCTGGCGCTGCAAAGCCAGCACCTGCTGATCCACGGCCAGCAGATAATCCACATCCAGGCTGTTATTCTTCAACCGGCAAGCCTCTTTGATCTGTTCAGGATTGTTACGAATAAAGGCCAGATCTAACATAAACAACCATCCTTCCTTCTGCCTAATGCCAAAAAGTCAATAAAAAAGCGTCTCATCCTCTCAAAGGACGACAACGCTAAATACGCCTCGTGGTACCACCTTATTTCATCCATCACGCAAAGCGCGACAAATCTCGTTTCTGCCCGCTAACGGGGGCTCCCGTTGACGCTCACCGCGTATGCTCCCGGGTGGATTTCTTCCCGCCTGGCCGCCGCGTCTCACCTGCCCGCGGCTCTCTTCAAACCGGCCTGGAATACTTATCCCGTTCATCGCATTGTCTTTTCACTTGTCTGCTCTTCCCAGAATACCAGCAGTTATTCCCGCTGTCAATATGCATTTCAAAATCAGCAGGGCTCTGTAAAAGTCGGCAAAGCGGGAGTGCAGAGGGCGGCTGCCTGTTTCATCCCCCGGATGCGGCTGCCCTCTGCCGGGGAACGCGCTGCCGGGGGCAGATGAAGCGACGGGGCTTCCTTTCCGAGCGGGCGAAGAAAGCTGCGATCAAGCAACTTGCCCGCTCGGAACAAGGAGCCAGTCCCCGCAAAAAACCGTTTCTCTGCTTCCCTCTTAAATCTTCCATACCTCCGCGTCGCTAAAGCTCGCGGAGGCAGGTAGCCTGGTGTTATAGACAGCTACGCCGATCTGCCCGCCGCTCAACACGTGCACATCCGCTATTTCCGCGAGAAAGGCCTGATTGACAAACAGGTCCATAACCCCCTTGTTTGCGATAACTGCCAGGGTGTTTGTCTGGCCCACACCGAGAATGGCCGGGCTGCTGCCACTGGATAGGATAGCGTGACTGCTGTCTTTGCTGCCGTAAAACTCGAACAGGTAAGTGCCATCAGCGTTGACGGTAAAAAGATAATAGGCGTTTGTGCTCTTATTTCCGCGAAAAAGAAGCCCACCAGCGCAAGCAGTGTTCATGGTCATAGAGGCCTGGTAGGCGAAATTTTGAAAGTTGGTGGCGTCCGCGAAACAGGGACGCAGAAGTGTTGGCAACGCCTCCTGTACCTTATAGCTGCCATCCACAAAATTGCAGCCAGTATTGTTATTATCCGCGTATCCCACGTCCCAGGCGTGGCTCTGGGTGTTGTCGCTCAGTGGATCGTTGAGCGTGGCTGCGCCGCTGGTGATCTTTGTCAGGACCGCGAGCTGCGCCTGCGTTGTCGCGGTTCCCTGTGCGCCCGTGGCCGATGCGGTAGCCGCGGGCCCGGCTGAGGCGGTGGCCGTGGCGTAGATTCGCGCGTCCGCGGTCTGGAGCGGTCCAGCAGTGGCCGTGGACTGAGTGTTGTGTATGGCCTGGGCTGTGCGCAGGGCACGAGCCGCAGCGGTGGCATCTCTGCCATCCAACGCCCCCAGTTTCCGGTCGTACTGGCTGGTAGTCGAGTAGATGAGCAGGCCCAGACCGCTAAAGATCAGCGCAACCGCCAGGGCGACTAGAAGAATTCTCATTGGCCGGGACAGCCCCTGCGCTGGACGTGGACGCGGCGGCGGCGGCCAGTCCGGCACCGTCGCAACTGCCGGTGGCGGCGCCGGAACAGTTGTCACAGCAGGCAGCGATGCAATGGGAATGGTCGTCTGTTGATCAATGGTCTTCTCTTCGTTTAGATCATGCATGAAATAGTCCTCTTCGATTAACCTGGCACGCTCTTTGAATTTCTCCATACGCATCTATACACGGCATAACCACAAAAAAAGCCTCTCAGGTACTATAACGATTGAAATCGAAGAAATCCAGTCTTTCAGTATAGGATTGCGCAGAAAGGCCAGTTAGCTCAGCGTCCAGACTTTTGCGTGATTGAAAGCTACGTCGGTCGACTTCGTGATGCTCTCCCCAAAAACCCCCACTTCGCCGCCGCTATACGTGCTGTCGGTGACGCTGCCGGCATACTGGCGATTAATGAAGAAATAAAAGGCAGAATGCTGGGCTACAACGGTAATTTCGTTGCTCTGGTTCAGACCTTTGACGGCTTTACTATTGCCACTGAGCAATAAAGACGCCTGGGCGCCCTGCGTGTTTGCGTAATTATACAGCGCGAACGAGCCATCTACGCCCACTCTGAAGAGATAAAATTTGTTGTGAGCGTTGTTTGCTCGGAAGAGAAGACCGCCAAAATCCCCCTGCACAATCGTCATGTTGACCTGGTACGCAAAGTTGCTGTAATTCGTGCTCAACGCGTAACATGGCTGGAAATAGCCCGTGTTGGTGATGGTCGAATGATAGCTGCCGCCTGTAAAGGTACATCCACCGCTGGATGGACTGCCAAGAGTGAGCGTCCATAGCGAGGTCAGCGAGGGCGTGCTCAATGGATCGTCCAGTGCTGGCGTGCCACTCGTTGCGTGGGTATAAATACTCTGATATGCCTGGACTGTGGCCTGGACCTGCGCGGTGCCGGTCGCTACAGCGTTCGCTGTCCCCTGAGCAACCTGAGCCGTGCCAGTCGCCGCCGCGCGCGCCGTGGCCGAAACCTGGCCCTGTGCGGTCTGCGTGGCAAGCCCGTGCTGCTGTCCAGGCTGATAATAGCCCAGGTAAAAGGCCAATCCGCTGCCCACAATCAATAACACGACAATGCCCAGAATCAGGACCGTCATCAGTTTGCCAGGCTTCGGCTTCGTGGGCCGGGCTGAAGGCGGAGAATAACCTGGCGCGGTCGCCTGATTGTACGCGGGAGTATTGTAGTCAGGATAGGGATAGGGCTGCTGCGGCGTTGCCTGATTATACACGGGGGCATTCTGATGCCTCCCGTAATCAGGATACGGCTGCGGTTGCGCGCGGGGCGGAACCGTTGGGCCGTAATCAACATAGGGTTGCTGGCGCGGTTGTGCCGGGCTGCCCGCGTCAGTCGGAGTGGAGGCGAAGATTGCACCCGAAGGCGTGGCAGGGGTGGGAGCAGACCAGCCAGGACGGTTTCCGCTCCCCGCGTACTCAGACATATCAGCAGGAGAGCTATATATCGCGCGCTCGGTCGCGTAATCTTCTTCAACGCGCTGGCCCCCACTGGGAACGACTGAAACGCGCAAAATGAGATCACCAGAGGAGCCGTTCAGACTGTTCATTGAGCCCTGACCCGCCAGGCGCAGTTCCAGGCCATTACGCGTGCCCGCCGGCACCACAACGGTCGTTGTGCGTCCATCCGGCAAGTTGATCACACGACTGCTCCCCAAACGAGCCTCTTCCTGGCTCACCGCGAGAGTGGCATGTATATCTCCTGACTGCTGATCTTGAAATCCCATCTGCCTGCCTCTTTTAACTCATCTTTTTCTGCTTAGATCATCCCCAGTTCCCATTTGGCATCCTCCGTCATCCGATCGGGTGACCAGGGCGGATCAAAGGTCATATTTACCTTACAATCTTTAACGTTCTCGACCTCTTCTACGCGCATCTCAACTTCAGAAATGACCTCACCGGCCATGGGACATCCCATCGCGGTCAGCGTCATGGTCACTTCCACCTGGCCGTCCTCGTTGTTGATATCTAATCCATAGACCAGGCCCAGGTCAACAATATTGACCGGGATTTCTGGATCATAACATTCACGCAGCGCGTCCATGACTTCTGCTTCGTTTATCTCTGCCATGGTTCCAAGCTCCTTTTATTGTCTGGCTTAAACCAACCTGTGTAGTAGGAATTAACTCCTCTACTATAGCTTATACACGCTTACTTGTCAAAAATTAGTCTGCCTTGAAACGATATCCCACACCCCAGACGGTATCAATTTTTTCGCCCACCGGCCCCAGCTTCTTGCGCAAACGTGTAATGTGGTTGTCAATGGTGCGGTCAAACCCTTCATAGCTATCACCCCAAACCTGTTGCAACAGAATTTCACGCTTGAACACCCAGCCGGGATGAGACGCCAGTAAGACAAGCAGGTCATATTCCTTGGGCGTCAGATCGATCTCCTGCCCGTCCAGCTTGACCGACCGCTCCGCGGCAGAAATGCGCAGCAGACCGCGCACCAGCGGCGCCGGCGTGTTGAGCGAAGCACCTGATCCAGCAGGGGAGGACGAAGAAAGCGGAGCAGCTGGCTGGGACCGGGGAGCGGGCCCGGAATTACTATCCAACTCGACACGCCGCAACATGGCGCGCACGCGCGCCATCACCTGGCGGATGCTGAATGGCTTGGCGATGTAATCGTCCGCTCCAACCTCCAGGCCCAGGATCTGATCTACCTCCTCGGTACGCGCGGTCAGCATAATAATCGGCGTCAAATAACTCTGACGCAAACGCCGGCAGACCGCCAGACCGTCCATTCCCGGCAACATCCAATCCAGTAGAATCAGATGTGGGCGCTGCTGTTCCACCGCCGCCAGGGTTCCCGGCCCATCAAAAACCTGGTACACCTGGTACCCTTCCGCCTCCAGGTGCGCACACAGCAAATTGGAAAGCGCGATATCATCCTCTACCACAAGAATAGTCGTCACCTGTAAGCACTCCTCTGAACAACGCAAAAACGCAAAATGAAGCTGATCGCTAGAACAACCAGGCTTATTTTATCATATCCCGCGGTTCGTAGAGAAGGCAGGGGCGGCGCTGCTTTTACGTAGCATGACACAGAAACGGCTGCCCTGACCCACAGTGCTCGCGACGCTGATTGAGCCACCCATCGCGGTCACCAGTTCGTGAACGATTGCCAGGCCCAGGCCAAAGCCGCCAGTTTTGCGCGAGCGCGAGGTGTCTGTGCGGTAGAAACGTTCAAAGATCTTCTGCAATTCGTCGGTGGGTATCCCCACGCCGCTGTCCTCGACCACAAGCGCGAGGTAATGCTCGTCGGCCTGCTCCAGGTTAATGGAGACGATACCGCCCGCGGGCGTTGAGGTAATGGCGTTGCGCACAAGGTTCGTTAAAACCTGCACCAACCTCTGACGGTCGGCTCGCACCAGCGGCAGATGCGGCTGCGTACCGCGCACCAGTGTGACCTGGCGATCACGCTGTGCCAGCGGCATCAGCGTCTGGTAGACCTCCTCGACGGCATCGTGTGCCGCGACATCCTGGAGATTCAGGCGCAGTTCGTGCTCTTCCATGCGGGCCAACGATAACAGGTCATCAACCAGAATACCCAGCCTGCGCGCTTCCTGGTACGCCACGCTCAGGTAACTGTGCAGTTGCGCCGCTTCGGGAACCTTTGTGCCCTCGTTGGTGCTCAATAACAGCGATTCCAGGTGCCCGGCAATGCTGGCCACGGGTGCACGCAGCTCGTGCGAGACATTCACCACCAGTTCGCGCCTGCGCTGCTCGGCCTGCTCAGCCTGCTCGCGCGCCAGAGCCTCCTGCGCCCTGGCTATCTCCAAACTTAAAGCCGTGTCGCTCAGCCCCAACAGCCCGCGCGCGATCTGTCCTTGCAGATAAGCCAGGCCATTTAGCAGATAAAAAGTCAGGATATTCATGCCAAAGGCCGCGAAGGCAAAAGTCAGGTAACGCTGTAAACGCTGCCTGGGGTTGCTATGGTCCAGAATTGCCACCCCCAGCGCGTAAAAAGGCGCGCTCAGCAATCCGAGAATCAGTCCAACCAGCCCCAGCGCGAAGCTCAGAATAGGTAAGACCAGGGCAAAAACAAAACAGATAATCCCTAGAGGAAACTTGAGGAGCAGATAACCCAGCGCCTTCCAGGTCATCGCATTCCCCAGCCGCTCCTGAAAACCCCGCCACAGACCTCCCCTGGTGGGGCCACCTACCGACATCGGCGCGATCTGCACCTGGAGTAAACGTATGGCCAGTGAACGCTCAAACGCCGCCAACTGCCACCAGAGCAGCACCGTCCCAAACAGAATCGGCACCCCGACCCAGATCGCCAGCGTCCCAATCCCCACAGCAATGCCCGTCACCAGCACCACAAAGTAGCCGATGCCCAGAAAAAAAGAGAGCATCAGATAGAAAATGTTTTTATACGATTGCTTATTCAATACAATATTTTTGGACGCCTGCGTGGCCATTATGCTCTGTTGAGCCATACATTTCTCCTGTGAGTAGTCCTGCGAGAGTTCATCTCCTCTTCTCTACGTATAGAGTAGCGCTAATTTGTAACGAAAATATCTCCAAAAGGGTTCGTTTCATGGGAGTTTCTCCCCTGGCAAACCCACAACAGTTCTCCTTCTGCCAGCGACGAGTCTCCCTTTGTTTTTTTACAAAACGCGCGGTAAGCCGGCAGATTCTACCATTTTGGGTAGGGGCAAGGTTGAGACATCTTCACTGCTTGATTGGTACTTTCTGATATAGAACGCATAGAGCAAGCATAGAGCCAGAAGAGTGGTGCTACTCTCTCTTCATAGGTCAAAACAAATCAAGTAATTACGAAGTGTATCAAAAGGGCACAGCAATGGCAACGGATAACAGCACTTTTGCTACATCAAAGGAGATGTTCCCGGTATGTTAAAACGACACATCCACCTGATCTGGATCAGCGGCATTACTCTCGCTCTGCTGATTACGCTTGGATCAATCCCTTTACTCAATACCTACGCCAGCAGCGCCCAGCTCGCGGGGAAACACGCGCAAGCGAGCGAAGGCCTGACCATCAATGGGCTGCATCATATTTCCATTGTTGGCAGCACCCAGTTTATTGTCGATGCCAATCATCACACCGCCTCTGAGGATGCCAATCCCTATGGCGTGGCAATTGTTCCCAACACTCCCTCGACGAGAACAGCCGGGAATCTCCAGGCAGGAGATATCCTTGTCACCAATATTGGCGGCACCGACACCGGCACAACACTGGCACGCTTTCCCCACAAGACCGGTCCTGGCTTGCTTTTCAATAACACACCAAACGCGGGCACAAAAGGTCCGGCAGATGAAGCCTTTAACAGCGCGACTGGCTCTGTCTGGGTCTCAAACGTGAATGCAAACAACGTGCAAATTTTCCATCCCAACGGCACTGTACAGGCCACTCTGACCAATCTGCTGTTTAACCATCCCTGGGGCATGACCTCAAATCAGAGCACCCCCAATGCCCTGGATAAATCGATTGGCTCCTTTTTTATCAGCAATACGAAGGATGCCACCATCGATCGCATTGATATCATCCCAGGAGCTAACGGCACTACCTTCAAGGTCTTCCAGATTGGCAAGCTGACTATGGGCGGCGCCGAAACCAAAATTGGCCTGACCTGGGTGGCCTCGCTAAACATCGCAGGCAAACGCCTTAAAGATGTGCTCCTGGCCATCGATACCGCCGCTAACCGCATCGCGGCCTATCCCAACAGCACCTCTCTCAACACTACAGCTATAAAATCCACCAGCAAAGGCATCACAGTCTTTCAGGGTAAACCGCTGAACGCACCCGGCGGCTTCGCCCTCAATCCACTCAACGGTGATCTGCTTGTTGTGAACCTCAATGATAACAACCTGCTTGAGCTCAATCTGAATCAGGGCAAAGTCATCGGCATTAAGCAGCTCGACAACGCACCTGTCGATCTCCAGATCGGCAACGGCTCCGCGCTCTTTGGCGTGGCCGCTACCAGAGACGAGAAAGGCCACCTCGCGGTGTACTTCACCGACGATAATACTAATACACTCGATCTGCTCAGTCTCTAACCCTCCTGAGCTGCCTCACAACGAGTGCATAAGCCTGTAAACTCGCGCCCGCGGCACTCGCAAAGAATTCAATTCTTTGCGAGTGCCGCGGGCGCGAGTTT
>DASVMX010000311.1:0-10471 GCA_036384215.1 Ktedonobacteraceae bacterium | reverse complement strand
TACAGACCTCTATGTGGTTAGCTCGATCTCCAGGTCGCGCTGCTGTTCGGTCACGGTCTGGATGTGCTCCCAGCCTTCTCGCTGCGCGGATTCAAAGACCTGGGGCATCAGGCTTTCGTGGTAGCGCACGACCTGCTCGCTGACGTTGCGCGCGCGCAGGCTGTTGCGCTGAATACAGATCTCAGGCGGTGTCACCAGGATCAGCAGGCAGCCATAATAGCCGTAATTGCGCGAGAGCCGGCGCAGTTCCTGGCGCGCCAGCGGCTTGAGCGCGGTGCTGTCCGCCACGCAGAAAAATCCGTTGAGCATGCGCTTGCGTAGAATATAATAGAAGAGATCAAACGCGTCTTTGTTGAAGCCCTGCTCATCTTCACTATCACAAACCATCCCGCGACAACGATCAGAAGAGACGATAGTGGTAGCCGGGAAGCGTTGGGCCGCGAACGTGCTTTTTCCACACCCGGATGGGCCACAAAGGACAAGCAACGTCCTACGCGGCAGAATGAGGCGTTCTGTCATGCAATTTATTATCCTCTGTCGTTGCTAAAAACAGGCTTCTCTGGTATAATCGCGAGTACAATGATACATAAATCGTCAGGGGTTGCACGTGGTCGCGCCTGAGTGCCCTTATTATATCATCTATTGCACCACAGGTCATTATAACACCAGAGGCAAGATCAGTGATATCCCTCAACGAGGATGATACAGGCATTTTCCCAGAAACAAGCTCGCGAAGGGGCAACTACTTCAGCTAGCAGACAGCGGGATTGAGTTGAAAGGATAGAGATATATGAAAGGTGCTGAGATTCGCGAACGCTTCCTCAGCTTTTTCGCGAGCAAAGGCCATACCATTATGCCCAGCTCTTCGCTGGTGCCGCGCAACGATCCCACGGTCCTGCTGACCACAGCGGGGATGCAGCAGATGATCCCTTTTTTTCTGGGACGCGAGGTTCCGCCCGCGCTGCGCCTGGCTTCGGTGCAGAAGTGCTTTCGCACGACCGATATTGACGCGGTCGGTGATGAGCGCCACCTGACCTTTTTTGAGATGATGGGCAATTTCTCCGTCGGTGATTACTTTAAACGCGAGGCGATTACCTGGACCTGGGAGCTGCTGACACAGGTGCTGGGCCTGCCCGCGGAACTGCTCTACCCGACGGTTCACCCGGACGATGACGAGGCTCCCCAGTTGTGGGAGGAGATCACGGGCAAAAATCACGCGAGCATTACGCGCCTGGAGGACAACTGGTGGGGTCCGCCAGGAGCCAGCGGACCCTGCGGCCCGGACTCCGAGATCTACTACGACCGCGGCGTGGAACACGGCTGCGGGCGCGCGGACTGCGCGCCGGGCTGCGAGTGTGAGCGCTTCCTGGAGATCTGGAACCTGGTCTTTATGCAGTACTTCCAGGACCTTGACGGCACGCGCACGCCGCTGTCAAAGAAGAATATTGACACTGGCTTTGGCCTGGAGCGCATCGCGCTGATTATCCAGGGCAAAGAGTCGGTCTTCGATACCGACCTGTTTCGCCCGATTATCGATAAATTCGCCTCGCTGGCCGGCACACGCTATGGCCACGATCCAAAAGCCGACGCCTCCCTGCGCGTGATCGCCGACCACGGGCGCGCCCTGGTCTTACTTGCCGCGGATGGCGTGCTGCCCAGCAACGAGGGCCGCGGCTATATCTTCCGCCGCGTCCTGCGCCGCGCCGTGCGCCATGGCAAGCTGCTTGGCCTGGATAAACCCTTCCTGGCCGAGGCGGCGGATACAGTGATTGATCTGCTCAAGGACCACTATACCGAGCTGGGCCTGCGCCGGGATCGCATCGTCGAAATTCTGAGCTTTGAAGAGAAAAAGTTCGGCCAGACACTCAGCGCGGGCCTCTCCCTGCTCAATAATCTGCTGGAGGATCTCCAGCGGCAGGATAAACATGTGATCCCCGGCGACGAAGCGTTCAAGCTCTACGATACCCACGGCTTTCCCCTGGAACTGACCCAGGAGGTGGCGGGCGAGCACGGCTTTACCGTGGATATTCCAGCTTTTGAAAAGGCGATGGAGCGCCAGCAGGAGCGCAGCCGCTCGACCAATGTCTTTGTACAGGGCCAGGACGATCAGGCGCTGGATACCATTCTCAAGCGCGTCGGGCCGACCGAGTTCATCGGCTACCAGGGCCTCAACGGCTCAGGCAAGATTGTCGGTCTGGTGGTGGACGGCCAGGAGGTGGAGACGATTGCCGCGCCGCAGTCCGCGCTGCTGATCCTCGATAGCACGCCCTTCTACGCCGAAAGCGGCGGTCAGATTGGCGACCGCGGCGAGATCGAGAGCCAGTTGGGCATGTTCGAGGTTCAGGACACACGCAAGCCAATCAAGGGCCTGGTTGTCCACTATGGCAAGATTAACGAGGGCTACCTGCGCGTGGGCGATAGCGTGCAATGCGACGTGGTCAGCCAGCGGCGCGAGGATACCATGCGCAACCACAGCGCCACGCACCTGCTGCACAAAGCCCTGCGCGATATGATCGGCACCTCGGTGGAGCAGCGCGGCTCGCTGGTTGAGCCGGAGCGCCTGCGCTTCGACTTCACCTGTCCGCGCCCGCTGACCCGGGAAGAACTGGCACACCTGGATGACCAGATCAACCGCTGGGTGCGTCATAATTTTCCAGTCACGACCCGCATCATGCCACTCAAAGAGGCCCAGGCCACCGGAGCAATGGCGCTGTTTGGCGAGAAATACGATGAGAACGTGCGCGTGGTCTCGATGGGCGAAAGCATCGAGCTGTGCGGCGGCACCCACTGCGCCTCCACGGGGCAGATTGGTCTCTATATTACCGCGCAGGAGACCAGCGTCGCGGCGGGCATCCGGCGGATCGAAGCGCTGACCGGGCGCGGAGCCGAGGCGTATCTGCGCCAGCGCAGTTCCGCCGTCGAGCGCGTGAGCGGCAAGCTCCAGACCCAGCCAGAGCAGCTGGAAAATCGCGTTGACCAGTTGCTCCAGGACCTGGCCGCGGCGAAACGCCAGATCGCGCAGTTCCAGCGCGAGAAGGCGCAGATGCAGACCGCCAGCCTGGCCACGCAGGCGCATGATATCGCGGGCGTGCCAGTGGTCGCCGCGACCGTTGACGTGCCCGACGACAAAGTTATCCGCGAGATGGGCGACATGGTGCTCAGCAAGATCGGACGCCCTGGCGTGGTCGTCCTCGCCGGTCTGCTCGACGAGCGCGTCAGTCTCCAGGTCAGCGTCTCCTCGGAACTGACCCGACGCGGCCTGCACGCGGGCAAGATCGCCGGGGCCGTGGGCCAGAAGCTCGGCGGCAAAGGCGGCGGGCGCCCCGAATCCGCTCAGGGTGGCGGCAAAGATAAAGACCAGTTGGGCGCGGCCCTGGATCTGGTTGCGAAATTCGTCAAGGAAAACGTTCAATAAGGTAGAAATGTGCGTGTGTGGCTGGCTCGCAGGCCCGCCGTACACGCACATCCCCGCCTGTGGCATAAACTACGCATAGTTGCCCTTGCGCTCGGTCATTCAGGGTGTTATAACGTATTGGACACGTAACATAGAGAAATTCAGGAAGACAGGTATGCCGAACCCCTTGCAGCGACTGCGCAATTTTATATTCGGACCACAACGCGAGCCAGAGAATGGATACTACGCCGGACAGGACGACTACCCCGGCGATTATGCCTCTGGTGGAGATGACCAGCGCCTGCTGTATACCGCGCTGGACATCGGCACCGCGTACGCCAAAGCTATGATCGTTGAAGTGCAGGACGACATCGGCGTTGTGCTGGGCGTGGGGCGCTATCAGCAGAGTTATAGCCACATGTCCGATGGCATTGTCACCGATATTCCCGGCGTGATCGCGAACTGCAACGAAGCCCTGCTGCGCGCCGAAGAGGCGGCGGGTGGTGTCATCGCGCCCAATACCGTGATCGGGATCGCGGGCGAGCTGGTAAAGGGAAGCTCAACCACAATTACAAAGCAGCGCCAGCACCCGAACAAACCCATCACCCCGGAAGAACTTGAAAGCGCCATCTCCAGCGCGCAGCAAAAGCTGCTCAAAAGCGCCAAAGAGCGTATCGCCATGGAGACCGGCTATCCCAATATCGAGGTGCGGCTGACCAATGCCGCCATCATCTCTGTCAGCATCGATGGACAGGTGGTGACCAACCCGATTGGCTTTCGCGGGCGCCACTTCACCCTGACCCTCTTCAGCGCCTTCGCGCCCCTCATGCAGTTGGGCGCGCTCCAGACGGTCGCGCAGGGTCTGGACCTCACGCTGGTCACGATTGTCGCCGAACCATACGCGCTGGCCCGCTGCTTGAGCCGCAACGCCAGCGCCGACAGCGGGGCCATCTTCATCGACATCGGCGGCGGTACAACTGACATCGCCCTGGTGCGCCAGGGTGGCATTGAAGAGACTCGCATGTTCGCGCTCGGCGGGCGCACCTTCACGCGCCGCCTGGCCGCGCACAAAGGACTCTCGCTCAAAGAGGCCGAGAAGCTCAAAGTCAGCTATGGACAGGGGCTGGTCAAAGGCAGCGAGCGGGACGAGATCCAGCAGATCTTCGCCTCGGAGGTGCAGACCTGGATGGACAGCGTGGAATTGCTGATAGAAGAGCTGGCCAGGGGAGAATTGTTGCCGCCAGCCGTCTATATGGTAGGGGGTGGTTCCGGCCTCCCGGATCTAAACGAAAAGCTGGAAACCTTTCCCTGGACTGAGCGCCTGCCATTCTCGCACGCGCCCATCATCCAGACCATTCAACCGGGTATGGTTTCCAGCATTGCAGATCCCAACCACCTGCTAAAAAACGCGCAGGATATCACACCCATGGCTCTGGCCTACCAGGCCATCGAGCTGCAAGACGAGGACAGCATCCTGGAGAGGGCGCTCTACCAGGTCATCCATAGCATGCATATCTGATCTTTTGTGGCGCGGAACGGGAAGGCACACCGGAGCTGCGCCTCCGGTGTGGAACACAACACGCACGCACACACATTTTAGATAGAAAATCAGAAAATTTCTGGCAAACAAAGAGAGAGCAAATAGCCAGAACAAGGGAGAAATCGCGCCTCTGGCGCCTATGGAGTGAGTATGGGATGTTTTTTGCCGGAAACGGCTCGCGAAAAACATCTTATATGAGGCTAGCTTGCTGGCCGGTTTGAGCAATATGAAGCAAGAGGGGGAGAGGGCATATGACCGACGAACAACCGGTTCCGATCTATCTCAGTCCCGAGGAAGAGTTAACGAGTGTCCGCGAACGCCTGGAGAGAACGCAGGCGCGCAGGATTATTCTGGTCATCCCGCCGCAGACCCAGTTGCGCAGCCATGTCGGCTGGCGCCTGATCCACGCTCGCATGCGCGAGCTGGGTAAGGATCTGGTGGTAATCAGCCCCGATCGACAGGTGCGCGCCGTGGCTCGCGCGGCTGGTTTCCGCGTGGCGGAATCGCAGGAGTCGTCTCCCAGCAATCGCCCGCGCGTGGGAGGCTCACGCCCGAGCAATGTCAGTACCCGCGGCAGCGGGCGTTCGCGCATTGGCAATACTCGCGGCGGGCCGGAGAGTCGCGGCCCCCAGTCACAGAACGCGGGACGCCGCCAGACGCCCGGCGCGAGCAATCGGCCACTGACTCCGCTTCCACCTCCTGAGCCCGAGATCTACGATGACGAGGACACGCTTGAGCGCCTTGGGCGGACCATGCGCGAGGAGGAGAACCAGCCGCTCGCGCCCCCGCCAACTCTTTTCAAAGAACAGGAGGCTCCCAGGCGTGGATTGCGCGATTTTCATATCAGCACAACCCCCTCGGTTCGCCCTTCGGTCCCTGGTCGTGATGACGAGGACGATTCCTCGTATTACGACGACGATTACAACACGGCCAAACGCATTCGTGAATCAGCCGGCGGCGGGCGCGTCGAACAACACGCGCAGGACGAATTTCCCGCCGAACGGGGCAGCCGCGGCGCTGTCTCCAAACGCTGGGGCAGCGATCCTTTTGCTTACATGGCGGAAGACCAGCACGATCTTCCACTGCCAGAGCAGAGAGGCTCAATGCCCGGCCCCTTCGAAGAGATCGGTACCAACGCGCCGGACATCGCAGATCGCTCCACCGAGATTATGCAGAGTGAGATCGAGGACCTGGGCGACATGGGAGCCATCACGCCCGCCAAAGTCACCTCTCTGCCTAAAAAAGGCCCGGCCTCGCGCGATCTGGGGCAGCGCCAGCGCCGTCCCAGCGGGCAGATGCGCCAGCACTCCCCGCGTTCGCCGCGTCCCGGTTCGCAGGGACTCGATGACGACGATGAGCTGTTAGACATTCAAAACAGACCCACGCAGGCGGGGCGCCCGTCCAGGGGGCTGACGGGCGCGCCACGACCTTCGCAAACGCTCAAGCCAGGCGCGTCAACTCAGGCTGGCCAGCATCCTTCGCAAACGCTCAAGCCAGCACCGCGCCCTTCTTCTCAGGCGCTGAGACAGGGCGCGCCCGCCCAACCAGGACAGCGGCCTTCGCAAACGCTGCGACCCGGTGCGCCCGCTCAGGCTGGCCAGTATCCTTCGCAAACGCTCAAGCCAGCACCGCGCCCTTCTTCTCAGTCGCTGAGACAGGGCTCAGCAGCGCAGACCAGCCAGCGCGGAAGCAGGACACCCGTGTCCGGCTCGCGCACACCTATCTTCGCGCCCATGCCGCCGGCTCAGGCACCCAGAAGAGCTTCCAGTCAGCGCGTAGGCGGACGCGGCGGACGCGGTCTGAGCATTGCCTTCGGCGCTATTGTGCTGCTCCTGCTGATCACCGGGGTGCTTTTCTACTTTGTGCCCACGGCCACGGTCACGATCTCGCTCCAGGCACAGAATTTTAGCCAGAATATCCAGTTGACCGCCTCGGCGAATCCGCCGGTTGGCGTGCAGAACACGCTCCGAGCACAGGCGCTGACTCACGATTTCTCGGTCACCGGCCAGGGTACAGCCACGGGGCGAACCAGCGTTGGAGACAAGCAGGCCAATGGAAAGGTCACCTTCACCAACAATAGCAATTTCAATGTGATTGTCCCAACCGGGACAATCATCACAACTCAGAGCGGCATTCCGTTTACCACAGACGCGGAAGCCTTCGTGCCCCGCGGAGGTAGCTATCCAGCCGTGCCCGTCACCGCGCAACAGGCGGGCGAGGCCGGGAACGTCGGCATCAGCAGCATTACCATTATTCCCTCCGCCAGCCTTTCCGCTATCGCGCAGGCCAATCACACGACAGCCCAGGCGCTTAACCTGACCGTCACCAATCCAGCCCCCACCACTGGTGGCGGAGCCAGAACCGTCCGTGCGGTCGCGCAAGCAGACATCACGGCGCTGAAAAATACTCTGCACAAAGCCCTCCAGCAGCAGATCATGGCCTGGCTGGTCGCGCAGACGCGCAGCGGCGATCTCCACGGCACCCCCTCGCCTAACGTGCTCGCCAGCGCCAATCCGCTGCCCTCCGAACAACTCAGCGGCACGCCAGGCGTGAAAACCGCGGAGGAGAACGGCACCTTTTCTGGCACGCTCACCCTGCATATCTCCGTGCTGTTCGCGCGCGCTGCCGCGATCCAGGCCGCGGCAGGCAATCTGCTGAATAACGCGGCCCTGAAGTTGCGCCAGCCGTCCATGCTGGCGCCCAGGCTGCCCATCACGCTCGCCAATGAAAAAGGCACCTCTTCGCCGGATGGCGCGAGCCTGGCCATCAGCGCGAAAGCCACAGGAGCCATCATTAAACAACTCCCCTCTGACCAGGATCTCAGCGCGGGAGTAAAGGGCAAAAGCGTCGGGCAGGCGATCAGCGATCTGAAAAGCAGCCTGGCTCAGTCCGGCGTGGTAGATGTGCAGGTCAACGTCAGCCCCTCATTCCTCAATCTGATGCCTGAGAGCGCTGATCGGATACAGGTTATCATCCAGCCAATCGCGCAGACGCCAGCGCAGAATGTGCCAAATGGTTAAAGAACACAACTTATACAGGGCTGCTTCGTTACATTAGTAGTAGGTAAAACAACATGGTACGGAGAAGCATCGCATGCCACGCTTGATGGCCCTGGACGTAGGCGAGGTCAGAATCGGCGTCGCGCTCAGCGACGCCAGTGGATTCCTGGCTTCGCCCTATACGACATTACGCGTCACGCGCGACGAAGCCGAAACCTGGGCCAGATTACAACACATCATCGAGGAAACCGAGGCAGAAGAACTGGTCATTGGTCTGCCCATCAGCCTGGATGGTGCCATCCACGCACAGGCAGAGCGGATCATCGCTTTTACAGAACGCCTCAAAACGCATATTTCACTCCCGGTCAATTTCTGGGACGAGCGGCTCTCCACGGTTGAAGCCGAGCGCCTGCTGGCCGAAAGTGGCAGACAGGCACGGAGAGACCAGAAGAAGGGTAGTAGAGGAGGAAAAGGTGGCAGTGGTCACAGGCGCAAACGGCGCGGGCAGCAAGAAATAGACGCGCTGGCTGCGGCTGTCATTTTGCAGGAATACCTGGATCAGCGCCCCCAGAAGCAAGCAAGAGAAAGACCCGCGGGGTCAAGCCAGACAGAGGATAATGCATGATGAGAAAACGAGGTCGCGGCGCTATCATCGCCGTTTTCCTGGTAGCAATTGTAGTTTTTGGAGTCATCTGGGAGTCCTGGAACCTTGTCTCGACAGCCTTCGAGCCGCCCGCGGCTACCCAGGCCCAGGCAGTCCCTCTGACCATCCAGCCAGGTGAGTCAGCATCACAGATCGCCGATGATCTGTACAACAAAGGCTTGATCCGCTCCCCGCTGGCCTTCATCGTCTGGGCCAGAGTCAAAGGCCTCGACAAAACTTTGCAGGCCGGCGTCTACAAAATCCAACCCGGCATGAGTATCGACGGGATTATTGCCAAGTTGCAAAATGGGGAACCAGACGCCAGAAATATCCTGGTCTTCGAAGGCATGCGCCTGGAAGAGATCGCGCGGCAGGGAAATAAAGCTGGCTTGAGTGCCTTTAACGAGCATGATTTTTTGAACTGGACACGCCACCCCGATACATTCCCGGACGCGGCCAATTATCCCATCCTGAAAGGCAAGAAGAGCATGGAAGGCTTGCTCTTCCCGGACACCTATGTGATTCCAGTGAACTATAATACCAAACAAATTGTAGATCTGATGCTCGACGAAATGACGAAGGTGCTTCAGGATAACAATTTTGTGGCACAGGCTCAGAAACATCAGTTGGACGAGTATCATCTGCTCATGCTCGCTTCGATTGTCCAGCGAGAGGCTGGCAACGTCTTACAGATGCCGCTGATCTCCGGGATCTACTGGAACCGCATTTTTAAGCCCAGCCAGGAAACACGCGGCCTGATGGAAGCTGACCCAACCGTGCAGTATGCTTATGAGACCGACAATCCACCATCTGCACAGTCGCGTTACTGGGCCCCATTGAAAGATTCGGGAGGGAATGTTGATCCTGGTAGCCCCTGGAACACGTATCAGGTTGTAGGCTGGCCTCCAACGCCTATTAGCAGCCCTGGCATGAAAGCTCTGCTGGCCGCGGCTTCGCCTCAGCAAACCAGCTGCTACTTCTTTTTAAGCAAAAAGAATGGGGACCTCGTCTGCGCAAACACATACGCGGAATTCCAGCAGTTAGAGGCAAAATACTTGAATTAGGCACAGGCGCCCAGCACAACTTTACGCTGGATCTGTTCTTGCGACAGATCCAGCGTATCGTGTAAAACAAAAGCGAGACTTCCTATGCATATGAATATCTGGCAGGTTATTTTCCTGGCGCTGCTCCAGGGCGTAACCGAACTGTTTCCGATCAGCAGCCTGGGCCACACGGTCATCATCCCCGGTCTGCTGCCTCAAGTATTTCCCGTCGATTTCGCCACCAATACCGCCTGCGGCGGCAAGAGCTGCTTCCTGCCGGTCGTCACAGCCTTGCACCTGGGCACCAGCATTGCCCTGCTTCTCTATTTCTGGCGCGACTGGCTGCAGGTAATTATGACGCTGGTGAATAGCATCAAACGGGCGGAGATTCGCAAAGATTCCGAGGAATGGGTGGGCTGGCTGATCATCATCGGCTGCGTCCCTGGCATGATTGTAGGCGTGATTCTCCAGGAATACGCCGATAAGCTCTTTAGCTCGGCCCTCATCGCCGCTGGCTTTCTGGTGGTCAATGGCTCGGTGCTTTTCGTAGGCGAGGCTATGCGCAAACGCGCCGAGGCAAAATTTGCCCTCTCCAGGGCCAGTTCAAAAGCGCGCGAAGCCAGTTTCCGCCCGCTCTCCTCGCTGACCTGGAAAGAAGCGCTGATCGTCGGTGCCTGTCAGGCGCTGGCGCTGATTCCCGGCATCTCGCGCTCTGGCGTTACTATGGTCGGCGGACTCGGCGTGCGCCTCTCCCACGAGGACGCGGCTCGCTATTCCTTCTTACTGGGCACGCCCCTGATCCTTGGCGCGGCTCTGCTTGAAGTGCCACAACTGATAGGCCAGAACGGGTCA
>DASVMX010000310.1:0-3290 GCA_036384215.1 Ktedonobacteraceae bacterium | reverse complement strand
AGCCCGAGGGGATTGAGCGGTTCTACCGCTCAATCCCCTCGTGCTTCTCTTGATAAAATTGGAGCTTGCCTCCAGGGAGAACTTGCCCCTGCCGGGCGGCGGTGCATATACTATACGATAGATACAGCACCGTCACGCTAGTATTTTCGCAAGGAGTTGTGCAATGAGCGAAAAAGTTTATCGCACCGAACTTACGCCCGTCAGTTTTGTGGAGCGCAGCGCTCTGGTCTTTCCCAGAAAAATCGCGGTGGTCCACGGCCAGCGCCGTTATACCTACCAGGAATTCGCCGGACGCGTCTATCGCCTGGCCTCGGCCCTGCGCGCGGCAGGTATGCAGAAACACGACCGGGTGGCTTTTCTCTGTCCCAATATCCCGCCCCTGCTGGAAGCCCATTTCGGCGTGCCCGCGGCTGGTGGCATTCTCGTGGCCATCAATACGCGCCTGAGCACCAGCGAGGTAGACTATATCCTGCACCATTCCGGCTCAACTTTCCTCTTTGTCGATGACGAACTCTACCCGGTCGTCGCGCCTCTGAACCTGGAGGGTATGCGCGTGGTACATATCGCCGACAGCGGGGACGCGGGCGATCCTTACGAGCAATTCCTGGCCACGGGCTCGTCCGATCCGGTAACAAGCTGGCTGGCAGACGAAGAAGAGACCATCTCCATCAACTACACCTCCGGCACCACGGGCAATCCCAAAGGGGTGATGTATACGTATCGTGGTGGCTACCTCAACGCGCTCTCCGAGGTCATGGAGACTGGCATGAGCAGCAAGAGCGTCTATTTGTGGACATTGCCAATGTTTCACTGTAATGGCTGGTGCTTCACCTGGGGCGTGACTGCGATTGGCGCCACTCATGTCTGCTTGCGCCAGGTTGATCCCGCGCGCATCTGGGGTCTCTTTGAAAAAGAGGGTATCACGCATTACAATGGCGCGCCAACCGTGCATATTTTTCTGGCCAACCATCCCAAAGCCCATCCACTGCCCGGCGAAATTACCGCGACCATCGCGGGCGCGCCTCCTTCTCCAACTCTGCTGGCCCAGTTGAAGCGGCTGAACATCCACGCTGTCCATGTCTACGGCCTGACCGAAACCTACGGCCCCTACACGGTCTGCGAATGGCAGAGCGCGTGGAGCGAGTTGACGGACGAAGAGCAGGCAAGCCTGCTGGCGCGCCAGGGTCAGGGCATGATTACCGCTGAACGCGCGCGCATTGTCAATCCCGAGATGCAAGACATGCCGCAGGACGCGGAAAGCATGGGCGAGGTCGTCATGCGCGGCAATAACGTGGCCAAAGGATATTATGACAACCCCGAAGCGACCGCGAAAGCCTTCGCCGGCGGCTGGTTCCACTCCGGCGACATCGGCGTCTGGCACGAGGACAGCTATATCGAACTGCGCGACCGCGCTAAAGACATCATCATCTCAGGCGGCGAAAATATCTCCACTATCGAAGTCGAGCAGACCGTCGCCCGACATCCCGCGGTGCTCGAATGCGCCGTCGTCGCCGTTCCCGACGAAACCTGGGGCGAGCGCCCCAAAGCCTTCGTCACCCTCAAAGAAGACCAGGACGCCACAGAAGAAGAAATCATCGCCTTCTGCCGCGAACGCCTGGCTCATTTCAAATGTCCCGTCGCCGTCACCTTCGGTCCCCTGCCCAAAACCTCAACCGGCAAGGTCCAGAAATATGTACTGCGCGAAAAAGAATGGGCTGGGAAGAGCAGACGGATTAATTAAACAATGAGATAACAATGGGAAAAATCGGCAGCCGTGGCCGCCGATTTTTCCCATTGTTATCTCATTGTTTAATTAATCCAGAAAAACGCTGGAGCAAGATCTCCAGCGAGATTTCCGCCAGGGAGGCGACGCGCAGGTCGACTTCGCCGAAGGTGAGATATTGGGTCAGTTCGCCGGGAACGACGATGCAGAAGATGCCGGCTGCGCGGGCCGCAAGCATACCATTGAGCGAGTCCTCGAAAGCTACGGCCTGCTCAGCGCTGACGGCGAGCTTTTCCAGAGCTTTGAGGTAGGGATCGGGATAGGGCTTGGCATACTCAACTTCGTCCCCACAGGCCAGCGTGTCAAAAAAGCCGCGCAATCCCAGCCGGGTCAGGTGGCTATCTACCCAGGAGCGCGGCGAGCTTGAGGCCACAGCCAGGCGCAGCCCGCGCCGCTTTGCCTCTACAATCAGCTCTCTGACACCCGGCAAAACAGGCTGCGCGTGGATCAGTTCCAGGTTGCGCTGCCGGCACTCCGTTTGAATGGCTGCGCGATCTAATTCCCGCCCCAACTGCTCAACCAGATAGTCATAGGGATGAAAAATCTGCGTCGTCGCGCCTCTCCCCACGCAGAGCAGATAGGTCTCCAGGGGCAAATCGACATTATAGCGCTGGTATATCTCCCGCCACGCACGCATCTCGGTTATCTCGGTATCAATTACCAATCCATCAAAATCAAAGATCAAGGCTTGTAACATGCTGGTTTCCGGTCTCCATTCCAGACTCTATCTTAACTCATTCTCCAAACACATAGACACTATAAATACTGCCGTGCTTCTTCGTCAAGCCCATCAGCAGCAAAGCAAAGAAGCTTTACCCCGCCCACCTGTCTTTCTCCCATCTCTCAAATAGAGCAGTGCCCTTCGCGAACGCGAAAGGCACTGGAGCGGAGGGCCGGTCCCGGAGGATCGGCGAACCTGGAAATGAAGCCTGGGCCGGGGCGTTGGACGAACGCGGGCGGACGCGGCCAGAACGAGCTGGAACTGGCCACTCCCATCCCACGCGGTTCAACACACAAATGGCCTGTGACTCCATCTTGCCCGATGCAAGATCGGACATCTTTATATACGTAGAACACCTGCTCTCGGTGATAAAGAGGCACATTTTTACGCGTGCTCGCTCCTTTTTAGCCACTCGTTGCACAATTTGTGAGAAATGGAATAGTTCGATGGCACTTGCATACCTTTGATTACCTCTGGTTCAAATTTTGCACTTATCGAGATAAAGAAGCAAAAAGAAAGAAACCTTTGTCATTATTAGCAGGTATACTCTTATTATGATAAAGTTCATCACTAAAAGCGGTGCCTTATGTAAGAAGCTTTACACACAAGTTAGCAAAAAAGCTACTAGAAAGGCAAAATATGGTAGAACCACATGATCGGGTGAAGGTCCACAACGGAGGCCAGCTCCGTTGCTGCATCGCGGGTCTTGAGCAGGCCAACTGCTCGTGCGCGCCGCTGCGCGGCTCACGGGAGAGAGAAAGAGCTTGCCTCTTTTGAAAACCCGCG
>DASVMX010000309.1:0-2641 GCA_036384215.1 Ktedonobacteraceae bacterium | reverse complement strand
CCAACCAGCCACATCCTCTAAGAAAAGAGCGCCGCTGCGCGGCGCGAGAGATTCGCCAATGGTTTTCAAAATCAGAGGTGACTCGTACTGGCAACACTGCCAGGGATTACTTTCACGCTCGGGCATTACTGGCTTGACTGCCCACAGACCCCCAGGCAGTCAGTACCCTACCTGTGGCCACGAAGTCTGACTGCTGCATTTCTCCAAGCATCTGCTGATAAATCTGATCCTTAACGGACTCCACAAAAGTAACCGAAACGGGTGTGGTTCTGATAAAATAGAGGTTGATAGCGACCAGCAGGGACATGCAGACAGAAATTTTTCTTTCATGCATATATATGATTATAGGGAGAGATCGGAGTCCAGGAAAAACAGATGGCAGAAAAGCTTACTATACAGGATATCGCGCGCCTGGCAAATGTATCGATAGGCACTGTTTCGCGTGTATTGAACAATAAGCCGGATGTAGACCCGCTCACTCGCGAGCGCATTTTGCGCATTGTCGAGGAGCGCGGGTATGTGCCCAGCATTACTGCAGCGGGCCTCGCGGTGGGGCGCAATCGCCTGATCAGCGTCCTTGTGCCAGCTCTGACCTGGCCGCTGGTCTCGGAACTGATGCTGAGCGTGGCTGAAATCGTCGACGAACTCTCCTATGAAATCGTGCTGTACAGTATCAGCACCTCCAATCACGAACGCAACTGCGGAAAAATTATCGACCGTATCCTGGCAACTAAATTGACTGCGGGCCTGCTGGCAATTTTTCCGGGTCAATCGGCTCAACACCTGATGGAGTTGCAAAAGCATAATTTTCCTGTCGTCCTGATTGATGATCAGAATCCTCCTCTGGATGGTATCCCCTGGATCGGCGCAGACAACCGCGGAGGCGCTTACGAAGCCACCCGTCACCTGATTCAGCTCGGACACCAACGGATTGCCTATATTCAGGGTCCAATGAAGTACAAGGTCTCGCATGACCGTTACCAGGGCTACTGTGATGCCTTGCAGGAGGCTGGCATCTCCCTGGACCCGGCTCTTATCCAGGAGGGTGATTTCATGACGGCGGGAGGACGTGCCTGCGCCCAAAACTTTTTCGCACGTCCCGCGGACCAGCGGCCAAGCGCCGTTTTCGCGGGCAGCGATCTGATGGCTTACGGGGTCATCGACGCCGCGGAAGCATATGGCCTGCGCGTACCAGAAGATATCGCCCTGATTGGCTTCGACGACAACCCATCGTCAGCGCATATGCGGCCCGCTCTGACGACCATCAAGCAGCCCTTTGCCGAGATGGGCCAGCGCGCGATTGAGCTGCTGCTGGATCGGATTGAACGCTCGCGCGCCGCGCACCAGCGGCGCTTTGAACACGGACGTCAATCCCAGGGGGCTCTGTCCAGAGAAGCCGAGCGCATCCAGCTCCCAACCAGCCTGGTAATCCGTGAATCCTGCGGAGGGTTACAGAAGACACTACCTTGATGTTCTCTCAAAAAGGAGTTGAAGATGATCAAGCCCTACACTGCAGTCGGACTCATCCCAACGGTGCGAGGCATTCGCACACGCGCGGACATTCAACGTAACCTCGAACATCTTTCGCACCTCGTCAAAGCCGCTGCCTGGCTCTCAAGCCTGGATCTCCCTGTGCGGCTGATCGCTGTCCCCGAAGGCGCGCTCCAGGGCTTTAACGACGAAGTCCTGGACCTCGATCACGTCGATTTCGCGCGCACCTGCGCCATCGATATTCCCGGCCCTGAAACCGACGCGTTGGGGAAAATGGCCAGGCAGTACAACGCCTTTATCATGGCTCAGGCCAAAGCCCACCACCCGGAAATACCCGACCGCTTCTTCAATGTCGGCTTTATTCTTGATCCACAGGGCGAGATCATTTTGCGCCACTATAAAGTCTCGCCCCTCTTCCCGGTCGAGCACTCGGTCTGCCCGCACGATATCTACGACTGGTGGGTAGAACGCTACGGGCGCAACCTCAACGCCTTCTGGCCGGTGGTAGATACTGAGATCGGACGCCTGGGCATCATGATGGCCAACGAAGGCTCGTATCCTGAAAACGCGCGCGCCCTGGCGCTCAACGGCGCCGAAGTTGTCTACCGCGCCTCCTATCCTCATCCCGCCACTGGCAATGACATCTTCGAGATCCAGAGCCGCGCTCGTGCCCTTGACAATAACATGTATGTCGTCGCTCCCAACATGGGAACCTATTATCTCTTCCCCGAAGACGATACCGCCATCGACACCTTTGGCGGGCGCTCGTTTGTAATCAACTACAAGGGTCAGATCGTAGGCAAACAGGATTACGGGGCCGGTTCAACCTACGTCGGTGGCGTGATCGACATCGAAGCCCTGCGCGACCACCGCGCTCGCGCCCAATGGGATAACTGGCTCAAAGACCTGCGTACCGAACTCTACCAGCTCCTCTATGAGCAGCCCATCTATCCCAAAAACCTCTACCTGGAACGCGAACCCATGAAACACGCCGAATACCATGAAAAGGTCATTCAAACGCAGATCGACCTCCTGCACGAACGCGGCACCTGGGTCAAACCGGAACGATAATTAGTCAGCAGATGGGAGACACCTGGCTCTATCACGAGCGATGAGCAGGCTACAGCCTGCTCATCGCTCGTGATAGAGC
>DASVMX010000308.1:0-6015 GCA_036384215.1 Ktedonobacteraceae bacterium | reverse complement strand
CGCCGAGAATAATGGCGCTGATCAAGAGGGCCGCGAAACCGCCGCCCATGCCCAGCGTGCCGCCGGTAAAGCCAGTGTTACCCGCGTTGGGATACGAGGGGATCAGTTTGAGTCCCGCTCCAATGGCCGAGCTGATTACAGCGCCGACGAAGCCGCCGATGAAGGACCAGCGCCTGTGAACAGAGACGCGGCCAATTATAATGCCGCCGATGAAATAGATCAGCACACTGATGCCCAGGCCAATGAAGAAAATCCCAACCAGCGTACTGGCCAGACCCAGTGGCATAGTGCTGGTGACGTATTTCGCAGCCTCTTTGTAGATATCAGTGTTGACCAGGGTGAGAATGACGCCCTGAGCGGAGACAAGGATGCCCAGGATCACGCCGATGATCAGGGCTTTGCTCGCGTGCCCGGAGGGCAATTGTGGGGTCGTCGCGGCCTCGCGCTGGTGGACTGGACCACGGCGCGGGTGGTCTTCCACTTCCCCTTCATCTTGAATCTCAAAAGGATCGTGGTGATTGCGCTCTCCTCGTCCTGGCTGGTGTTTGGGATATCCTTCATCCTCATCGCGCATAGCGACTGGCTCCTTTACTTGATATGTGAATAGACTGACGAATACGTATTCAGCATCTGCCATTGATTGAGCGGCCAGTAGACCAGGATGGCTTTGCCGACGATATAATCTTTGGGCACGAAGCCGAAATAGCGAGAATCCTCGCTTTGTGGCCGGTTATCGCCCATCACAAAATATTCATTAGGGGGCACAGTCTGTGTCTGCGCGCCAGGATTGAATTTCTGTGTGATGTATGGCTCGTTGAGCTGTACGCCATCAACGGTGACATTGTTGCCATCGAGTACTATGGTGTCGCCTGGCAGGCCGATGACGCGTTTAATCAGGTCGCGGCCAGGCTGGTCTGGTTCGTGAAGAACGATCACATCTCCTCGATCAGGCTGGTGGAAGAGATAGGCCAGCTTATTAACCAGGACAAACTGGCCGCTTTGCAGGGTATTCTGCATACTGGGGCCGCTGATCTGATAATTTTGGACAGTAAAATGGATGGCCAGGAAGATCAGGATCGTCAGAGCGATCGTCTCAACGATTTCGCGCGCTAGAACAGAACGTCGTTTCAATGCCTTTTTACCTCATCTCTGCTAATTACTGCGGTGAATGGCCACGAAAATGGGATACGTACACGGCCAATCCTGGAAGCGTATAAACGACGTGTCCGGGATCGGATCGCTCTGTTATATCTACGCCTCACAGTTTGTCCAGGTTGTTCTCCCGCGGTAAACCTGTGTTTGTTCTTGAAAAATAGATGTGCGCGGATGGAATCTCTGGCATCCTCTGTGTGCACATTATAGCTACTTGCCCGGTTCTGGGCAAGCTTTTGGTATTTTTCCCACTGGTCTCTTACAAAAAGCTGGGTTTTGAGATGAGAGGAAGATATGCTATGATTGATGCGCATAAGTGGCTCTAGTTTGCTCTGTCACGTCCACCGGAAATGCGTTTGACCATTACAGCACTCAAAGGAGCGTGCAAGATGATTGCCAGCGACATTATGACCCGTAGAGTACACACAACCACTCCCCAGGCCAGCGTACAGGAAGTCGCTCAACTGCTGTATCGAGAGAGAATCAGTGGTGTGCCAGTTATTGATGAGAGTAGTGAGAGGATTATAGGGATGATCACCGAGGCCGACATTATCAGGAATATCGAACGTGATGACTTGAAAGTTGCCGAGGTGATGTCGCACCAGTTGTTTATGGTAGAGGAAGAGACGCCTGTCAATGAGATTGCTACGCTTTTAGCTGAGCGCCAGATCAAACGCGTGCCAGTGGTGCGGGCCGGGCGCGTCGTTGGGATTGTCAGCCGCGCAGATATAGTCCAGGCGGTTGCACTGGGCCATTTAATTATCCGCCAGTGGTAACATAACGTGAATGGAGCGACGCGGGTCCGCGTCGCTCCATTCACGTTATGTTGGCATGCATCTATCATGCTTGCAAGAAATTATTAGCCACGCAGAAGTTCGCCGCGGGCGGTGGGGGCGTTTGTACGTTGGTCTTGACGTCCTTAAAAATGCCCGCGTAGATGTCGCGCAGCATAGGGCCGTTGGCATACGCGCCTTCGCCGCCGTTTTCCTTCATCGCTGTGATGGTGAGGGCGGGGATAGCGTTCGACTGATAGGTATAAGGCGCGGCGGTAATAAACCAGGAGTCGCCAGGGGTCACCTTATTAGGGTCGGTCTGGGGCACCTGGGCCGTACCCGTTTTGCCAATCACCGCCCAGGGCGTATAAGGGTAACTCAACTGCACTGCCGAGAGCGAGCCGGAGCCGCAAGCGGTGACGCCATACATGGCATCGCGCACCTGCTGGGCCGCGTTAGCGGAAATCACCTGGCGCAGCAGAGTCGGTGAGAACGCTTGCAGGGTAGTTTTGGTCTGCGGATCGACGATTTTCTGGATCACCGCCGGGCGCATGAGCTTACCATCGTTGGCCGCCACGTTATCGATCAGGGACATTTGCAGCGGTGTCACAAAGTCCACGCCCTGTCCAAAGGAATTGGCTGCCAGGTTGCGTACGTTAAGGGTGTCTGCCTGTTTGGGCGGGGTAGAGGCGCAGAGTCCGCCCTGTGGCTGCGGCGTCACGGTGCTGACCTTCACCGGCAGGTCGAAAGGAATCTGCTGGCCCACATAGAGATTCTTGTTATATTGGAGCCAGTTAGTAGCGCCAACCTTGATTCCGGCCTCGGCAAAAATGATGTTGTCCGAATGTGAGAAGCCATAGGCCAGGGTTACCGGGAAATTATGGGTGTAACCCGTGATATTCGAGATGGTGCCTGGCAGGGTCTGGCTATCATCGCCCGAGCCAATCGTAATTGGCCCGACGGCCTGTAAATGCTCCGGGTAGGGATGATCCTTCGGGTCATTATAGAAAATTGGGTCAGACAGGCCAATTGCCCCTGAATCCAGCGCGGCCATCAACGTCATCGTTTTATAGGTCGAACCGGGTGGATAGCAGTCTTGCGTGGGACGGAAGATCAGCGGACGAGCCGGGTCGCTATTTAAGTAGCGCAGGTAGATCGCGTTACAGTTCGCCTGGTCTTCGCAGGTGGAACCAATCGTACAATCGCTAAAGTTTTCGCAGCCAGGACCAAGCTTGGCCATCAGCCGGGCTTTCTCATTGTCCAGGGCCGTTTTAAACTGGTCCATCGAGCAGGGAGAAGCGCAGCCTATCGTCTTATTATAGCCTTTGGTCAGCATATCGGTGCGTAAGAGATTCAGCGAACAGGTGACAATGCAGTTGGGGTCATAGCCTGGTTCACTGAGGATGCCCAGGATCTCCCCCGTGGTGGGATCGGAAACAATAATGGAGCCACGATCAGTTCTATATGTCAGATTATTGTCGATGGGCGCCTCGGTGGGAAAGTTCTTGACAAGAATTTTCTCGACGCGCGAATCGATGGTCAGGTAAATGTCATCGCCGTGTGGCGGTACATGCAGGACATGATTGACCGTGTTATCCAGTCCGGTCACGCCATTTTTACCATTCAGGTAATCGTTAAATTGTTTTTCAACCCCGGTGCTGCCATACAGCGGGCTGATATAATAGCCAATCAGGCCTTCCAGCCCCTTCGCGGCGGGCGTATAGATGCGCTGGTAGCCACACAGGTTAGATTTAGTGCTGGGAACTGAGTGCGCCAGCAGAACACCATTGCGATCGTAAATGCTGCCACGAATAGGAGCGTTGTCGCTGGTGCATTGCCGGGTATAGGTCAGATACTTATTGGAGGCCACCTGCTGGGCGACCACTACCTGCCAGTAGACCAGTCCCGCGCTTAAGGCGACGAACAATATCAAGAAGACATTGGTCAGCCGGCGTATACTTCCACTGATATTCATGGTATAACCTCTACTCTGCTCACATATCTTGCGTTATTTGGGCCAAGTGTATCAAAATTGACGACGATTCACAAGCGGTCGAAATAACAAACAGAAAGTGATCTTCCTAACTATTCATGAGAGCTCAGCACCTGCGGCGCTTCTTCCGGAGAGGGGAGAAGCGCCGCAGGTGCTGAGCTCTCATGAATAATCCCAAATTATCCTTCTTTTTAAGAGTGGTCCATAAAAAATCCAAACAAGGAAAATAGTCTCCCTATACGTCTTTTTATATTGACATTAGAATATAGAGTATTATACTCTTTAAATGTATATGTTTTTTATTTGTCGAAATCCCTGTCAGGGAAAGTAGCAGCGTTGGAGGGTTTTTCTATGCCGGCAGAATCATCACATCAGGTCGGGCAGACCGTAGGCGCGCGTTTGCGCGCGGCCCGATTAGCGAAAAAATATACGCAGAACCAGTTAGCCCGCCCGGACTTTTCGGTCAGTTATATCTCAGCAATTGAACGAGGACAGATTCAACCGTCGCTGCGCGCGCTGGAGATTCTGGCACGGCGCCTGGAGGTGAGTACGACCGAGCTTTTGCCCTTGCAGGCAGCCATGGTGGGGGCATCTCCGGCTGAGATCGGTCTGGAAGGCGTGGGGAATGAGGAACGAGAGACATTGCTGTTAGAGTCCCGGCTCGCCCTTTATCAACGCGAAGCGGTGCGCGCAATCGAACTACTGCGCAAGCTCTTGCCACAGAAAGGGGAGCGGCACCAGGAAAAAGCCAGCGAGCTGTATTATGTCCTGGGACGGGCCTACCTGGCCGCGGACCAGCTCTCAGAGAGCGAGCAAATGCTGGCGGAGGCGGCTCGCCTGGCCAGAGAAGCGTCGGACCCGTTGTATCCCTGCATCCTCAGCCTGCAGAACACGGTTTACACAGTGATGCACAACACGGAGCAGGCGCAGCAGATTCAGCGCGAGAGTATGCGCGTGCTCGCGGGGCAGTCGGAAACGGGGGCGAATAGTTTTTTTCTGGCTCAATTGCATTCCAGCCTGGCCCAGCACTACAGCCATCTCGGCGCGTACGAGGAGGCGCGTGAGCAGTTTCAACTGGCGCTGCAACTCTTGCACGCTCAAAACTCCTGTCAACAGGTTCATGACAACTATCGCCAGCTTTTCGCGGATTATCTTAACAGAGAACTCTACGCGCTGGCCCGGCTTTACAGCCACAGGTGGCTGCTCGAAGATTTTCGCTGTCAGCTTGCGGGGAAGAGAAGCGAAATCGCCTATGCTCTGGGACGTGCCCTGCTGCGCAGCAAGCCAGAGGAAGCGCGTGCATACGTGCTGGAAATGGCGCGTGAGGCCGAGTCCCGGCAAGATCAGCTCTCCCTGGCGGGCGCGAACGTCCAGCTCGCCTTCTGGATGAGCGCGCAGGGCGAATTGGAGCAGGCCGCGCACCTGGTCAGCCAGGCCCAGGAACAGGTCGAGCCCTTTGGTGAAACGCTGATCAGCGCCGACGCGCAGTTGCTTGCTGGCGAGCTTGCATACAAACGAGAAGACTTCAACCAGGGCGATCTTTACTTCGAGTCAGGCCTGGAGTTGCTTGAACGCCTGGGGGCGCGCGAAGAACTGGTTGAGCAACTGGCCCGTTATGCCCAGTTGCTCGAAGGGAGAAATTGCATTCAAAAAGCGCTGATTTATTGGAAACGCGCATATGAAAATCAACAGGAGAAGCGTCTATTTTCTTTGTGATTTTCTATGAAATGAAGCAAATAATAGTAAATTCGTATGCAAACTTCTTATAGCAGAACAATTTTTCAGCAAGAAATAGCAACAATTCATGTCTCTTATCACGCGACTCCTCGCCACCTGCGGCGGCTCGCTGGTTTGTATATGTTATGAGTCATCCCTGATTTTGAAACATCATGCGCCGGTTGGCGCACCACTCTGTAATGAGGTTAAATATGACCTCAGAAGAAACGTCATGCGCTGGAAGCGCACCACTCCGTATGAGGTTAAATATGACCTCAGAAGATACCGTTGGTAAACTCTCATCTGGACTCCTCAGCACCCGCGGTGCTTCGCCCGGTATTCAGAAGAGATGGCGAGTTGGGCGGCCCGTGGCCGCCCAAC
>DASVMX010000307.1:0-2705 GCA_036384215.1 Ktedonobacteraceae bacterium | reverse complement strand
GGGCCAGCTCACCCGCTGCTCTTTTATTCAGGGTTATTTTTGTTGCTGGCGAATCATGGGGAGAAGGTGTTTTGCCAGCGCGCGCTCGCAGGCGGAACAGATGTAAAAACCCTCGTCCTCACGATAACGCAGTTCGCCGGGACTGAAATGCAGATAGCAGATGCCGCAGCGTTTGCTGTCCTGCTGGCTGGCTACCTGGCGATCCTGCGCGAAGAGTTCGCGCAGCGAAGCAATCATCTCGTCAAAATCAAATGCACCTGGATAACCGCGCCCGATGCCCACGCCGGCCATGGGCGAAGGCAACGCGCCAGTGCCATTGAAGCCGCTGGCAGATGGCACCCGTTCGCGCCGATGCCCGGCTGCATGATTGTTCCCCGCGTTCCCAGGTCCCTGTGTATAATTATTGCTCAAGGCAAGGCCTCCGCGTGCTCAACGTATTTTTAAGATACGTGTTTCTCTCAATTATACTTTGCTCCCCTTGTTAAAAGCAAGCATAGAAGGTTCAGTAGAAAGTACCAGGACGGATGTGTGATGAATTTGACTAATTCACTTTCATGGCATATCATGAGAAATCTGGTATAATAGCTGAATTTTTCTCTACACGAGATCTCTTGAAGAACCAGGGACTGGCCCGAAGGGGGGCTGGGGCGGCGGTCAGGGAAAGTGAGCCAGGATGCGTGATAATAGAAACATGAACATTGGAGCTCATATGGCACTTTCCCCGCTGTATTGCGACGCATGTGGCAGCGAGAACCGGGCGCAAGCAGCTTTCTGTTTCAATTGTGGGCAGGTGCTTCAACCTCGTAGCAGAACTACGATGTTGCGCAACGTGGACCTGCTACCTATGAACCATGTACTCAAACAACGCTATCGCGTTCTGATGAAAATTGGACGCGGCGGTTTCGGGGCCGTCTATAAGGCGACTGATTCGATGTTTGGCAGCCGGATGGTGGCTCTGAAAGAGATGAGCCAGGATAATCTGACGCTTCAAGAGTTGCAGGAGGCCACCAATACCTTCAAGCACGAGGCGATGCTGCTGGCGAACCTGAAGCATCCTCATCTCCCGCGCATTCATGACCAGTTTACCGAGGCTGGCCGCTGGTATCTGGTGATGGACTACATCGAGGGGGAGACGCTGGAGGAGTATATGTTGAAGGTAGTTGGTGGCAAGCTCTCGGTGGATAAGGTGCTTTCAATCGGTATCCAGGTCTGTTCGGTGCTGGAATACCTGCACAGCCACAATCCGCCGGTGATTTTCCGCGATCTCAAGCCCGCCAATATTATGCTTACCCCGCAGGGGCATATCTATCTGATCGATTTTGGCATCGCGCGCATTTTTAAGCCGGGCCAGGCCAAAGATACATCCGCACTTGGTTCCGCGGGCTACGCCGCGCCTGAACAGTATGGCAAAGCTCAGACCACGCCGCGCGCCGATATCTACGCGCTGGGCGCGACGATGCACGAACTGCTGACGGGCAGCAATCCCGCCGATTCGCCCTTTAATTTCGCGCCCCTCAGTCTGCCACAGCATCCAGCTCATCGCGAACTGGAGCAGTTGATCGCCCATATGGTTGAAGTCGATCTGAATAAGCGCCCGCCGAGCGTGGCGCAGGTGCGCCAGGTTCTGGAGAATATCGCGGCCTTCAAGGCTTCGGTCCCAACTTCGCACTATCAGGCGGTCAGTCAGATTACCAGCGGCTATCATCTGTCACAACTCCAGACGCAGAAGCGCGGCACGACGCAGGCCCAGCCGATGGCTCTGCCCCAGCCGTTGAGCAATACCAGCTTCATTGGCAGCAAACATACCAGCCGGGTAACCTCGGTGGCCTGGTCGGCCCGCGGCACACGCATTGCTTCGGCCAGCTACGATAAGACAGTGCGCATCTGGGACGCGCACGACGGCGAGAGCCTGGTGACCTACCAGGGACACTGGGACCGCGTGCTGACCGCGTCCTGGTCGCCGGACGGCAATCTGATTGCTTCCGCGGGCAACGATGGCACAATCCAGATCTGGGACCCGCTGACGGCCAACCTGGCGCTGACATATCGCGAGCACAATCAGCCCGTGCTGGCCCTGGCCTGGTCGCCGGATGGCAAACGCATTGCCTCTTCTTGCGAGGACAAGACCGTGCAGATCTGGGACACGATTACTGGCGAGATGCTGCATATCCATCGCGGACACAATACCAGGATTCTGACCCTGGCCTGGTCGCCGGATGGTAGGAGCATCGCTTCGGGCGGAGAAGATAAGCTGGTGCACGTCTGGAACATGCAGCGCGAGAAGGCCAGCTTTTTTACTTCCTGGCTCTTCCCCACGCGCGGCCAGTACATCTTTCGCGGGCACTTTGGCCGGGTCAACGCCCTGGCCTGGTCGCCCAATGGCCAGCGCATCGCCTCGGCAGGCTCGGACAAGACGCTCCAGGTCTGGGATGCCCTGACCGGGAAAAAATACTTCATCCACCGCAACCCATCGTCGACCCTGACCTGTGTGGCCTGGTCCTACGATGGACGCTACCTGGCCACAGGCGGCAACGATAAACTTGTGCAGGTCTGGGATACTGTCACGCGTAACGCCGTCACCACCTACGCCGGCCACACTGGCTACGTCACCTCGGTGAGCTGGGCGCCCGACGGCAAACAACTCGTCTCCGCCAGCGTGGACCACACTATCCACATCTGGCACCTGTAGAACACATCTGGAGGCA
>DASVMX010000306.1:0-8038 GCA_036384215.1 Ktedonobacteraceae bacterium | reverse complement strand
TGAGATGCGCGCACCTCATGCTAGCAGCTTGCTCACTGTGTCGTTCTCTTCTTCTGGCAATCTTCCCAAAATTGTAACTTTTTTCGTAGTAAAACCCTTCTATATAGTAGAGAAAGGAAGCAGACTATTATTGAACAACCTGGGTGAAGGGTTCCACTTTGTATCGGGCGCGCTATCCACAATTGTTGTGAATAGATCCGCGCCAGGCGCGCAGTCTACAGGCAAGAGAGAGGCTTTTTGATGCGCGCGGGTAAACCTGTTTTTGAGTGAGAAAGAGGCTGGCATGGCACGTTCTGTACAGAGGCCGCCGCGTCCCGGAGGTTTCAGCCGCGCTGCAGCGGTGATTACGCTGGCGTGGTGGCAGATTCGTCTGAGCTGGCGTTTGCTGCTGGTGGTTGGATCTGGCATGGTGGCTGCCGTGCTTCTGGTCTGTACGGTGCCGCTCTATTCGCAGGTCGCGTTGAGCGCGGGCCTGCGCGACGCTTTAAATTCGCCGGGCAGTTCTTCAGTAACTATTCAAAGTATCGCGCACCTGGTTTCGCAGCCGGCTACTGAGAAAGTGGCCGAGCAGATCCAGCAGGAGGTAGAGCAGAACATCGGACAATTTCTGGCTGGTTCGCAGTTTTCCGCGCAGAGTCCCGCGCTTCTACTCAACCAGGGGCATTTGCTCAAGCTGGTTGGCTGGTCGGTCAGCGACGCAAGCGCGCATGTTCAGGTGCTGGAAGGCCATCTTCCTCAGAACGCGGGCCGAACCCTGGAGATCGCCCTGACGCCTCAGAGCGCGGCTGAGCTCAATCTGCGTGTCGGCATGGAGTTTTATCTGCCGCTGCCCTTTCTCGATGGCCTGGGGAATCAGCTCTTCTTCTCCCTGCCCCTGCGCGTGACGGGAATCTTTGAGGCGACCGCGCCGGGCGAGAATTTCTGGCACGGCATGGATTTTACCCCTCAAGCTCTGGGCCAGTACGGTACGCTCTATCCCACGCTGGTCTCCAATAACAGCTATCTTACCGCGCTGGCCGCGGCCTCTTTGCAGATGACCCATGGCGATTCCCAGAATGGGACAGGCCTGGAAAATCCCATTGACTTCTACTGGTACTATAACCTCGACCTGGCTCACCTGGATATCGACCACCTCGACGAACTATCCACCGGCCTGAATAATCTGCTGGTGGAGGTCTCTGATCAGCCAATTGAGCAGCCATATATCGATAGAACAACATCAAGCGGCCCCTCGGACCTGGTCAATGCCTATAATGATCGGGTGACGGTGGCGCGTATTCCACTGCTCAGCCTGTCTTACCTGATCGCAGGTCTGATTCTGTTCTTTGTCAGTTTGATGAGCGGCCAGTTGGTGGAGCGCCAGGCGGCGGCGATTGCGCTCTGGCGCAGCCGCGGGGCCAGTCGCGACCAGGTGTTCAGCGCGCTGCTGGCGCAAAGCATGGGGATTGGTCTGGTCGCTTTTCTCATTGGCCCGCTGCTGGCACTGCTCACAGCGCGTTCTCTGGCGCAGTTTTCGCTCTCGGCCAGCGATCAGGAGGCGCTGAATGTGATACTGGCGGAGCCGGTGACTACGTTGTTCCATCTCAGTCTGACATCGCTGGCCGCGGTGGCGGTCTCTATTCTCGCGATGTTTTTTGCCCTGCAGCGGGCGGCGCGCGCGGACCTGCTGGCACGCGCCTGGGAGGCGGCGCGCGCGCCACGCGGATCGGCCTGGATGCACGTGGGTCTGGATTTTCTGATGGGGGCTATCGCGCTACTTGGCTACGCGCTCTCGGCATACATTGCCGGACCGGGTGTGCTGGACGCGCGCACGCGGGTGCTGATTTTGCCACCGCTCTCGCTGCTGGGCGCGATCTTTTTGCTGCTGGGTTCAATGCTCTTATTTCTGCGTGTCTTCCCGCTCATCCTGGACGGCTGCGCGCACCTGGCCAGGCGTATGCGCGGCGCGGTCTCCTTTCTGGCCATGGTTCAGATGTCCCACACACCGCGTATGCCGCTACGCATGACCCTCTTACTGGCCCTGGCGGTCGGGTTTGGCATCTTTAGCCTGGTCTTCGGTTCGTCTCAGTCCCAGCGCATTCCTACCTTCGCGGCCTACCAGGTGGGAGCCAGCTTCAGCGGCGCCTATCCTGCCAACGCACATTTGAGTATGAAACCTCTGGCGCGGCAGGAGGCCACGTTCGCCAGTATCCCTGGCGTGAAATCCGCCTGCGTGGGCTATACATCTCAGACTCGCGGAGCGCAAAGCGGGGTGAACGCGCCTATCGAGCTGCGCGCCGTAGACGCGAACGCCTTCGCGGACACGGCCATCTGGACCAGCCAGGACTCCAGCCAGTCGCTGCGCTCGCTGATGCGGCAGCTTGTCGACCAGCGTGCCGCGGCCATCAGCTCGCAGGTCGTGCCCGCCATCGTCGACGAGGCTGCCCGGAAAACGCTGAGCCTTTCGCCTGGCTCGCCTTTTACACTCAGCGATTTAAATGGGACCGTGAATTACGTCGAAGTGGCCGAGGTCGATCATATCCCGACAATCAATGATAGCCCCTACGCCAGTGGCACCAGCGACTATGTCGCGCTGGGCGGCGTACTGGTCGATTTCACAACCTATCGGTCGGTGCTGCAACAGGTCATGCAAACCAGCACGCCGCTGACTCCCACCACGGTCTGGCTGAATACCGCAAAAGACGCGCACGCGCTGAAAAGCGTGCGCGCCGCGCTTGCCAGCGGTCCCACGCAACTGCTGAATCTCAATGACCTGCGCGCGCAGGAGGATCTGATGAACAGCGACCCGCTTTCTCAGGCGCTGCTGGGCGTCCTGCTGGTCTGTGCAATCACGGCCCTTTTGCTGGGCTTGCTAGGCAACTTCATCCTCTCCTGGCTGAGCGCGCGCAACCGTATGGTCAATTTCGCGGTCCTGCGCGCCCTGGGCACGGCTCCAGGACAGATGGCCGGTGTTCTGACCTATGAGCAAATCATCGTTTATGCCACCGCTATCGGGCTGGGTGTGGTCTTTGGGATACTGCTCTCGTACCTTGTGCTGCCCGTGTTTGTGTTTACCGCGCCAGCGGGCAATACACTGGTGGGCAGCGGTATATTTTACATTATGCAGAATGAGCCACCCATTCAGACGATTATTCCGGGTGTGCTGATTGCCCTGGTAACAGGTATCCTGGTGGCTCTCTGCATCGTCATAGTAGGCATGATAGTGCGTTTTGTCTCGCGACCCGTTTTGAGTAACACACTGCGTTTACCAGGTGATTACTAGACAGACCTGCTGCCTCTTTGCCGATGCAGCTCCGAGGTTGCCGATGCAGCTCCGAGGTTGCACACCGGAGCCGCGCCTCCGGTGTGTTTTTTCGGTATACAATCGGCGCATCGGCACAGAGAAATCCAGAAAAAGGCAGCGCGAAGGAGTAAAGAATGCCCGAAGCAATTGTTACTTGTGATAATCTGGTAAAAATTTATAAAGTGGCGGACCTTGAAGTTGTGGCGTTACAGGGTCTGGACCTGGAGGTGGCTCCTGGCGAAATGATGGCTATTGTGGGAGCCTCCGGGTCGGGGAAGAGCACGCTTTTAAATATTCTCAGCGGGCTGGATGTGCCCAGCGCGGGGCGCTGCGTGGTGGATAGCAACGATCTGACACGACTGAGCGAGGCCCAGCGCATTGCTTATCGCCGGCACGTTGTCGGCCATGTCTGGCAGCAGAGCGGACGCAATCTGCTCACCGAGTTGACCGCCGCGGCGAATATCGAACTGCCACAATTGCTGGGCGGCGTCAAAAGCAGCAAACGCTCGCGTCACGCCGAGGAACTGCTGGAGCTGGTCGGGCTCAAGGGCTGCGCGAAAAAGAAACCGAACCAGCTCTCAGGTGGCGAACAACAGCGCGTCGCCATTGCCGTGGCCATCGCCAACGAGCCGACCCTGCTGCTCGCAGACGAACCCACGGGCGAACTGGACTCGGTTACAGCGGGCGAAATTTTCCAGTTGCTGCGCTCGCTCAACCAGCAACTCGGCCTGACCATTCTCACTGTGACCCACGATGTTGCAATCGCCGCTGTCATGGACCGCACCATCGCCATCCGCGATGGGCGCACCAGCACCGAGACCGTCAGGCGCGAAGAGCCGCTGGAAACCGTCGACGGCTACTCAGCCAGGGCCAGTGCGGTGATTGGCCTCTCCAGCGAAACGCATCGTGAATCGATTCTTATCGATCGTGTTGGCCGCCTGCAGTTACCCAAAGAGGCCATCGAGAGTCTCAGCTTCCAGGGCCGCGCCGAAGTGCGTATCCTGGACGATCACGTCGAACTCTGGCCCCTCGAAACACCCACGGGCAACGGCAACGGCGGAAACAAAAACACCAGTACTATCAAGCCCGCGTAATTCAAAGAAAGAGAGCAACATTCATGACAGAACAGGCAATCGCGACGGCAATTGTTGAAGCACTGGGTATTACACGCGATTTCAAAAGCGGCGCGGGCGTTGTGCACGCCCTGCGCGGGATCGATCTGAGCATCCTGCCCGGTGAGTTTGTCGCCTTGCGCGGGCGCTCGGGTTCGGGCAAAACCACGCTGCTCAATATCTTGATCGGATTGGACAACCCGACCAGTGGCAGCGTCTCGGTGCTGGGGCGCCAGTTGGCGAAAATGAACGAGAGCGAACGCGCCCATTTGCGCAGCCACAACGTTGGCATGATGTTTCAAAACGCGCACCTCTTTCCTTCGCTGACAGCCCAGGAAAACGTGGAGATTCCCCTGCGCCTGATGCGCATGGACCCGGCTGAGCGCACGAAGCGCTCGCGCCAGGCGCTGGAACAGGTACACCTGGGACCGCGCGCGCACCATCGCGGCCTGGAACTCTCGGGCGGCGAGCAGCAGCGCGTGGCCCTGGCGCGCGCGCTGGTCCACGAGCCGCGGTTTATTGTCGCGGACGAACCCACCGGCAACCTGGATTCGATGACCGGGCGCGACATTACACAACTTTTGCGCGAGATTACCCATCAGACCAAAATAGGCATGCTGATTGCTACGCATGATATGACCGTGGTGAGCGTCGCAGATCGTGTTTTGCAGATCAACGATGGGCTGATCACAGAGGGGCGATAAGCGATTACCTTGAATGTCATTCCTTTTGACCGGTCGGTAAAGAAGCCTCCGGTGCCCCGCAAAATGCAGCGGAGGCCGCGGGCAAAGCGAGAGTCCAGGGTGCCCTTCTCGTCAATGACGATGCTGGCGCTCTGGCAATTGCGCCAGACCTGGCGTCTGCTCGCGGTCGCAAGCGCAGGCTTGCTCGCCGCCGTAGTGCTGGTCTGCGCGCTTCCGCTCTACGCGCGCGTCGCGGAGAGCGCTGGCCTGCGTCACACTCTGGAAGCAGACCCGCAAAACATGTATATTGCAGTTCATGCCTCCAATTCGCTCTTTTCTACTGGAGCGTTAAATGCGGCTGAACAGGATATTACACAGATATTGCAGAATACATTGGGATCAACGGTCAGCAGTTCACCGGATCTTTCAGTGCAGATTCCCACGCTGGCGCTTGGTCAGGACCAGTATCTGCGCCTGGTGGGAAGCGACCCGCGGCGCGCGATGTCCCATCTCATCCTGAACCAGGGCCATTTGCCTACGCCGGCACCCGGCAACGTGGTCGAGTTCGCGCTCACTCCGACTGGTTTGAATGCTCTGCATTTGCAGGTCGGACAATACCTGCAAGTGCCCTATAATATCCTGGATGCCTCAAATCGAGTAAACGCCCAAACCATCACTCTGCGCCTGGTCGGGGTCTTCACGGAAAGTGGGAAGAACGCGCCCTTGTTCTGGCACGGCGAGACTTTTTCGCCAGAGATCTTCTCGCGTGGTTTGCAAACCTCGCAGCGCCTGCCAGTGTTTGTTGACAACGGCGCGCTGATTCACGCGCTGTCCGCGCTGTCCGCGCCCGCGCTTCAGCAGAACAACGGCGGGCAATTCGACAATCCATCCGAGAGCTACTGGTATTATCGCTTTGACTTTTCGCACCTGGACATCAATCACCTGGAAAACCTGACGAGCGAACTCAAAGCCTCGCTCACCGCCCTTGAGCACAATCCCCAGGCCTTTCCGTATATTGTCGATACCGTCGCTCAGGGACCGCTGGCGATCTTTCTGGACTACAGTAACCGCGTAACGGTGCTTGGCCTGCCAATCCTCTGCCTGGCCTTTTTAATCGGCGGCCTGGTATTGTTCTTTGTGTTTTTGATAACCGGGCTGCTGGTAGAGCGCCAGCAGGGGACCATTCTCCTCCTGCGCAGCCGGGGCGCCAGCACGCTCCAGATCGCGGGTTCACTCTTCTGGCAAAGCAGCGGGCCGGGTCTGCTGGCACTTTTGTCTGGCCCTTTTCTGGCAATTGCCCTGGCGCAGGCACTGGCCGGTCTGACCCTCCAGCCAGCGGACCGGGCCGCGAGCGAGCTGATTACCGGAGATCGCCTGGGCATCGCGCTGGGACTGGCGGGCCAGGATCTGCTGGTGCTGGGACTGGCCCTGCTGGCCATGGCCATCTCTATCTGGCGCGTGATCTACCTCACCCTGATCCGCACGCGCCGGGAGCGCGCGCGGAGTAGTGAACAGCCGCTCTGGACCCGCTTTCATCTTGATCTTCTGGCCGCGCTGCTCGCGCTGCTCGGTTTCCTCCTCTCGTCCTATATCTCCAGTCCGAGGGTTATGGATGTGCGCACCCATGCCCTGATTCTGCCCATCACCACCCTGGTCGAGCTGCTTTTCCTGCTGGTTGGGGGTCTGCTGCTCAGCCTGCGAGTTTTCCCGCATCTGCTGCGCCTGGGCGAACGCCTGGCCGCGCATAGGCGCGGCGCGGCGCAACTGCTGGCGCTGGCGCAGATGGCCCGCGCCCCGCGCCAGTCCCTGCGCGTGCTTCTCCTCTTCGCGCTGGCCGTGGCTTTCGCGCTGTTTACCCTCATTTTCGCGCAGACGCAAAACCAGCGCCTGAGCGACCTGACCGCCTATCGCGTGGGTGGCGACCTGAGCGGCGATATCCCCGCCTCGCAACAAAACCTTTCCTGGAATGATCTTATGGACTGGTATCGCGGTTTGCACGGCGTCACCTCGGTCACGCTGGGTTATACACAGAGGCTGACCGGCGGCAGCGGTGAAGGGGTGCCAATCGATCTGCGCGCGGTCGATGCCTCTACTTATGCCAGCACAGTCTACTGGACTCCTGAGGATGGTGAACAGCCCATTGCCGCGCTCACTCGCGAATTAACGGCCCGGCGGGCCGAGGCCGCGCGGAAAAATGTCATCCCCGCGATCATCGATGACGCGGCAGCCAGTTCACTCAATCTGAGCGTCGGCCAGCAATTCGTGCTTAAGGACTTCCACGGCCCGCTGGACTATCGCGTCGTGGCGATTGTCCACTTCATTCCCACGGTCTACGATAGCGCGAGCAGAGCCGGTCCTGACGCCTCTATTTCGCACGGGGGAGTGTTGATTGATTACCAGACCGCGAGCGTGGTCGCGCTGGCCATCAACCAGGAAACAGTCATTCCCACCAGGGTCTGGCTGCGCACCAGTGCCAGCCAGACCCTTCAGCCCGATATACACCATACCTGGCTGACTGGCGCGAATGTCCTGGATAATCCCGTAGACCGGCGCGCGTTGGACTCAGTGCTGAGCAGCGACCCCCTCTACGCCGCGCTGAACGGTATCCTCTTGATCGGGGCCGCGGTAGCGCTCTTGCTGGGTCTGCTGGGCAACTTGCTGGTTTCATGGCTCAACGCGCGCGGCAGGCGCGGAGACTTCGCGGTCTTACGCGCTCTGGGCAGCAAACCCCGCCAGATCGCCAGCGTACTGCTCTGGGAACAGGGCATCGTCTATGGCAGCGCCCTCGTCCTGGGCAGCATCCTGGGCCTGGTCTTCGCCTGGCTCATCCTGCCCGCTTTTATCTTCTCTCCCCTGGCTGGCGTGGACACCGCGAACGCCGGAGATGAAGCCTTCTACCTTGTCCAGAGCGTTCCCGCGGTCCACGAAATCGTGCCTCTCTGGTCCATCCTGCTCCTCCT
>DASVMX010000305.1:0-14941 GCA_036384215.1 Ktedonobacteraceae bacterium | reverse complement strand
AGCGCGGCGCACCGATCCAGTCCAGCTGTTCTTTGCTTCTTCGGGACGAGAACCCTCTAACTCTTTTATGGTTGGAGGTGTTTGCCGGGTTCCGCGGGAAGGTCGGGGAGCGGAGGGTTGGTGGAGAGGGCGTAGGCTTCCAGGAGCAGATCCGTGGTGATTTCCTGCATCTCCAGAACGATCATGATAGCGTGGTCGGGGTGGTGTTCCTCGACGGCGCGCAGGAAGCGGCTGAAGCACTGCATGCTGCGTGTCTGGGCTTCCAGCCAGTAACGCCAGGTGAAAGTAGCGAAAGGTGCGTCGTAGCCCTGTTCTTCATACATGGTGTCGCGCACACTTTCCAGTGACATCGTTTCGTGATTCACGAGTTCGCTGGTGTCGTGGTTTGGACCCGCGGGCGGCTGTTTGGGCTGCCGGGGCGCTGCTTGCTGATCTTCCATGGTTATCCCCTCCTGTGATTAGCTATCTTCGCGCACCTGCCCGTAGGCGGCGAAGATAGCGAATTCCGTGCGGTAGGTGTTCCACTCACCGGGCAGAATAGCCAGCGTGGCGTCGAACTGCTCTGGGTAAAGCGGGACTTTCTGACAGTAGATGCCGCGCATGCCCTCGAATGCGGCCAGAATATTTTGCGCCAGCGTGCTGCCCATGCGCCCGCCCCACGTGCCCACGGGCACGCGCAGCACGCGTTTTTCCACGCGCGACAGGCTGGCCCCCATGAGCAGGTCGTCGAGATAGGCCACGCGTCCGGTGTCGATGCCGCGTTCTCCGTTGATCGCGCGGCTCCAGTGCAGGAACTGCGTCAGAGCCGGGCCGATATTCAAATAGTTATCGCCTGCCTCAATCAGTTCGATCCAGCCGCCAGGACAGGTCACGCGAGTCAGTTCAGCGACCACCGCGGGCCATTGGATGGTCGGTATCGCCGCGGCCAGCATGCGCTGGTAGACATAATTGAAGCTGTGGTCTTTGAAGGGCAGGCGCGCCAGCACATTGCCTTCCGTAAAGGCCAGGTTGGGCGGCTTAATCAGCGCGCCGGGTCGGGGCAGCTCGATATCCAGGCCGACCACCTGCGTGTGGGGAAAATCCAGCGCCATTTCGCAGGCCCAGCGGCCTGTTCCGCAGCCCACGTCGAGCACTGCGCGCAAGAACCGCTTCTCCAGGGGGGCCAGGTAGAGCCCCTTAAAGAGGCGGCGCAGGTAGTAGTGTTGAAAATTCAAGCGATCAGCCTCTGGCGCGTCCTTGGGGAGTGTGTAAGGCAGATTGGAGAAGTAGCGGCGCGTGCCAATCCACTCGCTTTCCACCTCCAGAGGCCGTGTATAAGTAGCGCGGGCCGCGCGTGTCGTTTGAGTCATATTCAACCCTTCCCACCCATTTCCAGCTTGAGCCGTGCTTTGCCCTTCCCTTCCGCTCCCATTCTCGTTCACCAGCACCTCTTGTGTGCGTTCAGCTCGCCGGGCCTGTAGCTCTTTTTCAGCCTGAGCGCGCTGCACCTTTTTTCTGCCAAAAACCCGTAAGACCGGCATCGAAAACCCCCTCCATTAACTAACAACATAAACCTGGTCCAATGCGACCGATGGATGGTTGCGACCAACAAAAGCGGCGGAGAGAGAGCCGAACGCGTTCTGGCGAAAGATGTACAGGATGGGCGCGGATGGAACCGGGGGAATGTCTGCCCGGTTGTTTCCCCAAAATCATTCACCATTTCCAGCTCTCTCCCTGTCGAACAATGACGTATCCGCCGATGTCAATAGTATAGCCGAATCAGCAGCTATTGTAAAGTTCTGTTTGTATATATTTGAGAAAGTTTAAAAATTGGAAGGTAATTATAAACGATTGTAGGTAAAATGCGCCCATGCGTGAAGATTCTGAACTTCCAGCTTTGCCTGATGTAATGACTGTCAAAGAAGTTGCCACGAGGTTGGGCATTTCCGAGCGTATGGTCCATGCCTATGTCCAGGATGGCCGGCTTGCAGGTCATAAATTAGGGAAAGTCACAGCAATAAGAACAGATGATTTTCTGAAATTCGAGCGCGCGAAAAAAGGGCGCCCGCGGACGCGGTTGCCCATCTGGCGTAAGTCGGTTGGTGATAATCTTCAATATGTGACGATTATTACCACGCGTACAAAGCCAGGCCAGGGCGACAAACTTGCCGACAGGCTTGAAGAGTTCCGCGCCGGCGGGACGCACATGCTGCCTGGTACCGTGGGTCGTTTTGTTTCGCGCAGCGAAGCAGACAAGGACGCCGTCCAGATCATCCTGATCTGGCGCAGCACAGTCATGCCTAAGGAGGGCGTGCGCGAGGCGGAGGTTGAAGAGCTCAAAGAGTCCCTGTCCGATATTCTGGATTGGGAAAACTCGTGGAGCGAATTCGGTCGCGTCCTGTTGCACACGTAAACACGCTTGCCTCAGAAAAACGTCGCCGCCAGGCGCACGCGAAGCGTGTGCCTGGTGTCTTGTACCCTCGTCTGAGAGAAACGAGGGGTATATTGCGTTTACCTCTTGCATTTTTCCTCGCCTGTTTGAAAGGTATTGGAGATCCGCTCCAGTACGGTTTTCTTCATCAATTCCATGATATCCTCATTTCTCTTGTGTTTGAGCTTCATTTCTTTGTGCTTACGAGCAGAGTATGTATCGTTTGTGTATCGTTTGTGGTTGCACAGGATTTTTTCTGGCAGAAATTGCTTGACGGGACGCGGGGTGATTCTGTAGGATTTATACAGGTAGATGTTGGTATTAAGTAGGATGGACGCGATGAACAAGAAACTACAGCAAGCGAGACTCGACCGGCACTGGTCGATGGCGATGGCGGCGAAATATGTTGGCGTGAGCCGGATTACCTACAGTCGTTGGGAAAACGAGGAGCAGATTCCTCATGAATCAACGCTGGTGCTGATCTGCAAAGCCTTTAAAATGTCTCCGGCGCAGTTGGGTTTTGGGCCAGAGCAGAAGCATGAGAAAAAGGCTTTCGCGGAAGGCGCGCTAACAGTGCCGGAAGCCGGGAGCGCGCTGGATGTAGAGACTGTTCTGGCGTTTCTCTGGCACAGCTATCGTTGTTCATTTCAGGAGCTACAGGCTCAGGTAACAGATGCCATGGACCACCTCGAAAAAAACGCCGGCGCCGCTCATCTCTCGCGCCGGGACATGTTGAGCTTTTTAATCGGCATTCCGGCAGCCGTGGCCGGTTCGACCTTGATTGGCCGCTCAAACTCCGCGAGTTCCATCTCGGCTGATGAAATTTTACCGCTCTATGCCACGGGTGTGCCTGCTTGCTGGAAGCTCTACTATGATGGGGGATGGCAGCAGGCCAAAGACATCTTGCCAACCTACATTTCCCAACTGACAGTACTGGTGCAGTCCTCTACCAAAAACCAGAAAATGGCAGCTAATCTCTTATCACAAATCCATCAACTTTCGGTCTTCGTTTCGTTAGAAGAAGAAAACTTTGGCGCTTCACTTGCCCATTGCAATCAAGCTTTTGTATATGGCAAGCTTGCTGAAGACCCTAACCTTCAAGCGGCTTCGCTGATGCGACGCTCAGATTTCTATTTCTTGCGAGGCTTGCCAACTTTAGAAATCAATCGCCAGGCGGTAAAATATGCTGAAGATGGCTGGATCTCTCCACTGTTGCAGAGTCGTTTGTATTCAGATTGGGCCGCTTGTCTGGCTGATAATGGACAAAGGCAAGATGCTCTTCGCTATCAAGGAATGGCACAGGATGGTTTCCCGGACGATCCTACAAGTGATCCCACCTTTGCCTATACACTCCAACATCGTTATGCTATCTTTTTCAATGAATCGCTCATTCGTTTGAGGCTTAACGAACCCAAAGAAGCATTTAAAGCGGTATCTCAAGCTGGTAGATATTTGCCAGAAATCGGCCTTGTAACTCACATGGAGTTGTTGAAACAACTCATGCTAGCCTCAATGTCTTTGAATGACCTGGAGCAAAGCTTTGCTCATTTAGAATCTATGAGGTCCACTGCTAACCAACTCGAATCAATTTTCTGGCGTACAGAACTCCAGCGCCTCGCGCAGCAGTTGCGGATGAAATGGCCGCAGGAGAAGCGCGTGAAGCAGTTGCAGGAGGCGGTTTTGTTTGATGGGGAGATGACGTAAAATGGAATGCCATTGGCGTCAATGGTATTGGAGCCGCCCTTCGGTGTGCTCTTGTTCAAACACAGCAACCCGATGGATTTTACAAATAGTGGAAAAATATTGGCAGTCTCACAGGAAATACCTCTTTTTCTCATTTTAATTGTATCATACTTGTCAAGTAGCTGGCATCGTCCTGATGGACGGTGTTTTTTTGTTGTAGGCCGGGTATGCTTTCCTTCCAGATTGTTGACGAGAGCATAAGAAGGATTGAGATATGGAGAAGCCGCAGGGAGAGATTATTTCTGAGGAGAATGGGCGAGGATTACGCCAGCCGCGGGAGCTGGATAGGGGCTGGCGGCGGGCTTTTCTGGCGCTGCGCCGGCGCAATTTTCGCCTGTACTGGTTTGGGCAGATGATTTCGTTTGTGGGCACGTCGATGCAAACGGTCGGGCAGGCCTGGCTGGTGCTGAATTTGAGCCAGCATAGCGCGTGGCAGCTTGGACTGGTGGGGGCGCTACAGGCGCTGCCGATCTTACTGTTTTCGATTTTTGGAGGTGTGCTGGCGGATCGCTGGCCGAAGAGGCGCGTGTTGCTGGTAACCCAAAGCGCGGCGCTGGTCCAGGCCGCGCTGCTCTGGACTTTGAGCGGAACGGGCGTGCTCCAACTCTGGCACCTGTATATGCTGGCGCTGTTGTTGGGGCTGACGAATAGCCTGGGCAGACCAGCGGGCCGCTCGTTTGTGGTCGAGCTTGTAGGGCGCGAGGATCTGCCGAACGCGGTGGCTTTGAATTCCTCGGTTTCCACGCTGGCGATGGTGGCCGGACCGGCTCTGGGGGGCGTGGTTATTGCCGCCAGCAACGTGCCCGCGCTCTTTTTGCTGAACGCGTTGAGCTTTGTGCCGGTGATTGTGGGCCTGGCGCTGATCAACAGGCGCGAGTTATACGCGCAGTCCGCTCCGCTGGCCAGCGGGGGCCAGCGGCAGAAGACCTGGCAGAGCCTGGGCGAGGGCGTGGGCTATGTCTGGAAGACACCGATGGTGCTGTTGCTGATACTGGTGGTGGGCCTGGTGTTGTTGTTTGGCTCAAACTTTGGCGTGGTGCTGCCGCTGTTTGCCACTGATATTTTGCGCGTGGGAGCGACGGGGTATGGTTTTCTATCCGCGGCATCCGGTCTGGGCGCGTTGAGTTCGACGCTGTGGCTGGCCTGGAGCAATCGTAAGCCGACGCTGCGCGGAGTGCTGGGAGGGCTGCTGGCTTTCAGCGTACTGGAGGCGGTTTTCGCATTCGCGCGTTTTTATCCGCTGTCGCTGGTGCTTATCGCGGCAGTCAGTTTTACAGAGATGGCCTCAGCCGCGCAGGCCATGACCGAGCTTCAGACGGTCACCCCGGATCACCTGCGCGGGCGCGTCATGAGCGTGCAGGTGCTCTTTTTCGACGGCAGCCTGCCGCTGGGCTATATGCTGATTGGCTGGTTGTCGAGCCTCTATGGACCATCCAGCGCCCTGCTGATCGGCGCTGGCCTTTGTCTGCTGGTGGTGGGAACTGGCTGGATCTGGTGGAAGTCCGCGGAGAAGAACGCAGCGGAAGCGGCGCGAGTGTGAGTTGCCAGGCGCCGATATTCCTTGTTTGTGATATGGTAGAGGTGTAAGCAAGAAAGGAGTCGGAATATGGCACAGGAACCCTCTCCGCCGTTTCGGCGTGGGCCGACCAGGATCGGTGAGCATATTGTGGAACAGCGGGTGCTGACTGTGGAGGAGATTGGCAGGTTTGCGACACTGTGCGGCGATTTGAATCCCTTGCATCATGACGAGGACTATGCTCGCCAGACGCGTTTTGGTGGCGTGATTGCGTGCGGTCCCCAGGTGACTTCTTTGATGATGGGTATGACCGCCACCTATTTCAGCCGCGAGGGCGCGATGCTTGGTCTGGAATTCACCTTTCGTTTTCGCAAGGCAGTGAAGGCGGGAGAAAGGATTACCATGGACTGGGAGATCCTCTCCGCTGTCTATAAAGCGAGCTTGCAGGGGGAGATTGTGACGTTGCAGGGCATAGCCACCAACCCGCAAGGGGAAGTTGTACTGGAGGGCCAGGGAAAGATTCTGGCTGTCGATCAGCTTTAAGGAGATACACCAGAGGCGCGCAGCTCCGGTGCTGCCATGCGTCTGTGTCAGAGGCTCCGCTCTGACCGCACTACACTGGTCGGCGAACAGTCGTCAGAGCCGCGGCTCTGACGGCTCCTCGCCGATGGAGCGCCGGAGCCGCGCCTCCGGTGAGCCAAAAATGGATGGGTTTACAAAAACGTGTGTTGCCTCCCAGACAACAGGGTTTATGCGTTCTGGCAAAAAAGCGGGATGGTTAAGGGCGGCTGCCTTTTTCATCCCCCGGATGCGGCTGCCCTTAACCGGGGCTCGGGGTGTCCCCGAAAAACCCCTTTTTTCTTTTTGCGAGCCGCCGCAGGCGGCGAGTTCAGAGAATGCATAAGCCCTACCCAGACAAAGGATCATCTTGACAGATGCGACTGTATCCTGTATACTGCCACAGTGACGCAGGGATCAGACCTGCGCAAGCCTCTTCAATTGTTTTCCACACCCGTATTCCCCGTTGTGCTATGAACATTCCCTCAGGAGCTTTTCCCCATGGAACAGGAGTTACACCTTCCTGATTTTACTGTACCCGATTTTGCGCAGCCTCCGCTGGAGCGGGTTGATCTGGCGCAGCCGGGCTTTGTTGTGCCTGACCCGGCGGCGCATCCCTGGCCGTCTTTGCCAATGCCGGAGGATCTGGACCGGCCCGCGACCGGGCAACCTGATCCAGCTCTGCCGGATCTGCTGGAGCCGGACCGTCCCCGCTTGCTGGATTATCCACCTGAGAACGAGCGCGTGCTGGCGGAGCCGCGCTACGAGCCGGATGTGGCGATGCAGCAACGACCAGGGGAGCCTGATCCCGCAGCCCTGGACCTGGCGCTGGGCAGTCCAGATGAAGAGTCGCTGCCACGCGGGCTGGCGTATCCTCAACTATATACCAATGACGATGAGATGACCAGGCGCAAGCGGCGTTTTGCCATGCGGGAACTGGGCATGGAGCGCGAGGCGAGGGACCGCCATGACGACTAAAGACGCGGGCCAGTCTCCGCGCTTTCCAGACGATCAATCCCCGCGGTGCCCGGATGAGCAGGAAGGGACGTTGCAGGCGCCGGACGTACCGGCGCGCCTGCGGATTGCCGGGCAGATTTGCGAGGGGCAGGTACTGGAGGAGCGGAGCGCCAGGCGGGATGTGCGCGTGACGGTCATTCGCGGCGGGGCCAGCATCAATGGTTATTACTATAATCAGGATGCGCTCCAGGCCATCGCGGGTTTACTGGAGAACGCGCAGGCGTATGTCGATCACGCCAGTGGCGCAGTTGGTAATGGCGCACGTTCGGTGCGCGATGTCGTCGGCTTCTATCGCGAGGCGGTCTACGTGCCGCCAGACGAGAGCGGGGCGGGCGGACGCGTCGAGGCTACGCTGCACATTCTGGAGTCCGCGGGCTGGCTATGGAGTATGGTCCGCGAGGCTTACCTGCTGAACAATCCCGGCCTGATTGGCCTCTCCATCGACATCTACGGCACCTGGCAGCCGCGCGCGGCCAGCGGCTTGCAGAGCGGTTCTGGCAGAGGTCAGGAGCAGGCGCTCAAAGAAGTAACCGGCGTGGTTGCTTTAAACTCGTGTGATATCGTCACGCGTCCCAGCGCGGGCGGTGCTTTTCAGCACATCCTGCACAGCCTGCCCGGCGCTTCCTTGCCCCCATTTTCCAACGAAGGAGCATTCCCCATGCACGAAGATCCCCAGGCGCAGAGCCTTTCTTCCCCCGATCATACCACGCCCGAGCGGCTCCAGGAGCAGGCTCCGGCTGACACTACCTTGCAGGAGACACGCGTTTTATTAGAAGAGGTGCGCCTGGAGCGCGCGCAACTGGCCCTGGAGCGGCGTCTGCTCGAATGCACGCTGCCGGAAAGGGTCAAGACGCACCTGCGTCAGCGCTACCAGGGGCGCGTCTTTGAAGCGGCTGAGTTGGAGCGTGATCTCGACGAGCAGCGCCTGCTGCTAGCTGAACTGAGCGAGATCGGGCTGATTCGCGGCCATGGCTACGAGAAGCCGCAGCTTGGCGCGCAGATCAGCGAGGCTGAGAAGATCCAGGCGGCTTTTGACCGCATGTTTGACCTGGACGTGGACAACCGTTTTAACGGAGTGCGCGGCTTCAGCTCTATCCGCGAGGCCTACGCGCGCGTTACCGGCGATGCCAGCGTGGGCAGTTTGAGCGGGCAGAGCCAGTTGGGCATGATCCACGTTGAAGAGTCCGCGCCGCTAACCCGCATCAGCGAGGCCGACACCACCACGGCCAGCTTCTCCTACCTGCTGGGTACAAGCATGAATAAGCGGCTTTTGAAGGATTATCAGGCCTGGCCAGCGGAATGGCAAAAATTTTGTACAGTCACTCCAATTCGAGATTTCAAGCAACAGACGCGCGTACGCCTGGGAGCCTTTGGCAGTCTGCCGACCGTGGCCGAGGATACCGCGTACACGAGCGTGAGCCTGACGGATACCGCCGCGACCTATGTCCCAACCAAACGGGGAAACCTTGTGACGGTTTCGCGGGAAACGATCATTAATGATGACCTTTTCGCCATCAAGCAGATTCCCACTAAACTCGCCGTTGCAGCCGCGTACACGCTGGCCGAGTTTGTCTACGGCTTTCTCTCCAGCAACCCCACAATCTACGATGGGGCCGCGCTTTTCACCAGCGCCGCGCCGCATAGCAACCTGGGAGCTGCCGCGCTCAGTACCGCGGCCATGCAGGCCGGTGTGACCGTGATGCGCGAGCAAACGAATCTGGCTGGCAAACGTATCGGCCTGCGCCCGCGCTTTCTTGTAGTGCCTCCCGAACTTGAGTGGACGGCCATGGTAGCCACGCGCAGCGCGGGCGTGCCGGGTTCGCCCAACAACGACATCAACCCTATGCTCGGCTATGTCACCCCGATTGTTTCTCCCCAGCTCAACAGCGCCACGCAATGGTTCTTCGTCGCCGATCCCGCGGTTGTCGATACCATCGAGGTCGGCTTTGTCGGCGGCCAGGTTAATCCCGTGCTGCTTTTGCAAGATAATGCACTTTACGGGATGAATTTCACTGCAGACGTGATTTCTTTTAAGGTGCGTCACGAATACGGATCGGCAGTTGTGGATTATCGCGGCTTCTACCGTGGCATATGATGCGCGGGCAGAAAGGGAGATACAGCTATGTCAGGCTTTGTATCGGGGGACGGATCTGCCCTGGTTGGCGGGAAGTTGCCAAACGGGACGGGCGAGGCCTTCAACCTGGACGCGAACGGCAATCTGCTGGTTAACGCTGGCGGAGGCGGGAGCATGGGCGATGGCGCGCTCGCGTCGAGCATTGGCGAAGAGTCGCTGGCGGTTTACAACAGCGGCGGGCCGGTGCTGGCCAGCGGGGTGCCGAGCGGGCTGGCCTTTGATCGCCTGCGCTCGTGGTTGGGGAAAGGCAGCCAGACCGGGGCGATCATCTCGACCAGCGCGGGCGATGCCAGTCTAAGCTTTAGCGCCGCGCCAAAGACCGTGCTACCGGGCCAGCCGATCAAGCTCAGCGGGGCGGCACAGGCGGAATACGTCTATGTCGCCAGCAGCTACGCACCCTCGGCAACGGCCACGAGTATTCCCCTGGCCTCTCCGGTGGTCAATAACGGGCAGACCTCGGCTTCCTGGGACATCTTCAGCGTCGCGGGACCGGGCGCGGGCAGCATCACACCCGCGGGCAGCATTATGGCGGTAAATGTTATTCTGGACGTGGCAACAGGCAACCTGTACGCGCAGCAGGGCTACCGCGGCGTCACAGATGTCAACGCAGGTGGGCGCGCCTCGCAGGCCATCGCGGCTGGCGTGGCGGCCAACACCGTTGTGAAGGCCAGTCCGGGCCGGCTGGCGCGCATCCTCGTCACAACCAGCGGCGCCAACGCGCTCAACATTTTCGACAACAGCAGTTCTCCCAGCGGCACGCAAATCGCCCTCGTGTCTGCCGCCGCCGCTGCTGGTACCCTCATTGATTGCCAGGCGCCCGCTCTCAACGGCATCACCGTTCAGGGCAACGCCACCAACCCCGCCGTCACCATCTTCTACTACTGAGCGCGTTCACGTCGCCGCGGACAGGCGTGGACAAGATTTGCCTGAGGCAAAGACGACGCAGGCAAGCAGTGTCGCTACATTCACGAGAGTTTCGCAATTGGCAGAAAGGACACTTCGCATGTTAGACATCCTCGAATTTACCTACGGGCGCTACAATGGCGGCTCGGTTGTGCCTGTTGGCTCGTATCTCAATCCGCGCACCTTTTGCGTCTTTCAGTCCGCCAGCGACGCCACCTTGCCGCTGGACGGTACCTTTTGCCGGGTTGATCCTTCGGGCACGCAGACCTTTGCCAACATTGCTACCACGTTGAACACCCTGCTCGGCACCAGCTTTAGCGCGGCCAGCTTCCATGCGTGCTCCGGTGGCGATGCGGCCCCCTCGGCTGGCACTGGCTCGGACGACGCGTAGAGATGGGCGAATCCCACCAGGGGAAATACACCGGATCAGCGCATCCGGTGTGTTTTTTCCGGTGTGCCATCCCATAACGACGAGGAGCAATTATGCAGATCAAGCGAGGCATCATTCAGGCGTTTTTTCCGGCGACGTATACGGCGTCGATGCTGTTGTTTGAGGCGACGTCGTACTTTTTGACGGGGGTGCCCGTGGCTAATACGGTGGATAGCACGTCGGGATTGAACGGGGCGCTGTGCGCGGTCCTGTTTTTTGATGAGCATAATCCACAGGACGCGGTTGTGCTGGCGACGTTTCCTAATGGGAATAGCGGACTGCCCGCGCCTCCGCCGGGACGCGTGGTCTTTGTGCCGGGTTATCAGCAGCTCAACGCGACCAGCGTGACGCCTGCTTCGCCGCTGACCGCCACGCTGGCTGGTGGGTCAAGTGGCATTCCTGATGGCGCGCTGGGCGCGGTCTGCCAGATTACCTTTACCAGTCCCACGGCGGGGAGCTGGCTGGCGCTCGCGCCCCACGGGGCCAGCAATCCAGGCGCGTTCGCTGCTCTGGGGAATCTGAGCGCGGCCAACGCCACCATGCGCGGAAATGGCCTGCTGCCGATGGATGCCAATGGACAGGTGACGATTCAGGCCAACGGCGGCACGTGTATCGTCACGCTCTACACCTATGGTTATATTGCCTGAATGCCCGGCTGCTAGCCACGAAAAAAAGCGAGAAAGGGACAGCCATGTTGCTAACAGATATTGAGGCAGTTGTGCGGTTGGATCTGTTTGATCCCGCGGGCGCGAACCAGCGCTGGCAGAACAGCGATCTCGACCGCGCTATCGACAAGGCGGTGGAACGCTACAGCCAGTATTATCCAAATATCGCCTTTTCGGACCTGCCCGCGGAGCCATTGCAGCGTACATACCCGTATCCCCAATCGTGGAATCTCACTTATCCCGTCTGGTGGATTGAGCGCGTCCTCTTTCCCCTCCAGGCCGCGGGCAGCGTTTTCGGACCCCCGCCCGCTGGCATGACGGCTACCCTGGCGGCTGGCGCGGGTCTGGGCGTTGGGGCGTACCAGTATGCCCTGACTTTCCTGGCTCCCGGTGGAGAGACCACGCCCTCGCCGCTGGTGAGCGTAATGACGAGCAGCGGCAATCAGCAGGTCAATCTGGGGAATATTCCACTGGGACCGGCGAATACGACCACGCCAGGCGTGGCGGTCAACAGCGTTATCGGGCGCAATCTCTACCGCACGCAGGCCAATGGCGCGCAGCTTTTTCTGCTGGCCACGCTGGGCAATAATAGCAGCATCAGCTACAGCGACAACGCCGCCGATAGCCAGCTCGCGAACAGGCCGCTGGCGCCTGTAGTCAATACCAGCGGCGTCATGTTCTGGCCGCCGTTTGAGCGCGAATTTGCCGAGTACTCCAACCTCTTCGATAGCAGCTCCTCGCTGGCCGCTGGTGGCAACCTGGGTTTACAGGGCAGCGTGGGAGACGCGCAGAGCCCCGAAAGCGCGCAGACGCAGAGTTTTACGCTCAAGCTCTCCATCGCCGAACTGCCCCAGGATAGCTCGCTGGTCATGCGCGTCTTCTACGCCACCAAACACCAGCTCGACAGTAGTGGCTCGACCATTCCCGATGTACACCGCGACATCATCATTACCGGCGCGGTTGCCTATGCCATGCTGGCTTACCAGGTGCCCACCAACGACAACTTCGATTTTCAGGACGGCACCATTCGCGACCGCCTCGACGATACCAGGATTCCCCAGGCCTGGCTCAGCGCTGGCCAGGCCCGCTTGCGGCAGTTCGAGGCCCGGCTCACCGAGATCAAAAACCAGCGCGATTTCGCCTCCTCCTCGCGTACTCACTGGGGAGATGTGGCCTATCGCTGGGCAAGGCTGTAACGACGGATAAGGCGAGTAAAACGAGATAAAAATGGGGACAAGGGGGAAAACGATCATGCTCAATATCCTGAGTATTCTCAATCTGGTGCTGTGTCTCGGGCTGGCGATTGGGGGGCTGGCTGCTTTTCGCTATGGTTTTACCAGGACCGCCAATGAGGTGCAGGAGCGGGTGATTCACGCGCTGGAGAGCGAGATCAACGCGCTCAAAAATCGGCTGAGCGAACTGGAGAAAGAGAACGAACGGCTGACGCGGATTATCGTCACGATTCGCATGGCGCTGAGGAAACGCGGCCTGTTTGTGACGGTTGACGGGGAACTGATCAGCATTCGCGACCGCGCTGGCAAGTTCACGCAGGCCACGCGTATCCAGGGCAGCGTGCCGGACGAGGAGGTGTAAACATGCCATTGATAGGCGTTGATTGCGAGCTGATACTGGATGGCACAGGCTATTTTGTGCGCCCCAGAAGCTATAAAATGCAGCAGCCGCGTATTCGTAATGCGACCGTGCGGGCCGATGGCGGGCAGGCGTATGTTGATCTGGGGCCGGGCCGACGCGTCTGGTTCATGACCATCCTCTGCATCAACGACCAGCTCAAATACGACGGTACGCCCACCGGCCTGAGTGGCCAGCAATATCGCGACGCCTTGCGCGCCAGCTATACCAGTTCCGCAGGCGCAACCCTCCAGTTCACCGATCCCCTCAACGGTGCCTCCATCGCCGTCCATTTCGACAGCTACAGCGAACTGGTCTACGACCTGCGCGTCCAACAGGTTCCCCTCGCCACAGGAGCCGCGCCCACGCTCTCATACGAGGTTGAAATTGTGCTGGTAGAGGCGTGAAATCGTTTTTGTTTGATGGATGGGATCACAACGGAACTTGCCTCCGTTGTGATCCCGCCCTCCGTTGTTTTGGTTCCAGGGAATAAAATAATAAGAATGGAGGAGTGATTGTCGTTATCAAATGACTATGTTGCGAGAATACCTGGAAGAAGGAAGAGATTATGCAGGATAAGCCACTTATTTTGACAGCGGCGGACGCGCGGGCGCTGCCAGAGCGTGAGCGCGTGGGTTTGGCGGTGGCGCGACTGGATAGCGCCAGGCTGGTGAAGACGATTATCGCCGCCGAGACAGCCGGTGTGCGCCAGATCTGGAGCACGCAGAGTCCTTTGCAGCCCGATACATTGACTACTTTTGCCGCCGCGGCTGTACAGACCAGGGAGATCAGACTGGGCACCGCTATTGTGCCCACGTACCCCCGGCATCCGTTGATCATGGCGTCGCAGGCTCTGGCGATCAACGAACTGGCTCCGGGCCGGCTGCGCCTGGGCATCGGTTCCAGTCATAAGCCGATTATCGAGGGCATCTATGGTCTTGAACTGGTGAAGCCGCTGGAGTATCTGCGCGAATATATCACGATTGTACGAGCATCTCTGTGGGACGGCCAGGTCGATTTTCAGGGGAAATTTTTAACTGCCAGGGGAACGCTGCCGGACAAGGCGCCGCTGCCGCTGTTGACCTCGGTGCTGCGCGAGAACGCTTTTAAGCTGGCGGGCGAGATCTCTGACGGGGCGATCTCCTGGCTGTGTCCAGTGCCGTATCTGCTCAAGACTGGCCTGCCAGCTCTGCGCGCTTCGGCTAAAGAGCACGGGCGGGCCGCGCCTCCGCTGGTCGCGCACGTCCTGGCCGCGGCCAGCGAAGATCGCCCCGCTGTTATCCAGGCAGCGCGCGCGGAGATCAAGGGCTATGGCAAATTGCCTTTCTATGCCTCCATGTTCGCGGATGCCGGTTATCCCGTGGACGCGAATGGCACCATGTCTGACGCATTGATCGAGAGCCTGGTTGTCTCTGGCAGCCCGGCGACGATTGCCGCGCGTTTCAGAGAACTGCTTGCCTCTGATCTGGATGAATTGCTGGTCATGCCAATCGCGGTTCAGCAGGCTGAGGGCGAACTGAGCCAGCTTATGTCCACGATAGGAAGCTTGCCAGCTTAACAGGCCCAGGTAATGGTGTGTGTATTAATCGGTCCCTGGAAAAAGAACAGGCCATGTGCGCAGTCGCCAAAGGGAATAGTGATCTGCACAAGCACGCTGGTGCCGGGGGAGAGCACGCCGCTGGCCGGACTGAAGACGATATGGCCGGGAATATTGGTAAACGTGTGCCAGTGAAGGTTGCTCTGGTTGCCCGAACCTGAAATCACCCTGGCTGTACACACATAGGCCGTCTTGCCTGGACAGTCCAGGTGGCCGACAAAGCTCATCGAGGCTGGTCGCAGATCGAGGACCGCGGGCGCGCCCTGAGAAGGAGCCGGTGTAGGCGTAGGAGTTGGCGGCACAGGTGTGGCTGTGGGCGTCGGCGTCGGTGTCGGTGGC
>DASVMX010000304.1:0-6253 GCA_036384215.1 Ktedonobacteraceae bacterium | reverse complement strand
ACAGCGGTATCAAACAACGATACTATCCAATGCGGGGCTTCGGGAGCTTTGCGTCAACAGCCCGCTTCTGCCGTGCGTTTGATGAGGTTCGTCAGTTCTTTCGGGTTCGGATCACCATGGAACAAAAGGTTTCCTTGGCCCAAAAACGCGAGGCGTTCCAGCAGCAATTGGACGCTTTGAAGACGTTGGTTCCGGTGGCCTAGAAGAGAGAAATGCGGGACGAGCGGATCATGTGTCCTTTGTTTGCTCTTGTGTTCTCAGTTCTGACAGAACCCCTGGATGAAGTCTATCTGAAGATCAATGGGAAAACGCACTACCTGTGGCGAGCGGCGCATTGCGTCAAAATGTTTCTGCTCAGGATCTTCTCAGAAGGTGGAAAAGATCTGAGCTGTGTCTCCCCAAGGGGTGGCTTCCCAGAATGTCTCACGTGGCTTCCCTTTTCTACACCATCAGGAGATCATCGAGGCGCTCATGCAGAAACCTTTTGAGGCAAGGTGCGACACAGATGCTATGAGATAACGTGTGAGAAGAGCATCACCTTCTCATGAGCATCTATCACACATCAGAAGCAGGAGTGTGTTGTCTGGCAAACCCTCTTCTTTCTTTTCTTCCGCCTCCTTGCCGCTGGCCGCCGCTCCCCTAGCCCAGCCGCCTGTTGAAAGCGTTTCATCGAGTTGCGATCGTGCAGCCCCAAATGGGTCTGCAATGCATGCACCTGTCTGCCTGACTGTAGGTAGCGCACCGCAAACGTCTCACGCAACATGGATGGGGTAATATACGCATCAGCCATGCCAGCCAGCAGGTTAATCCGAGCAAACAGGAGCGTCACCGCATTGTTCGTCATCCGATCACCTCGCTCTGTCCGAAAAAGCCATACCTCTGCATGGAGCGCTCCTTGCTGAGAAAGGCATGCCAGGTACAGACCCAATGCACGTTGACTCTCCTGCCCGAGCGCGATCCGTCGCTCTCCCACTCCAGGACAAACGAGTCGCACGATCCCTTGATGAAGAGCCACTGCGCCAACTTGCAAAGCGCACGCCTCTGAGACGGTGAGCCCCTCTTCCCAGAACAGCCAGAGCAATGCCTGGTTCCTCAGCGTTGCCATCTCCTCTCCTGGGCCACTCTGTTCCGCTGGTCGGCAACCAATCAACAGGTGAGCAAAGTGCTCTAGCTCCACCACGCGAATGGGAGGGGAATCAGCTTTGCAAGCAGTCATGTCTGATACCATTTCGCAACCGAACGTCGAACATTGAGATAAGAAAAGCTCGTCCCTACCGGCTCGCCCGACCCTCCTTTCCTCAGAGGCAGAGAGGCGCGTGGTGTCGTCCTCTTGACCGTCTTTCTGTGTTTGTGCTATTCTCTCTGTAGAACTTACTGATCGTTTAGTTACTTTTCGAGGAGCGGTACGACCATGGAGCAACCGGTCATACTACAGGGAGAGCAGATGTCCTCCTCAGTGGACCAGGAAACCCGACGGCAGATTTTGACCAAAGCCGCTGAGTTATTTCTGGCGAAAGGCTACAAAGGCGTGTCCATGAAAGAGCTTGCCCAAGCCGTCGAGGTCACCTCTGCTGCCTTGTATTACCATTTTCCCAAAGGCAAGGAAGATCTCTTCACCAGGATGATCCAGACGGTATTTGTCGACGAGGGGCTAGCCGAGATCGATCAGGCCCTTGCTGCCAAAGAGGATGTCCGAGAACGGTTCACGCTGCTCACTTCTGTCTTGCTCACGCTCCCTCTGGATGAGCGCTTGAGTACGCTGTTCCGTGATGCCAGGGAACATCTCAAGGACCCGGAACACCAGCAGGTGATCCTGTCCTTGCTCGACCGGATCAGGCAGCACGTCAGGGGTCTCTTTCAAGCCGCCCACGATGCGGGAGCGCTTCGCTCTGACCTGCCAGTGAACGTCCTGGTTGGTCTCTACCTGGGGATGCTGCGGGAGGCGAAGGGCCTGCCAGGAGCAGATCCAGCGGCTTCCCTGGTCAGCGTGCTGTTCGATGGCATCGCGAGGCGGGAGCACCAGTCTTTGCCCTGATAGGATTCTCGCGGCAACTTACTAAACGATCAGTCACCTCTCGACTCGTCCATTTGATCGAGAGAGCCTCTTCTCCGGAAAGAAAGGAATGATTGCCATATGAGATCCTCTGGTTTCTCCGGCCTCCCAGATGGGAGGCCAACGCAAGGAGGTGGCTATGTCCCACTCTCCTGATCAATTTCCCACATCCCAGGCAGCGCCGACTGCGAGTTCCGCTCCAGATAGCGCGAAGGGTGCCTTTGCCATTGAGACACATGGCTTGAGCAAGCATTTTGGCAAACGAACAGCTGTCGATGGACTCACCATCAGCGTGCCTGCCGGAACCATCGCGGGTTTTGTCGGTCCCAATGGGGCAGGCAAGACGACCACCATTCGCCTGCTCCTGGGACTGGTCCGACCAGACGCGGGCAGTGGCGCGATTCTGGGCCACGCTCTCACCGAGCCCGAACGCTATCTGCCGCGCGTAGGAGCACTGATCGAAGCACCGGCGTTCTATCCCAGTCTCTCCGGGCGGACCAATCTGGAGGTGCTCGCCCGCCTTGGGGGCTATCCCACTTCCCGCGTGAGCGAGCTGCTGGAGGTGGTAGACCTCTCCAATCGGGCGCGTGATCGGGTCGGAATGTATTCGCTGGGCATGAAACAACGGCTTGGGGTGGCCATGGCTCTGCTGCCCGATCCAGAACTGCTCATGCTCGACGAGCCAGCCAATGGCCTTGATCCCCTTGGCATCATCGGGATACGCGACCTGCTGCGCCGCCTGGTCGCCCAGGGAAAAACTATCTTGCTCAGCAGCCACTTGCTCGGCGAATTGGAACAGGTCACGGACTGGCTGATCATGCTCAACCAGGGAAAAGCCCTGTTTTGTGGTCCGGCCCGCGATCTGCTGGCCCAACACGTCGAGGTGGTGGTCGAAGCCGAGGATGCGGTGCAGTTGGATCTGGTGGAAAGGCGCATAAGCGAGATCGGCTATGCGGTCACACGGGAGGATCATGCCCTGCGCATCGCCTGTCCTGCCAGTTTTGCTGAAGAACTGAACCGGCAGGCCAGGGAAGCCGGGGCGCCGGACCTGACCATTCGAGTACAAGAGGCCAGCCTCGAACACCTGTTTCTGGCTCTGGTGAAAGGAGACCGTTCATGATGTCCGTGATCCGTGCGTTTCGCAGCGAAGTGCTCAAGTTCCGCCGTTGGAGTCTCCTGGTGGGTGCCGGGGTGATGGTCGTGGTCAGCACCTTTCTCGCCTATCTGACGTTCCACCAGATCGCCTCTGGAGTCACCAACCCTGAGATGACCGACCTGCTTGTCTCGTTCCACACCTCTCAGGGATTGATCTCCATCATTGGTCAGGCGCGGGCTCTGATCGTTGCCATTGCGCTCATTCTGGTAACCGCCAATCTCGCAGCGGAATGGACTCAGGGGACGCTGCGCAACCTGCTGGTGCGTGAGCCGCGTCGCCTGCGATGGCTGGCAGGCAAAATGCTGGCGCTGGTGCTCTTTGTGCTGCTCTCGATGCTGCTCACTCTGCTCATCAGTAGCACATTCATCCTCATCCTCGCGCAGGGGCAGGGTATCCATACTGCGGCCTGGACCTCGCCGGAGGGGCTGCGCATCGGTCTTTCGTTCTTGGGCAACGAGGTACTCTGTCTCATCGGCTTCAGCACCCTGGGCATGCTCATCGCGGTCCTGACCCGTTCAGTTGTTGCTGCCGTCGGCATTTCCCTGGCTTACATCCTGGTGTTCGAGGGGATTATTGGCGTCGTCGCGCCACAGGTGACCCATTGGTTTCCTGGCCGGGTGTTCAACACCATCGTAGGGGCGACGGTGCCGATCGTCGGTCCCACCCCTACCCAAGGGTATCTGGCGGCCCTGGGAGCAGCCCTGCTGTGGATGGTTGGCTTTGTCGTGGTGAGCGCCGTGGTGTTCCGGCGTCAGGATGTCAATGCGTAGCGCTGAAAACGGCATGAAATGGAATCACACACCAGGGAGGTGGATTATGAAATCGCTTCGTGACCATGAGTCCGTGCATCCATCGGGATCGACCGGCATGGACAGAGAGAACGGCGAGAGTCGGTTTGGGGTCATTGGCAACGAACGGCTGACTGCGGTGGCTGGGGCGATGCTCCTCGTGCTGTTTGTGGTCGAGCTCGTGACTGTGCCAAACCTGCGCGCGGGGCTCGCCATCCATGTCTTTATCGGAGTACTCTTGGCCGGCCCGCTCGCTGTCAAGCTCGGCTCGACCGGCTATCGCTTCCTGCGCTACTACACCGGATCGCCCGCCTACGTGCGCAAAGGCCCACCCCGCCTGGCGCTGCGAGTTCTGGCACCGCTGCTGCTCGTCACAACCCTTGTGCTGATCGGCAGCGGGATCGGACTCATGGTAACTGGCCCGCTTCATCCTGGCCCGCTTCTCCTCGTGCATGGTCTCAGCACCCTGCTCTGGCTCCCGCTGATCGCCATCCACGTCTTCGCCTACCTCTGGCGGGCCTTACGGAGTCTCGCGGGCAACTGGAGCAAACCATCCGGCAGGAGCGAGCATTTGGCACGCGGACTCCGGCTCGGCGTGAACCTCGGCGCGCCACTGGGTGGCGCGATCACCGCCATCCTCGTACTCCCTGTTGCCGCTCCGTGGAGCGCCTGGGTCACGGGAACCGACCATGCCCCAGGCCCTTTCCTCATCCTCGCTGGTCTGCTGGTCACCGCCTTCGCGCTCCTCGCTGCTCAGTTGTTCAGGTGGAGGTAGGCGGATGGTGAGGATGAACCAAGAGGAGAAAGAAACATGCCGCGAGTAACCCATGCAGCACCCCATCTGCCCCTTGCAGAGGTGAAAAGCCGGATGAGAACTGATCAGAGCGCCGACTGGCGGCAACGCTGGCTCATTATCTACAATGCCTTAGCCGAGCCAAGGTCTGCCGCAGAGATTGCACGGCATTGTGGAGTCTCCAAGGCGACGGTTCATGCGGTCATCTCCCGCTACAATCGTCTCGGCGTTGCAGCGATTGAAACACCATGCAGGGGAGGCCGACGACGGCACTATCTGACTCTGGAAGAAGAGCAGGATTTCCTCGCTCCGTTTTTTGCACAAGCCGAGTGTGGGGAGATCGCGACGGTGGAGGAGATCTGGCGCGCGTTTGAACAACACATCGGGCACCCCGTCGATGACAGTACGATCTATCGGTTGCTGCATCGTCATGGCTGGCGCAAGCTGATGCCTCGCCCCCGGCATCCGAAAAGTGACCTGGAGACGCAAGAGCAGTTTAAAAAAACTTTCCCTCACAGGTGGATGCGGCAGTTGCCACAAAAGAGGCGGGCGATGAACGTCCCGTGCTGATCATGGCGCAAGACGAAGGGTGTTTTGGACGCATCAGTCGTGCCAAACGCTGTTGGGCCCCGCCTGGGGTGCGCCCCCATACCCCAACACAGGTGGTGCGCGAGTACCTCTATGCCTATGCTGCGGTGGCTCCGGTCCTGGGCCAGATGGTCTCGCTGATTTTGCCAGACGCCTCCACGGTGATGATGAATTGCTTCCTGGAGGAGGTCAGCTGCGTCTTTTCCACGTATTTCATTGTCATGCAAGTGGATGGAGCTGGCTGGCACCGGGCGAACGATTTGGTCGTCCCGGAGAATATCCGTCTGATCTCCCAGCCAGCCTACAGCCCTGAGTTGAATCCCGTCGAGCATCTTTGGGACGAGCTGCGCGAAAAACACTTCCACAACCGCTGTTTTCCTTCGCTCGAATGTGTCACGGAGGCGCTGTGTCAGGGCCTCACGGCTCTTGCTGATGATGCCGAGCGTTTGCGTTCTTTAACGAACTTTCCCCATCTCAATGTTCGACGGTAGGTTGCGAAATGGTATGAGAAAGGTGAATGAGCCAACATCCCTTTATGAACCAACCAGTGGCAAAAGGCACGAGCAGATCGGGTGTAAGTGATAATCGTCTCCACGGCGCGCATAGCTCCCCAACGCCCTGGCGTCTCTTGCAACCATCTGATCCAGCTTTGTATCTTGTCCAGGGTTAACCCCTGGACAAACAGGATTTCCTGGCTGTGCAAATAGCGTTGCAAGAAGCCCAAAGTTACCTGGTGCCACTCCAGTGTTTTCGGGCTACGATTGGCCCGGAGGTGCTCCTGAAGATACTCCTGGATCGCACGATCCAGCGAGATATTTGAAATCGCGACCAGCACATCCTCCTGTTGAGCAGAAGTTGCTGGACCTGACTTGGAT
>DASVMX010000303.1:0-2487 GCA_036384215.1 Ktedonobacteraceae bacterium | reverse complement strand
GGGTGCACCCGCCCGATTTTATCCCATATCCTCCGAGCGAGCACCACGGGCGCGAGTTTACGGATAAATGGCAATCTCCGGGTCAAAAGTTGCGAGCATTGTGTTTGAGGCACTTGTAGTGTAGAATAGACTTCTTGAGAGTATTCCCTGTTCGCGGAAACAGGTGCATGTTTATCTGTAAGCATGTAGCAGTAAAACATCGGGAAGCGCGGGGACCAATCTATTTCGTATCCCTTGTACGGGCTCTGTGCAACTCCCTGCATGAGGACTTTTCTATGTTGCAAGAAGTAGTTGATGAGTTTTTGACTTCGCTTTCCGTTGAGGATACTGCCCCTGATGGCAGCTCGGAGGGGGTGGTCAACCGGAACACTGTGGTTGCTTACCGCAATGATCTGACTCAGACCAGCGCGTATCTGGGCCGCCAGCGTGTGCAGAACTGGCAGGAAGTGACGCGTGAGCATATTGCCGCGTATCTGCTGGAGATGCGCGAGCATCAGGCGTATCGCCCGACGACGATTGCCCGCAAGCTGGCCGCGCTCAAAGCCTTCTTCCGCTATTTGCGCCAGTCGGGCCTGCTCGCCGCCGATCCGCTGGAGAGCCTGGAGGCTCCGCGTATCCAGAAGGAGCCGCCGCGCGCGTTGACTCCCGAGCAGATTGCCAGCCTGTTCCAGCAGATTGATCTGGAGCAGCCAGGGGGCCGGCGCGACCTTGCCATGTTTCATCTGCTCTATGCCACAGGCATGCGTGTCAGCGAACTGGTCTCACTCGATCTGCCTGATTTGAAGTTGGAACAGGCGACTGTGCTCTGTCCCGGCAGGCGCGGGCGTAGCAAACGCGAACGCACTCTTTCCCTCTCCCCGGTTGTGATAGAGGCCGCGCATTATTACCTGGGGCATGTGCGCCCCCAGCTGGCCCTGCGTCATCCAGACGAGCAGGCGCTGTTCCTGAATCATCACGGCGAACGTCTGACGCGTCAGGGCTTCTGGTTGATCATCAAGGGCTACGCGCGCCAGGCAGGAATCACCGATATCACGCCGCACCGCCTGCGCCACTCTTTCGCGGTTCTGATGCTGCGCGAAGGCGTAGAACTGCGTTCCGTACAGGAAATGCTGGGTCACGCGCATATCTCAACCACACAGGTCTATAGCCAGGTTGCGACCAGGGCATAACGACCCGCGCCTTTTTAAAGAGGAATATGTATGTCTTTATACGATCAAGTCGCGGAAGCTGCCGCGGCTATTCGCGCGCGCTCATCGCTTCAGCCTGCGGTGGCGCTTATTCTTGGTTCTGGTCTGGGTGATCTCGCGCACGAGGTGCGCGACGCCAGCATTTTGCCCTACGAGGAAATACCCCATTTCGCGCGCTCGACAGTGATTGGTCACGCCGGGCGCCTGCTCCTGGGCAAGCTGGCCGACGTGCCAGTGGTGGTAATGCAGGGACGTTTCCATTTTTACGAAGGCTATACTCCACAGGAACTGACCCTGCCGGTGCGCGTGATGCGGGAACTGGGGGCGCACACGTTGCTCGTGACCAACGCCGCCGGGGGCATCAATCCGACCTATCAACCCGGCGATTTTATGCTGATCTCCGACCATATCAATCTGCCTGGCCTGGCCGGGTCCAATCCACTGTTCGGTCCCAACGACGAGCGCTTTGGTGAGCGTTTTCCGCCCCTGGCCAAAGCCTATGATGCCAATTTGCGCTACCTGGCGCGCGAGGTGGCCGCGACCTTGCCCGAGTTGACGCTACACGAGGGGATCTATGCCATGGTTGGCGGCCCCAGTTATGAGACGGGCGCTGAACTGCGCTTCCTGGGCGCGCTCGGCGCTGACGCGGTGGGCATGTCAACCGCGCCAGAGGTGGTGGTCGCGCGCCACATGGGCATGCTTGTGCTGGGCATCAGCCTGATCACCAATTCCGCGACTGGTTCCGAAAGCGAAAATGTCAACCACGAAGAAGTGCTGATTACCGCCGACCAGGCTCGCCAGCGTTTCGTTGCCCTTGTGCTGGGCATTCTGCGCGGCATGTAGCTACCTGTTCGCCGCGCTCAGGGGTGGCTATATGCCACCCCCATTGTCCCCATTATTCACGCTGTTCCCGTTATCACCGCTGTTTCCATTGTTTCCATTGTTCCCGTTGTTCCCGTTGTATACGGAGACAACGGCCATGTACCAGTTATAGTGGATGCCTTTCCAATCGGCCAGGATGACCAGGTAATAAGTGCCGTGCGGCACCGCACTGGAGAGCGTGTAGGTCCATTTTGTCTTGCCATTGGCCGAGCAGGGCTGGGTTTGCGTGCTGGGGGTGGTAAAGTTGAGAGCGCCCTGCATCTCGCTGGGAAATGGCTGATTGAACAGCGAGGGGGTTTTCAGCAGGGCATAATTATCGGAGCCCAGACCTGCCATCGTGGCCTGGAGATCGTCGGTCAGCCAGAGGCGGCAGGTCACATCGGTAACGGTAATAGGCGTCTTGTCCGCTTTATTAACG
>DASVMX010000302.1:0-1509 GCA_036384215.1 Ktedonobacteraceae bacterium | reverse complement strand
GGCAGGAACACGGGCGTGTCCGTGTTCCTGCCTCTTCCTTCTCCTGCTCCGCTCAGTTCGCAATCAGAATTTCCAGGCCCTGTTCACGCAGAGAGGCCAGCAGGACCGGGTCGGCGGTGCTGTCGGTAACAAGCAGGTCGATGTCCTCCAGAGCGCACAGAAAGGCCAGCTCGACCTCTCCCACTTTTGAGCCATCGGCGACCAGGATGCGGCGCCTGGCCGAGCGCAAGATGCGCTGCTTAATCTCGGTCTCGGGCAGATTGACGTTGGTGACGCCAGCCTGGGGATCGATACCATTGCAGCCGATGATCGCCGTGTGCGCTTTGATGCGCTCAAACATCAGCACCCCCAGTGGATCTACCAGCGAGTGCTGGAGGGGACGCAATGTGCCGCCAGTGACCACGACTGTGAAACGAGGGATCGCGGACTCCAGTTCCAGGGCGATATTCAGTGCGTTGGTAAAAATAATCACATCGTGCAGATCTTCCCGCTGGATCAGCGCGCGTGCTACAGCGGTCGTGGTAGTCCCGACATCCAGGATCAGCGTTTCGCCCTGCGTCACCAGGCTGGCCGCCAGGCGTCCAATGGCCAGTTTCTCATTCACTCGCTCATCGGCAAACGGGCGCTCTTCGACATTGGGCAACATACGCGGCATGGCGCCACCACGAATCCGCCGCACATCGCCCCGTTCAGCCAGCGCGTCCAGATCAGCCCGCACCGTAACCTCGGAAACGCGAAAACGCCGGCTCAGGTCCGTGACGCGCACAAAATCCCTGGCCTTGATATACGCCAGAATCTGTGCCCGCCGCAATTCCGTGGGGAGCTCCCCCTCAGCTTTGAGTTCTTCCATAGAGCCTTCCTCTGCCTCCAGGCCTTGCGCCCGCAAGCTGTTTCTTTCCTTTGCCTTTATGCTACCACGTTTAGCAGCACAATTGATAGAAAACGCAAAAAATGTTCATATTCATCAATCACGCAGCACAAAAGCTCATATCAGCGGCACAGGTATCGTTTGTGTATCGTTTATGATCGCACAGGAATATTTCTCCTAAAAACTGCTTGACGCTATCAGCAACAATTCTGTAGAATTCATACAGGTAAATGTTGATATCAGGTTAGGAGGGAAGCGATGCATCAGAAAAGTTCACCATTCCCGGAGCAAATAAATGTTCGATCACAATGACGATACATTGGGTGATTTTGAAATAGAGATTTCTGACCTGGATCGAACAGGGGATTCTTCCGCGCAGAGACACCCGCCAAAGCTTCGCTGGATGCGGCGCCAGCGCGGGGTTAGCCTGGCTGTGACGGCGGCGCTTTTTGTGCTGGTCTGCGCGCTGCTGCTGGCCGGTACTCCTGATGTACGCGGGCTGGTGGCGCGTCTGGTGGCTGGACCAGGCCAGATTGCCAGTTCAAGCGGACTGCGCCTCTACCTGGAGAGTAATCCTTCGTGGGGAGAGTTTCAGCTTGACGGCGCAACGCTCGCGCACCTGCCGCTGATCGGACAGGACG
>DASVMX010000301.1:0-3014 GCA_036384215.1 Ktedonobacteraceae bacterium | reverse complement strand
CAGTGAGAGAGTAGAGGCCGCACCCTCCGCTCTCTCGCCTTTTTTTACACCGCGACAGAGATGAGCAATGTAAAAAAGCCTGGTACTTCACCGTTATTTTTCCAGCGCATCTGAAGCGAAGATGTTCGGATCAAGTGCGGCTGGTTGATTGCATGTGCTGCCCAGGGTGATGTGACGGCCTTCCAGGGCGGATTCATGCAGGGCTTGCATGGTGTCCAGTACATGGTAGGCCAGTGCCTCGCTGGCGCGATGTGGTTGACCGGTGCGTAAGGCGTAGGCCATATCGGCCAGCCCGATGCCCCGTGATTCGCGTGTATAATCTCGCGTAATGGGGATTTCGCGCCACTCGGGTTCGTCCATCCGCCTCAGCAGAATGGGTCCGCCGAAGGTATTCGGGTCGGGCACGCGCAGGGTTCCTTCTGTTCCATAAATTTCGATGTTTGGAAGATGGTGATGCCAGACATCGAAACTGGTGATCAGGGTCGCGATAGGTCCATTTGTGAACTCCAATGTTCCGGCGATATGGGTAGGAGTGTTGACCTTGATCATCGTTCCGGCGTGTGGCTGGCTGGTGATCGGGCGTTCGGGGAAGGTAATGCGTGCCGCGCCGGTGACACGTTTGATCGGCCCCATCAGCGCGATCAGCGCGGTCAGGTAGTAGGGACCAATATCGAAGAGCGGGCCAGCGCCGGGTTGATAGAAGAAATCTGGATCGGGATGCCAGCTTTCAGGTCCATGCCCCAGCATGAAGGCCGTGGCCGCGACGGGCGTGCCGATGGCGCCGCTGTTAATCAATTCGAGACAGGTCTGGATGCCGCCGCCCAGAAAGGTATCGGGCGCGCTGCCAACCAGCAGTTTGCGTTCCTGGGCCAGGCGCAGGAAGGCCAGTCCCTGCTCGCGGTCGAGGGCCAGCGGTTTTTCGCCGTAGACCGATTTACCCGCCTGGAGCGCGGCGATTCCAATCTCGGCATGAGCTTTGGGGATGGTCAGATTCAGCACAACCTCGACTTCCGGGTCGGCCAGCAGTTCTTCCACGCTCAGAGCTCTGGGAACGCCGTAGGTGGCGGCCTGGCTCTCAGCGCGTTCTCTTACCTGATCGGCGCAGGCAACTATCTTGAGAATGTTGAATTTGCTCGGAGCCTGGAGGTAGACAGAGCTAATCTTGCCACACCCGATAACGCCGACAGAGACTTTGTCCATTGTTTTCACCTTGTTTCGCTACTCCTTTGTTCATTCGGGCAACGTGCGCAGGAAGTCCAGCGAACGCTGAGCGCTTTCCAGTGAAGGGATGCGCGGCTGATCATTTTCCACAATATAGCCTTGTGTGCCCGCGGCCCGCGCGGCTGCTACAATTGCGGTGGTGGGCAGTGTGCCAGCGCCTACTTCGGTAAAGGTGCGTTCGGGGGTCATATCTTCGAGATGGACCAGGGGCACGCGCTGTTGATAGCGTTGCAGGTAGGCGACGGGATCGACGCCAGCGTAAGCCGCCCAGTAGGTATCCAGTTCGAGCGCAAGATTGGCGGGATCAGTGTGTGCTAGAAGATAATCAAGCACAAAAGTAGAGTCCTCGTCGCTGACCGGGGCAAACTCAAAATCGTGGTTATGATAGCCAAGCGTGATGCCCTGCGCTCGTGCGGCTTCTCCCAGCCTGTTCAGATTTGCCGCCAGCGCGGGTATGGCCGCGCCGGTGCGCTGTTCGGGAGGCAGCCAGGGCACAACAATATACGGGCAACCAATAGCCTGAGCATACGCAATCTCTTGTGCGAAGTCTTGTTCCAGGCGTTCTAAAGAGACATGCGAAGAGAGCGCTTGCAGGGCCGTTTCAGCCAGTAACGCCTGCATCTGTTGGATCGACAGGTCGCCATAGCCTGCAAATTCTACCGCCGTGTAGCCTGCCGCGGCGACGCGTCTGAGCGTGCCTGCGAAATCTTTCGCCGTTTCATCGCGTACGGTGTACAATTGCAATGCGATTGTCATGAAAACGTACTCCTTGGGTTAGAAAAACATGGATCGTTTCAATAGATCAGCGTCATCCCTGGCCATTCGGTCCTTTGGGAAGATAGACTGATCCCTGTCATCATATCACTAATTGCTGAATCTGTCTGTTTCAAACATGGCAAAATGTGTATAAATTTTTGCAAAAAGAAAGAAACGTGAAGCCTGGCAGGGGATGGCAGGCGGGGTGTTTCCTGGCGAGATCGGTGGTATGATAACGGATAGAAGAACGCTTTCAGCGAAAACAGTTTCAAAGGAGTGAGCTCTATGTCTCAAATCAAAGGGCCAGCGCTTTTTCTGGCGCAGTTTGCGCAGGATGTCCCCCCCTATAATACGCTGGAAAATATCACCCGTTGGGCTGGAGAGTTGGGCTTTGTAGGTGTGCAGATTCCTGCCAATGATCCGCGTTTGATCGATCTTGATACGGCGGCGGAGTCAAAGCACTATTGCGATGATCTCAAGGGCAGGTGTAACGGGCTGGAGGTGACGGAACTGGCGACGCATCTGCTTGGCCAGTTGGTGGCGGTGCACCCGGCCTATGATGTGTTGTTCGACTCTTTCGCGCCCGAGGCTTTGCGCGGGCATCCCAAAGAGCGCGCGGAGTGGGCGGTTGAGCAGATGATTAAGGCGATCAAGGCGGCGAGCAATCTGGGTTTGCGGGCTATGCCGACCTTTTCAGGTGCTCTGCTCTGGCACACGATGTATCCCTGGCCGCAGCGGCCCGCGGGTCTGGTGGAACTGGGCTTTCAGGAACTGGCAAAGCGCTGGGAGCCAGTACTCAGAGCTGCGGACGAGTATGGGATTGACCTGGCATACGAGATTCATCCAGGCGAGGATTTGCATGATGGCGTGACGTTTGAGCGCTTCCTGGCAGCAACTGGCAATCATCCACGCGTGCATATTTTATATGATCCCTCGCACTTTGTCCTGCAATGCCTGGACTATATCGGCTACCTCGACTACTATAAAGACCATATCAAGGCCTTCCACGTCAAGGATGCCGAATTTCATCCTTCACC
>DASVMX010000300.1:0-5714 GCA_036384215.1 Ktedonobacteraceae bacterium | reverse complement strand
CTGAGCGTCATAGCCCGCGCGATCCTCGGGGTCGAGGCCCAGGATCTGGTTCGCGGCGGAGATCGCATCGTCGTAGCGATGCATATCCAGGTAGAGGTTCACCAGTTCGGCGTAGCGTGAAGTATCGCCAGGGTCATCATCGATCGACTTCTCCTGGTCCATCACGCGGCGCAACTGATAATTCACGCGTTCGCGCACATCGCGCAGGCTATCCGCGGCCTGGGAATTATCGGGATTGAGAATCAACGCCTGGCGATAGGCCTGGATGGCATCGGTGTACAGATATTGCTGGCGATAGGCGTCACCAACGCTCGTATACAGTTTATCATTGTCAGGATCGTATTCCAGAGCCTGCTGGAATGTTTCCAGGGCTTCCTCCTCCATACCCATCTCGCCATAGAGGTTGCCCAGATTGGAATAGGCCACGATCAGTTCGGGATCAAGATCGATGGCCCGGCGATAACCCGCGATCGCCTCCTCGGTATCGCCCTGGTACTGTTGAGCCAGTGCCAGGTTATAGCGTGAGCGGGCATTATTGGGATTAATCGCCACAGCGTGCTGGAAAGCCTCGGCGGCGGTATCGTAGTCCTCTTCTTCGGCGGCGGTATTCCCTTTCTGCGTCCACTCCTGTTCCTCAGGGCTCTCCTCCATATTTACCAGGCCATTCTGGCTGGCGTCCAAATCATGCAAATGCTGTTTGTCGTCCATAATGAGACCGCTTTCTCCTCTATATTTTTAGCTTTGAGACGTGTGTTATCTAGTCTAGCACGAAAATCAAAAAAATCTCTGGGCCAGTATAACACGGAACCCTTTCGACTTACCAGCCTCCAGGAACAAAGGGAACAAAGCTTTCCCAACCATCGAATGTTAGCCCTGCTTTTCGTGAATGTAGCGATGCCGCTGACCCGCATCGTGGCCCCATACACCATTTTCCTCGGGGGCCACGATGCGGGCCAGCGGCATCGCTACATTCATAAGATTGACAGAGACATGGATAGTTTTAGCGCGCCACGCGCAGAGTGATATGGAAATCGAAGCGATCGGCTGGGAAGAACGACTCCGAGTACTCGACCGGCTGTCCAGTCGAATCGTAGGTAGTACAGGTGTAGCGCAAGCCGGCCTCCCCAGACGGGAGTTGGAGCAGTTCAGACTCGCGCTCATTGGCCACGCCGCCCTTAATCGACTGTTCGGCAACGTAGGGGCCAAGGCCTTCGGAGACCATTAACGCATAGAGTGAGCCCTCGGCGGCCTCTTTGGCGCGCTGATAGATCCCGCTGGAGCGAGGATAGGGTAGATAATCAACCTCGTGGGCCCATGGCTGGCCATCGGCAGTGCGCACGCGCTCCAGACGTAGCACCTGTTCCTCGTCGGCCAGTTTGAGCTGCTCGCGCACTGTCTCGCTGCCGCGGACCAGTTCGCTGACAATTAACAGACCTCCCGGGCGTTTGCCCCTGCGCTTCAACTCCTCGCTAAAGCTGGCCAGTTCGCTCAAGGTCTGCTGAATGCGAGGTTCGCAGACAAAAGTGCCCTTACCATGCTGGCGATAGAGCAGCCCCTCGTGAACCAGCTCATTGAGCGCCTGGCGCACTGTGGCACGGCTCACATGGTAGCTTGCCACCAGTTCCGGCTCCGACGGAATCGCCGCGTGCGGCTCCAAATGCCCCGCGCGAATCTGCTGGCGCAAGACCTCTTTCAACTGATAGTAAAGTGGAAGCGGATTTGAACGTTCTAATGTTGGCATATACTACGGTTCCCCCTATGTCCAGACAACCCGCTGGAAAAAACAAAACGAATTGTATATGCACTATAACAGATTCCTCTGCAAAGCGCAAGAGTCAGTTTTCGTATCGGTGATATTCGTGCTCTCTCCTGGTTTTAGACCACCAGTCAGAAAATGCCTTGTTGAGGTTCTTCTGGCTGTTACTGTCAGAAAATGGCCGTTTCTGGCGCTCTATAGCTGTAAGTTTTTTGTCCCTTTTTTGGCCTGTCAGGCGGGCTTAGCCGCGAAGATATTGTGCGTATTCGTATGCTTGTTGAGCTTCAGCGAATCTTCCCTGCTGTCGAAGCACATCTGCTTTGTTTATGTGAAATATTGCTTCGTTCGGATCTAATCGAAGTTGCAGAGGATAGCTCGATAGGATACTGTTTCTGTCATAACCAAACACAGGAGGACACCTCGTCGTATGATGCGCAGATTCGGGTGCGCACTCGAATTGGACAAAAACGTCATGCCTGGTCGGATCTCACTTCGAGAAGTGAGCAAGATTCGAGAAGTTTTTTTCTTTTCCCAGCCATATACTCTTGACATGCAAGTATTCACTTGCCTATACTCTTGCTATGGACATGGACTTACTCTTTAAGGCGCTTGCCGACCCGACCAGAAGAACGATTCTCGATGAGCTTTCTGAGCACGATGGACAGACATTGTTCGAACTGTGTTCGCGCTTGCTTCTGCGACACCAGATAGCGTCAACAAGGCAAGCTATATCGCAACACCTGGAGATCCTGGAGGCCGCCCATTTGGTGACGGTCAAACGCCAGGGGCGATATAAGTTCCATTACATCAACACCTCGCCTTTAAGCGCTATTCAACAGCGTTGGGGAGAGAAAAAGAAGGAGGATTCATGAGGATTTACATCACGAGCATTCCTGTAGCTGACTTCAACCAAGCCCTAACCTTCTACACGGAAATACTAGGATTTCAAAAGAAGAGGGACATCGAATTAGGCGGAGGCGCGCGCTTTCTTACCGTGGTTTCTCCAGAAGATCCTGATGGCCCAGAGCTCCTGCTGGAGCCGAATGCAGACTATCCTGCCATGAAAGCCTTGCGCGAAGCATTAGCGGAGGATGGGATTCCCATCACCTCGTTTGCGGTCGATGATGTCCAGGCTGAGTATGAGCGCCTCCAGAAGTTGGGGGTGGCATTTACCCAAGAGCCGTTCAGCCAGGGCGGACCGACGACGGCCGTCTTTGACGATACCAATGGCAATCTTCTTCAAATTGTCGAGTTAAAGAAGGGAGCCTGATGAAAGACAATAAAGATCGAACCTGGCTTCTGCTCTGATCCCTTTCAAATGGCCTATTGTCCAGGTTCCGCCACCCAGGAAGCTGGAGTTGAATTCCATCCGGCTTCCTGGGTGGCTTTTTTCGCGCTGCGTAGTCAGGCAGTTTCAGGAAAAGCAGCCATTCGCATCAATCGTATCTGGATTTTCTCCCATTTGTAAGTATCCAAACATTTTTTGTTCAATTCGAGTGTGCACCCGTAGCGGCCTCCCATCCGACTCCACCTCCATTCTGCGCTACCGCCTCTACGACATCGACCGCCTGATCAGCCGCACGCTGATCTATCTGCTGCTCTCGGCTCTGCTGGTGCTGACCTATTTCGCGCTGGTCTTTGGCCTCCAGTTCTTTCTCCAGGGGATCACGCAAAGCTCACCCGTGCCTGTTGTCATTTCAACGCTTGCCGTGGCGGCGCTCTTCCAACCGTTGCGCCGGGGCATCCAGAATGTGATTGATCGCAGCTTCTATCGTCGCCGCTATAATGCGGAGCTGGTGCTGACCGGCTTTCGTGCAACGCTACGTAATGAACTCGACCTGGTGCAGTTGAGCGAACGGCTGCTGGAAGTAGTGAGGGAGACGATGCAGCCGGAGCACGTCTCGATCTGGCTCTGCACGCTCAAACAGCGTGAAGGGAGTGAGATGGTTGAGTAGTCAAAAAAACAGGGTTCAAGGAAGAGCTAAATGGAAGCTCAATTTTTCTGCACGCCGCTGTAGCGGTAGTTTGTTGGCTCTGGTGGGTTGCAGAAAGAGAGAGCCTGGTGACAGAATGGAGCTATGCGAGCCTATCCTCAAGAACTACGGTTTCAGGTATTACATGCAGTTGATGAGGGAACAGTGCGGGAAGAAATCATCGTACGGTTCCATGTGTCACGGGCAACCATCAAACGGTACCTGAAGCAAAGACGAGAGACAGGAAACGTACTCCCGCGACCCATTCCAGGGCGCCCGCCCAAGAAAAAAGCGGCCCTGCTGCAGGGTATCCCAGCGCTCCTGGAAGCCCATCCTGAGGCCAGCCAGCGCGAGTATTGCCAGTGGTGGGAAGAGGAGTACGGCATGCAGGTCAGTAGCGCCTCGATGAGTCGAGCGATCCACGCGCTGGGCTGGATGCGCTATCCGAAGAAGAACAGGCTTTAACATGCGGAGTACAGGAAGAGTGGCTGGCCGTGTGCTACCGCTTCAAACAGCCCCTGGAGCGGACCAGGAGGGGGCTGTTCGGACCACGCTCTCCAGTAGCGTCGCAGCATAATCCACGGCTCCAGCCAGGCACGAACCGCTCGCAGAGCTCGAGGCCAGGAGAGTTGGAGCCGCCTGATCGTTCCTGCGCTGATTTTTTTTCCGCGCCCCTGGTCCCGTCGCAGAACCACCAGTCTCTGAGAGCGCGGCTGACGCAGGAGGTTGGGGAAACGCTTCTCCCGCGCTCGCCCCGAGTTGGCTGACGTAATACCAGCAAAAGGAGAAAGCGCAGCAGACCAACTGCCAGTGCCGCCGCATGGCGGTGTCACTGCGCACCTGGTATTGAGACCACCCGAGGGCGTGCTTGACGTGTTTGTAGTTCTGCTCGACCCAGGTGCGTAATCCGTACAGCCTGACGATCTCTGCCAGGTCAGCTGGCGGGAATGGGGAGGCTTCCACGTCGTTTACGGGGGCAGGCAGATTGGTGACCAGGTACCAGGTGGTGAGGTCAGGCAACGTGGCTGGATCGGTGGTCGCCACCACGGCCCGCTCTGCTTTTCCTGGTCCATAGGGACCCGCGACGATTTCGACGGCCCACCACACTTGCTCGCTGCTATCACGAAAGGTTCGGGTAATCTGGACCCAGCGGCCAGGCCGCTCAGCACTTACCCACCCAGCTGAACGCGCTACCTCTTTGACCGAGCCGGCTACGCCCGTGGGATGCCACCAGGCATGAGCAGGATTGAGCGCCAGCACATAGGGCGCTTGTGCCTGACGCAACCCCGCTCGCAAGCCGCGATCCTCTCCGTAGAGTGAATCAGCCACCACCGCCCGGAACGGCCAGTCGAGCGCTTGCGCCCGCTGGACGAGCTGCAAGGCAATCTGGGGTTTGGTGCGAAATGCCGGATCGTTCTTGCCATCTGCAAAATAGCTCTCCGGCGTGTAGGGCTCCACATCTAGCGGGTAATACACGTCTTCATCGGCCCACAGACTACTCACCGAGACCACACCGTTCTCGATTTTGCCCACATTGCCCAGGTATTGACGGGCCACGTGCGCTGTGTGGTGCCCATCTTTGCGATCTCCCGTCTCATCGATGCCCAGGGCTCCCTGCGCAGTGGGGGCGGTCGCCGCGTTTTCACGTAGCAGTTGCAGCCGTTTTGCCTGGAGCTGCCGCTCCTCCCAGTTGGACTCGGAAAGAAACCACTGCAATTTCTGGACCCGCGGTAACTGCGCTCCCACAATCGGCTCCGTATTGACCAGGCCCGTGAGGGTCTTATTGCGCTCGCTGGGCAAGAGCAGGCCCTCCACGTACCAGCGAAAGGCTTCTCGCTGGTTGCTCTTCCCAAAGAGGGCATCAAACTGGCTTGTGTAGGCTTCCAGCGGCTCGGGGGCTGAGGCTATCATTCGTCGTTTCGTCATCACACATCCCTCCTCTCTCCCCAGCATACCACCATCAGACCCCTGTTAACAAACTACCG
>DASVMX010000299.1:0-3551 GCA_036384215.1 Ktedonobacteraceae bacterium | reverse complement strand
AAAAGGGGCGAGATGGGCGCCGCGGCGCCCATCTCGCCCCTTTTCTTTCTTCTTCCGGGGTGGGGACACATCAGAGCCATGCTTGCCATTTTGTGGTTGACCTACTACAATAGGTCAGTGAAACACGTTGTCGCGTGGCACAGCTATTATTCATGGAAGAGGTTTTCGTCGCATGGTTGGCAAATCCCATTTGCAGGTCGGCCTGACAGCCGGAGTTATTCTGGACAGTATGATGCATATTTCGGGACCGCCGCTGATCGGGGCAAGTCATATCACCCTCGCGCTGGTGATTGATAAGGCGCTTTTCTACCTGATGGTAGGCTTTGGCGCGCTTCTCCCGGATATCGACAACGCGCATAGCACGCTGGGCAAAAAACTCGGCTGGATCAGCAAGGAGATCCAACATAAATTTGGTCATCGCACGCTCTTCCATAGCTTTCTCGGCCTGATCCTTGGTTCTCTGATCGCGCTGGGAGCACAACAACTGATCATGTACCTGCTACTTTCACGCGGCTATACCGTCCCGGCACACATTATCGGCAGCTCGCATATCGTGTTTATCGCCGTACTTTTCGGCTGCATAATGCACATCGTAGCAGACGCGCTGACCCTGGAAGGGGTGCCACTGCTCTGGCCCTACAAAAAATATTATGGCTTCCCGCCAATACGGAACTGGCGTTTTAAGACTGGCACCTGGCCAGAACATGTGATTGTCTGGGCCTTTACTCTGCTGGTCGCGGCTGGCGTGTATTACGCGGTCTTTACCATTTAAAATGATACTTCAGGCCATGTCATGAAATTTTTCAAGCAATTTGATCAACTGAAACAGCAACGGATTGCCTGGGGATTGATGATCCTCGCTATGATCGTTTACGCGGTAGATATGAGCATTCAATCCATTCTACGCTATGTGACGTTCAGAGCGACGGCGTTTGACCTTGGCAACATGGACCAGGTGGTCTGGAATACTCTGCATGGGCGCTTTTTCCAGTTCACCAACCAGGCTATCGACTGGTACGGCCCACCTAACCGCCTGGGCGTTCACATCGAGCCGATCCTTCTGCCGATTTCGCTGCTATACGCGCTGCATTCAGATCCGCGCGTGCTGCTGATCTTTCAAACCCTGGTGCTGATGGCCGGGGCACCCGCGGTCTTTCTGCTCACACGCCGCTATCTGCCATCCTGGCCCATGGCCGCCGGGCTGATGTCGGTCGCGTATCTGCTCACGCCAGCATTGATCGGAATTAATATCTTTGATTTCCACCCGGACTGTGTGGCAACGCCGCTCCTGCTGTACGCGCTACTGGCTCTGACATACCGCCGCTATGGCTGGTTTCTGCTGCTCTGCTTGCTTACCTGCGCGTGCAAAGAAGATATGCCCCTGGCCGTGGCCTTCCTGGGTCTATTGCTGATCTGGAAATATAGACTGCCGCGCCTGGGCCTGCTGCTGCTGGTTGGCGGCTCGCTCTGGACATTTGTAGCCTTCAAATGGGTGCTGCCCCATTTCTACACGGGCGTCCAGAGCAACAATTTCTGGTATCGCTACCAGGAGTACGGCAGCACGCCCGCTATCGCTATTCTCAACCTGCTCATCCATCCCTGGATTCTCTTTACCGAGATCTTTACGCTTGAGCGCCTCTATTACATTTTTGGGCTGCTGCGCAGTACCGGCTTTCTGGCCCTGCTCGCGCCGGAATGGCTGTTGCCAGCGCTGCCCAAGGCCGCCAGCAATTTTCTTTCCACCAACTCGCCCAATTACAGCGGCGTGTATCACTACAATGCCGCGGTCATCCCCTTTGTGATGCTCTCCGCTATCCATGGCGCGCGCCGCCTGGTGCTGATCTGGCAGCGCTGGAGCAAAGAGAGCATGCCTCAGAGTGAACTGGAGCTGCTGACCGGGCGCCCGGCGCCCGACACTGAGAAGAAGCCTTACCCGGTCGCGTGGATACCTCCGCGTGTGCGCGACCTTGCTGCCCGCGCCTGGCTGGTCCTGCTGCGCCTTTTCACACGCGTCAAACCACGTCTCGCACGCTTCTCGCAGCCTGCCTGGCGCGCAAGCCAGCAGCGCTGGCAGGACTTCAGCGAACGCATGTATCCTTTCACGAAAAAAGTCTCGGCTTATCGACTGCAGGGCGTTTTCTGCCTCTGGCTGACCTTCGCCATAGGCTTAAATTACATGCTTGTGCTGCCTCAACTCAATTCCTTCTGGGCCGATCATTTGCCAGGTGTGCGCGAACAGCAAATCCAACAGCTCATCGACCTGATCCCGCCCGGCGCCTCGGTTTCTGCCAGCGACAACCTCAACCCACATGTCAGCGAGCGCCAGTACCTGGAGGTCTTCCCCACCACCTGTATGGACCCGCCGACCTGTAATCAGTTCGCCGACTACATTCTCGTCGACAAAAACAATCCCACTCTCACCGGGAATCGCGCCGACGCTATCGCAAAACTCAACGGCCTCTCGCGTCAATACCGCCTGATTAAAGAAGCCTACGGCGTCGAGCTCTTCAAAAAGCGCAGCCTCGCCACTACCGATTCTCCTGGCTGACAGATTTCCTGTTTTTTAAAGAAGATGGAAGAAGTTAGTTAGAAAAAATTGGCAATTTTTTCTAACTAACTTCTTCCATCTTCTTTCCTCTTCTTTTTTCTTGAGGCGGGATCTGGCTCTGCTGAATCCAGCGTAGCATGTAACAAGCAAATCATGTTATAATCGTGTAGGGCGCTACATCGCGCGTCGATACAATGATATTCTGGTATGCACGATGGAGGAGAGCAGCAGCATGCATAATAATCCTTATAAGGGAGAGCAGACAACGGAACAAATGGAAGATTTACAACCCAAGCCCAAGCCTGTTCCCCAAACCCCTTCCACGCAGGCGCACGCGGCACCGGCTCACCACGCGGCGACGGCGAGTCCGGGCGCGGGTTTTCAGCCTCTGGCTGTAGACACGGAGAATGGCCCCAGAGAAGAGGCCTTTACCGTTAAATTCGCAATTGGCAAATTGAATGATTACCTCCAGTGGTTTCTGATGGTCATGGAAACCTTCCTGGCGCTGCGCTTTATTCTGAAGATGTTTGGCGCGAACCCGGAAAATCTCTTCGCCAGCTTTGTTTTCCTGCTCACCGATATTCTGCTGACGCCCTTTAACGGTATCGTTCCACCTATCTCATTACATCCCAACCAGGCCTTCGAGATCGCAACCCTGATCGCGATGGCGATCTACTTTTTGCTCTTCTATGCTCTGAAACGCTTCCTGCGCATCCTCATCTCCAGCCCGGAAGAACCTGAATAGAGAATGCTGCCTGAACTACTCCCAGAGAGTTGAACGATGATCAAAGTGCTGGCCTGTAGCGAGCGGGTAATTGAACAGGTGATGGGGCCGCCCCAGCGCGGCCTTGTACACAGCGCGTTCTCCTCCGCCGCTAATCTGCTCTTTCCCCCTGACTTCCTGCTGTCACTCAACTATTTTCCCCTGCTCAATCAAAATGGAGGCAAGTTCCAATACCAGTTAAATAAGCCAGAGATCACAACGGAGGCCAGCTCCGTTACT
>DASVMX010000298.1:0-6553 GCA_036384215.1 Ktedonobacteraceae bacterium | reverse complement strand
CTCTGCGTCTCTTCTCTCTCCGCTGCCGCAGGCAGCGCATTTCTCAAACGAAATTGGACAAAGTAATAGAGTTCCGTCAAGCCTGGTTTGAAGGGGAGGAAAGTGGGGAGTGCAGAGGGGCGCCAGCCCCTCTGCGTCTCTTCTCTCTCCGCTGCCGCAGGCAGCGCATTCCTCAAACGAAGTTTGACAAAGCAATAGATCCCGATCAACGAAGATTGAAGGACGAATGTATATGAACGAGTTAAAACTGGCTGACCTGGGCGAGGGGATGCACGAAGCTGAGATTGTTGAATGGCTGGTTCAGGTAGGCGATACGGTGCGGCTGGATCAGGTTATGGTGAAGGTTGAGACGGACAAGGCTATTGTGGAGATCCCTTCGCCTGTGGCGGGTCGCGTCACTGAACTGTGTTTCCAGCCGGGTCAGACCGCGAAGGTCGGCGAAGTGCTGGCGGTTTATGACGCGCCGCGGACGCGGACGGGCGGTAAAGCAGGCAAAGTTGAGCCTGCGGCGGCTGCGCGAGTGGAAGCGGTGAGTTCCGCGGGCGAGGCCACGCCAGCCGAGCGCATCAGGGCAGCTCTCGCGGAAAGCTCGTCCGCCAATGGCGCGGCCAGGGCGCGGGAACGCGTGCTGGCCGCGCCCGCTGTGCGCAAGCTGGCCTTTGAACTGGGTGTCGATCTCGCGGAGATCACGCCATCCGCGGCCAATGGACGCGTGACCATTGAAGATGTGCGCAATTATGCCTCGCAGGCGAAGACCGCGCCCGCCATTACTGTTCCTGACGCGGTTACGCGCGAAATCGGGACGCCTGCCCACTTCGCGGATAGCGCGGGAGTGCCCGCGCCTGTGATGTCCACGGCGCAAGAGGAGCGTCAGCCGCTGACCGGGCTGCGCAAGCGCGTTGCCGAGCATATGGAGCGTTCGTGGCGTACCATTCCACACGCCACGGCCTTCGACGAGGTAGATGCAGGGGCGCTGGTCGAGCTGCGTAAGGCTCTCCTGCCCTCTGCTGAAAAGCGCGGCGCGCGCCTGACGTATATGCCGCTGCTGATCAAACTGCTGATACCAGTGCTCAAGGAATTTCCCATCTTCAATGCCAGCCTGGACGAGGAGAAGCGTGAGATCGTGTATAAGTTCTCCTATCACGTAGGCGTGGCCGCTGCCTCGCCAGAGGGACTGCTGGTGCCCGTTCTGCGCGACGCTGACAGGCTGAGCGTGCTGGAGATCGCAGCGCGCCTGGAGCACCTGGTCGAGGGAGCGAAGAAGCGCACACTGGCTCTGAACGAGTTAAGCGGTAGCACGTTTACCTTGAACAACGTCGGCAGCTTCGGCGGCAGCAGCGGCACGCCGATTATCAACCATCCAGAAGTCGCCATCCTGGCGGTTGGCAGAATTGAGGAGAAGGCCATCGTGCGCGAAGGCAGCATTCTTGCTCTGCCGCGTATGCCGCTGGCCCTGTCGTTCGATCATCGCCTGATCGACGGCGCTCTGGCTGGCGACTTCCTGGCTCGTTTTAAGGAGCTTGTAGAGCGGCCCCAGCAGCTTTTGCTGGATATGATTTGAGTACACCGTGTCCACAACCCAACCAACGCGACCCGTCACAAGCGAGACCGAGACCAGTCAGCCGCGCCCGCTCTGGCGCAACAGGGACTATCTCCTGCTGCTCAGCGGGCAGGTGGTCTCGCTGGCTGGCACGCAATTTTCATTGATCGCTTTCCCCCTGTTGGCGCTCTTCATCAGTGGCTCGCCCGCACAGGCCGGACTGATCGGTTCAATGCGTCTGCTGCCGTATTTAATCCTGAGTTTGCCCGCGGGTGCGCTGACCGACCGCTGGGATCGCAAGCGCGTTATGCAGATCTGCGACGCCGGGCGGGCGATCAGCCTGGCCAGCATTCCCATTGCCTTCGCGCTGGGCCACCTGACCATCGCGCAGCTCTATGTCGTCTCGCTGATCGAAGGCACGCTTTTCGTCTTCTTCGACCTGGCCGAAGTCGCCTGCCTGCCGCGCGTGGTGGCCAGGGAGCAGGTCGTGGCCGCGACCGCGCAGAACGAAGTCGCGCGCAACATCTCCTTCCTGCTCGGCCCCGCGCTGGGCGGGGCTCTCTATGGATTGGGCAAGCTGCTGCCTTTCGCGCTGGATGCCTTCTCTTATCTCTTCTCGGTCTGTTCGCTATTCTGGATCAAAGCAAAATTTCAGGAGGAGCGCGGCAAGCCGGAAAAGCTCTGGCTTGAGATCCGCGCCGGGCTGGTCTGGATCTGGCATCAGCCGCTGATCTTTTTCATCGCCATTACTGGTACGTTCTTCCACATCTTCTTTGATGGATACGCGCTGGTAGTCATTGTCCTGGCGCAGCAGATGCACGCCGCGCCTTTCATGATTGGTATCGTCCTGGCTATGGATGGCGTGGGCAGTATGCTTGGTTCGTTGCTAGCCAGTCGTCTTGGCAATCGCTTGAGCTTCCGCGTGATTGCCTCCGCCAGTCATTGGATCTGGGCCGCGCTCTGGCTGACCATGCTGCTCGCGCGTGATATGGTGACTGTCAGCGTGATCCTGGCTTTGATGTTCGTCGTCACAATGGTTTATGATCTCACGCAGTTCAGCTACCGTCGTATGCTAATCCCAGACGAACTGCAGGGGCGTGTCAACAGCGTCTTTCGTATGATCGCCTACAGTGGCGGACCGCTGGGCCTGGCGCTGGCGGGGTTTCTGCTCCAGTTCTGGGGACCATATGTCGCCATTGCCGTTTTCAGCGCGGGAGCTGCTGGCATGGCGCTGATAATCACGCTCAATCCACATATGCGCCGCGCGCGCTCATTGAGCGAGGTCATCAAAGAGCACAGGCAGCAACACGAAACAATCGCTTAATTAGTACACAGGATTTCACCGTCCCTTTACGCTTCTGCCGCTTTCAGCGCAAGAGGAGAAAAATCATGGTCGTTGGAGATGTCACCACTGCCGTTGACGTGTTGATACTGGGCGCGGGACCGGGCGGGTATGTCGCGGCTATTCGCGCCGCGCAGCTTGGGCGCAAGGTCACGCTGATAGACGCAGGCGCGCCGGGCGGCACCTGTTTGAACGCGGGCTGTATTCCGCTCAAAGCGCTGCTCTCGGCCAGCGAGCGCTACGCCCAGGCGCGCGGGGACGACCTGGCGGCCATGGGCATTAGCAACGAGCGCGTCACTTTTGATTGGAGCAAGATGCAGGCCTGGAAGCAGAGCGTTGTGCAGCGGCTTTCAGAGGGAGTGCGCCGTCTGCTCGCAGGCAACGGCGTCGAGTGTGTCCATGGCACCGGCTGGTTTATCAACGACCAGGAAGTGCGCGTTGAGGGCGAACACGGCTCGCTGCGTTACAAATTCGACGCCTGTATCATCGCCACTGGAGCCGCGCCCGCGCCCGTCGAGGCTCTGGCTTTTAATGGCACAACCGTGCTCACCCCCGAACAGGCGCTGGCCCTGCCTGACTTGCCGGAAACATTGAACATCTCCGGCGATAACTATATCGCGCTCGAACTGGCCACGCTCTTTGCCCGGCTCGGTGTCAAGATTAAGCTCCACGCACCGGGCGCGCAACTTCTGCCCGGCGTCGATCCAGCCGCGCTTAGATTGGTCCAGGCTGGTATGCGCAAGCAGGGCATCAGCGTGAGTACGAACATGGCCGCGGAGAAGATAGAGGAACGGCCACTGGTCGTCGCGCGGCCAGCCACACCGCGCGTCTCCGGTCTGCGCCTTGACGCGGCAGGAGTCCAACTGCATGTCGATGGAGGCATTCTTGTTGACAACCAGCAGCGCACCAGCCAGCCGCGCATCTTCGCGGTTGGGGATTGTACTGGAGGTAGCTCCCAGCTTGCCAGTTGGGCCATCAAACAGGGCAAAGTCGCCGCCGAGGTCATCGCGGGGCAGCGCGTCCAGTTCGCGCCGCTGGTCACACCGCTGGTCGTACACACCACGCCAGAAATCGCCATTGCCAGTCTACCAGCGGTGGAAGGCGAGCCAGGGATCAGCGGACGCTTTCCCCTGGCGGCCAACGGGCGCGCGCTCACCCTGGGCAGCGACAGCGGCCTGACCCTGCTCAGCGCCAGCCCTGACGGCACCCTGCTTCACGCCACCCTGGTTGGCCCGCGAGCTGGCGACCTCATTGGTCAACTTGCCCTTGCCCTCGAAATGGGCGCCACGCTCACCGACCTCAGCGAAATGCTCTACGCCCATCCCGGCCTGAGTGAGACAATTCAAGAGGCCGCGGATCAAACACACGGGAGAGCAATTCACATCGTGAACAGGGCGTAAGATTATTCATATTGACCACAAACAAGAAAAGGCAATAATACAGCTCGCACTCCGGGAGGTAACGCGGGAGAACTGGCGCGGCACTCACCTGGAGTAGTGTGCTTGTGACGTTTGGAGCCGGTTTACTATCGTTTCTCTCATCATGCCTTTCGTACCTTGCCAGCGCGATCCTCATTTTCTTGGGGGATTTCTCTCCTCTTCGGTCTGTTTAGCACGGCTGGGTAACCATACGCGGAGACAGATACGCGCATACGCCTAACTCACGCCTGGAGAACGCTTCGGCAGGCGGAGCGTCCTATTGGGGCCAAACTGGATTGCGGTGACAAAACAGGTGCGCAAGACACATTGGATTATTGGGAGCCCTACCTGCTAAGATAATGCTAAGATACATATGTTATCATAAATGGAGTATCTGCTCTATCGTGAAAGGATTGTATGCATCATGTGGGCTCTCTACTTTTACACGCTACTCTCTCTGTTTGCAGCAGCGGCCATTAATTTTTCGGTCGCACCTGACCGTTTTATGGAGTATATTCCATTTGGTATTTTTTTCGTGCTTGTAGCTGTGGCACAAGTCATTGTCGCGTCCTTAACTCTATTCAGACCATATAGACGGTTAATAGGGTTCTATTTTGGGGGGAACGCGCTTGTATTAATCCTTTGGTTCGTCTCTTTGAAGGTTGGGCTTCCTGTTGGTCCTTTTGCTGGAAGGCCGGAAGTACTCAATGTTGCAGATACTCTTATTATTGCGCTTGAAGTCCTTTCCTTGTTGTTGTCCGGGTTGTTATTATTGAGGTTTCCTGCTGCAAGACCAAAAAAGCCCCGGCTAATGCTACTGAAAACTATTCCCGGAACTCTTCTGATCGCGATTGTCGTTTTTATTGGAACTCAGACAGGCCTCCATGGATTACCTTTCGCGGTCAATATGGGGGCTGGTGGTATGCCAGGGATGAACATGTCATTTTCGGAAATACCGATGAGTAGCCTTGTAGAAAAACCCGGCAATGAACCGATAAAACGTTTTACGCTGGTTGCGAAGGAAACAAGAATACATGGACAAACGTTCTGGACCTATAATGGACAGATTCCCGGCCCTGAACTACGAGTAAATCAAGGAGATAGAGTGATAATAACACTTATTAATGATTTGCCCGTCGGGACATCGATTCACTGGCATGGTTTACGGTTGCCAAATGCTGAAGATGGAGTAGCTGGTATTACCCAGAATGCCGTTCCAGCGGGCAGTTCATATACCTATAACTTTGTCGTAAAAGATCCAGGTACCTATTGGTATCATTCCCACCAGGAAACGTTCCGCCAAGTGCCGCTTGGATTATATGGCGACCTTATTGTTGAGCCGAAGAACGCAAACAGTAATACCTATGCCCATGATTATGCGCTCATTGAAGGGGATGCCAATGAAAGTTCACGGCAATCCACCTCCCATTTTGCTGCCCGCCCGGGAGAACTGATCAGACTTCGACTAACCAGTGCTTTTCAGGAAGATATGACTGGTACTCCTGAACAGCTCGTACTAAGCGGTGCCCCTTATCAAGTTGTAGCCCTTGATGGTCACGATATCAATGGACCGCAGACATTAGGCCCCGAGTTACTACCGATTGGAACCGGACAGCGCTATGATCTTGTGTTTCGTATGCCCAGGAGCGGACAAGTTGCCCTCTTTGATCTCAGGCCAAAAACCGGTAGCAAATTTACTCTGCAAACATGGGCAACATTGGGAGAAGGAGCGCAACCCTCCGTGCCCGATAAAAGCCATCTGCCCACATTTGACCTCGCCTCGTATGGAGTGCCGACTACTGATACAGTTGCGGATCGCGCCTCGTATGATGTAACTACAGATCTCACCATTACGAATCAGGTTGGTTTTCGTGATGGAATGTATCAATTCCTCCATATGTTTAATGGAAAAACGTCTCCTTACACCGACCCAATCATAGTAAAAGAGGGGCAATATGTAAAATTGCGTTTCATTAACCATACGAATGAGTATCACCCAATTCACTTACATGGGCATGTTTTTTCTGTTCTTAGCAAGAACGGGAAGCGGATTACTGGGAGTCCTATTCATCTCGACTCTATCCTGGTTGGACCAGGGGAAACATGGGAAGGAGCTTTTTTAGCGGATAATCCTGGTCTGTGGATGATTCATTGCCATGTGCTTGTCCATGCATTCAACGGACTCAGTACCATGGTAGATTACGAAGGAGTTACGACCCCTTACGTCATCGGAACAAAAGATGGCAATTTCCC
>DASVMX010000297.1:0-1919 GCA_036384215.1 Ktedonobacteraceae bacterium | reverse complement strand
CTCACAAAACCCCTTGAGAAAAAAGGGGGTGGGGCGCTTTGACAAACTTTTGCAAAGTTTGGGATGACTGATACTTCTGAATACTGGGCGAAGCACCGCAAGTGCTGAGGAGTCCAGACGACAGTTCGCCCATGGTATCCGACCGGGAGTATCCTTCTTAATTATTGTCTATCTGGGCTTTTTGCAATTTGCCGCTGTAGTCGGTGTAAACAACTTTCCACTCGGTGAACACATCCAGGCCAGCCAGGCCGGCTTCGCGGTGGCCGTTGCCAGTGCCGCGGGTGCCGCCGAAGGGGAACTGGATCTCAGCTCCGGTGGTGCCGGAGTTGATATAGATGATGCCAGTGGTCAGGTCGCGTTTGGCTCGTTCCACGTTGTTAATATCCTGAGTGTAAATGGCCGAAGACAACCCGTACCTGGTTTCGTTATTGGTTCGTATGGCGGATTCAAAGGAGTCAACCTCGATTACAGAGAGTACGGGTCCAAAAATCTCTTCCTGCGCCAGACGCATGTTGGGCGTAACATCGGCGAAGAGCGTGGGGCGATAAAAGTTACCGTTGGCCAGTTCACCTTCTTTAGCGATTGCGCCGCCAGTCAAGAGGGTTGCTCCTTCGCCCTGACCGATGGCGATATAGCTATGGATTTTCTCAAGCTGCGAGGAGTTGATTATCGGACCGACATCGACACTTTCATTCAGTCCGTTGCCCAGACGTAATTGTTCAATGCGCGGCACCAGTTTATCAAGGAGTTGCTGGCGCACCGCTTTGTGAACGATTACGCGGCTACAGGCGGTGCAGCGCTGGCCGGTCGTGCCATAGGCGCTCCACAAGATGCCCTCGACTGCCAGATCGAGGTCGGCGTCATCGAGAACAATCACCGCATTCTTGCCTCCCATTTCCAGGGAGATACGTTTGAGCGTTTTTGCGCCCTCGATTGCTACATGCTGACCCATCTCGGTTGAGCCTGTGAAAGAGACTACAGAGACGCCGGGATGATGCAGGAGCGCTTCACCAACCGTGCTGCCAGGACCAAAGACAATATTGACAACGCCTTCCGGGATACCTGCCTCGTGGAGAATCTCGACCAGGCGCAAGGCACTGTGGGGGGTATCGCTGGCCGGTTTGAGGACGATGGTATTGCCTGCCACCAGCGCGGGGAACATCTTCCAGGTCGGGATCGCGACCGGGAAGTTCCAGGGCGTAATACAGGCTACCACGCCAACGGGATCGCGCATCGCCACGCCGGACTTGTTGGGGAGTTCCACCGGCACGCTATAGCCAAAGAGCCGACGACCCTCCCCGCCCATGTAGTAGGCCATGTCGATGCCTTCCTGGACGTCGCCGCGCGTCTCTTTCAGCACCTTACCCATCTCTTGCGTCATTATGCGTGCGAGGTCTTCTTTGTATTTGTGCATTAACTCACCAACACGGAAGAGAATCTCTCCACGTTTGGGAGCGGGAACCAGGCGCCATTTCTCAAAGGCCGCTCTGGCCGCCGCGACAGCCGCGTTGGCCTCGGCCTCGCCGGAAAGCGGAAAATAGCCGAGCAGTTCGCCGGTCGCAGGATTGTAGTTGGGGAAAGTCTGGCCGCTGTTTGCGGGCTGCCAGTTCCCGCCAATAAAATTAAAATAGGTCTGCCCCAGGTTAGTTGAGTTGGGGGATGTTGATGTTGACATACAAAATACTCCTCATTCCTCGTTGGATGATGTTGACCTGCAATGATCGACTATCGTGCGTGCGTCCGCTCTCGGGCGAGGGCGTGTTACCTGTGAGGTATTTTTGACACAGGCTCATTATATCAGCCCCGGCAACCAGCCGTCGAGCATTCAAAATCCAACAAGGATCGATTTTCCTGGCGAAACAGGGCCAGAGCAGGGCGGTGGAACCGCCCTGCTCTGGCCCTGTTTCGCCAGGAAAATC
>DASVMX010000296.1:0-9503 GCA_036384215.1 Ktedonobacteraceae bacterium | reverse complement strand
GCTTCGTTTGAAGGGTAGGAAAGTGAGGAGTGCAGAGGGGCGCCAGCCCCTCTGCGTCTCTTCTCTCTCCGCTGCCGCAGGCAGCGCATTCCTCAAAGAAGTTTGACCAAAGCACTAGACCAACAGAGGCAAGCTCTGTTGTGAACAATCGCACAAGCGAAACTTAGCCTAGCTCGCGTTGTTGGCGAACTCGTTGGTGTAGGGTTTGCTCAGATCGATTTGTTTGCCCTGGACCGCGGAATTCGTCAAATTTTCAGTACTGAGCACAAATTCCGGGGCGCCAGTGGGCATCTTGCCGTCGGGGCTGAAGATAGCCATCTGGTTTTTCAGCGCGGCGACGTAGAGATCTTTGTTGCCGGCATAGTAGTCGGGTGGCATCTTGTCAGCGATTTCCGCTGGGGTGTGCGTGCTCATCCATTTGAGCGTCTTGACATAGGCGTTGACGAGTTTCTGCACCACGTCTTTGTGAGCGTTGACATAGTCATTTTTCATGAAGACGCAGATGAAGGGATAAGGTCCGCCCAGAGCGGACGCGGTGCTGTCGGGTGTGAGCAGGTTGGCCAGAATGCTACCGTCGCCGCTGCCAAGGATGCGCGAGATGGTCGGCTCGGTGGTCATACCGGCGTCGATCTTGCCCTGCTTGAGCGCGGCGATGAAGGTGTCACCAGCGCCCACGGGTATGAAGTGAACCTGGTCGGGGCTGATGCCTGCTTTGTGCAGCAGGATCGTAGTCAGGGTTTGTGTGCCCGAACCCAGCTCGGTCACGCCCAGGTTTTTGCCCTTGAGGTCGCTGATGGAGTGAATCTGGCCCGCGGCTTTGGCGGAAACCACCTCCGCTTCGCCGGGCGCGACATCCAGTTGTACCACGCTCTCCATGTTTTTGCCCGCGGCCTGAAGTTCAACCGTGTGGTTGTACGAACCAGAGCCCGCATCGACCTGGCCGGCCAGCACCGAGTCTTCCGAGGATTGGCCTGACGCCTCGTCGATCAGCGTCACATCAAGCCCTTCCTGGTCAAAATAGCCAAGCTGTTTGGTGAGTTCGTTCGGTAAATAGATCTGCTTGCTCATTCCACCAACCATAATGGAGAGGTGGACTTTGCCGTTGCTGCCCGTGCTGGGGTTGGCTGTGCCGCCACATGCACTGAGGATGAGTACCAGGATGACGCTGGCCACCAGGCCCAGGCGTCGGCTCCACAGGTTCATAGTTGTATCCTTTCCTGTCTACGATGACCACCTATGTGATCAAACGCTGCTGCCCCGCATCTCCATCGATCGGGTATGATATCAGCCGCGGCGACAAGTCCCGCGACTTCTGACCAGACTTCTTTGCGCGTTCCTCCTTTCCTTTAAGATGGGCGCATCTCCGTTGGCAGGCGCGCTCCCTTGTGCTTACACGGTATACAGGTAGTGTCGATCTCCTGTCAACGGGAGAAGTATGTATCGAGATGGCTGGCCAGGATGACCGGAAGGCCGCTGGCCAGGCGAGAGCTAGTTTTTATAGCGTGACATCGCTGACCGTGTTGGGTCGCCAGCTAATCAGGCGGTTTTCCAGCGCGGTGATCAGGAACTCCGAGAGCAGCGCGATCACCGCCAGGATGGTCATGGCCGCGAAAACCCCGTTGGCGTTGAACGTGCCCTGAGCCGTTTCGATCATCAGGCCGATGCCCTGCGTGGAGCCCAGGAACTCGCCGACCACCGCGCCGACCAGCGCGAAGCTAAAGCTCGTGTGCAGGCTGGCGATAATCCAGGTCAGCGCCGAAGGGATAATCACTCCCACAGAGATCTGGCGCTGGTTCGCGCCCAGGATGCGCGCGTTGGCCAGCAGACTGCGGTCCGCCTCGCGCACGCCCTGGAAGGCGTTGAAAAAGACGATGAAGAAGACCAGCACGACCGCCAGGGCCACCTTGGACTGAATGCCCAGGCCAAAGCCAATGGCGAAAATAGAGCCCAGCACCACGCGTGGGATGGCGTTGGCGGCCTTGATATACGGGCTGAGCACATCTGCCAGGAAGCGGTACTGTCCCAGGACCACGCCAAAGATAATGCCCAGCACCACGCCGATCACGAAGCCCAGCAACGCCTCTTCAAGTGTGGCCCAGATCTGTTCCCACAGCGGTCCCTGAGCCGTGCCGTTCGTCACCCAGGTCACGAGCTGCTGCCAGATCCCCGAGGGCTGGCCCCAGAAAAACGCATCGACGAGACCCACGCGTGTACACACTTCCCAGCCGCCGATAATCAGCACCAGGAACAGGACGCGCAGGCTATAGACCAGGGTGCGGCGCCGGCGCAGCTTCGCCTGGTAGGCCTGGTCTTCCAGACTGAGAAAAGTCGGCTCACTGGCCGTGTTGCTTTGCACGTTCATAGCTGATTAACACCTCATTGCGCAGATCTTCCCAGATTTCGTGATAGAGATTGACGAAACGCGGCTCGAAACGGATTTCAGCCACCTTACGAGGCCGCGGAAGATCGATAGTATAGATGCCCTTGACGGTCGCGGGTCCAGCAGTCAGCACGCAGACCCGGTCGGCCAGCGAAATAGCTTCTTCCAGGTCGTGTGTGACAAAAACCACCGAAGCCGAAGTCGAGGACCATAGATTAAGCAGTTCATCCTCCATCAACGCGCGCGTCTGCACGTCCAGAGCGCTGAACGGCTCATCCATCAGCAGGATCTGTGGTTCGTTAATAAACGTCTGAGCCAGGGCCACGCGTTTGCGCATCCCACCCGAAAGTTGGTGGGGAAAGTGATTCTCAAAACCCGAAAGCCCGACCCGCGCAATCCAATCGCGCGCCTTTTCAAAGGCCTCGGTTTTGGGAATACCGCGAAAGAGTGGACCAGCCGCCACGTTGCGCAGCACATTGCGCCAGGGAAAAACAGCGTCTGACTGGAAGACATAGCCAATGCGCGGATCAATGCCCTGCACCGTCTGGCCCATCACCTGGACCTCGCCCTGGTTGGGGCGCTCCAACCCGGAAATCAGTCCCAGCGTCGTAGACTTGCCACAGCCTGTCGGCCCGACCACCGCGCAGAACTCGCCCGGCGAGACATCCAGGCTCAGATCGTGCAGCGCGGTATACGCCTGGCCGGTTGGTGTGCGGAACCGCTTGGTAACGTTCTGCAAGGTAATCGCGGACGTGTTCCGGCTCGATATATCTGGAGGAGTAATAGTTTCGTTCATAGGCAGGTCGATTGGCATCGAACTCCTTTCTCGGATGGCCTTCCGGCACAACACTGTGCGTGCCAGTGCAAGTCATTATCCATGAGCAGCCTGTGCACACGGATTACAGCGCCCATCTGCCCGCCGCTCTGGCGTTCCCCGCGAGCATCAGCCTGTGACAAAAGTGTAACCGACAAGTCATAAACAGCGCATAAACGAGAGTGGTCCTGGTATAAACAATGCATAAACGTTTGTGTTCAGGGGCATGCACAACGAATGCTGGTTCACATCGGATCAGCGCATCAATACGGTTTAAATAAGGCGAAAATCCGCCGGTTTGCGCACAATTGCTGAGCGAGAATTCGCTCGAATTGAGCTTGATCAGCAGAACCGTTGCTCTTCTTGAAACCGTATTGATCAGCGCATCCGGTGTAAATCCTCCGCTGCCCATGCATTCAGATTCCAGGTACGGAGGCGTTCATTTATGAAGAAGGCGGTACTTTTCTACCAGCGAACGACGTCTGTATCGGGATTTAAATCGAGCCATGGTACTATTAAAAGTACCTATATCTGAATGCGAGCAGTATATATCGTTAAAAGCTGGTGATTCTTTGGATAGAGCAGGTATTAAAGGACAGAGCATGAGCGTTGGTGAGAGCATTCCGGGACAATATATAGGTGGATGTCGGGTGCTGCGCTTGCTCGGTCGGGGCAACTCTTCGGAGGTTTTTCTGGGAGAGCATCCCGGGCTTAGCCAGCCTGTGGCGGTCAAACTGTTGCACGCCTGGACCGCGGAGCGGGATATCCAGCGTTTTCTTACGCAGGCAGCTATGTTGAGTAAGCTCGACCATCCCCATATCATCCATATTTACGATTTTGGGCTGACAGACGACGATGTACCCTATCTCATCATGAGTTACGCGCCCTATGGCACGCTGCGCCAGCGCTATCCGCGGGGCACGCGCCTGCCGCTGGGAGAAGTCGTCGAGTACACGCGCCAGCTCGCCGAAGCCCTGCAGTACGTCCACGAGCACCAGCTCGTCCACCGGGACATCAAGCCGCAGAACATGCTGCTCACCGCCGAGAATCAGATCATCCTCAACGACTTCGGCACCGCCACCGTTTCGTATAGCCTGGTACCAAACGTCGTCGATTTCGAGGGAACGGTTATTTACGCCGCCCCTGAACAACTCGAAGGCCGCTCCCTGCGCGCCAGCGACCAGTATGCCCTGGCTGTTGTTGTTCACGAACTGCTCACCGGCACGTGGCCCTTCACCGGCACTTTTGAGGAAGTCACGCGTCAGCACCTCTTCGAGCCGCCGCCCGGCCTGCGCGACAAGGGCATCGCCGTCTCCTTGCTCGTTGAAGAAGCTCTTCAGCGAGCACTTTCCAAAGATCCCGCTAGCCGCTATCCCAGCATCCAGGACTTCGCCAACGCCCTCGAAGAAGCCTGCTTGCTCGAAGAAATCCTCGGCCACAGCCAGGTCCAGCCCTCCCAATTTACCCGCAAAAAACAATTTCGCTCGCCTTTGCCTTTTTCCTGATGATGGCGTTCGTAAAGATGATGACGCTCAAATCTTGTGAATGTAGCGGCAGCCTCTGGTATGGGCCTATTCACAATGGCTCCGATGGAAATGCGCGGAGGCAAATGCCGCATGCTCGATTTCGTGGCGGGAGTATACTGTTTTACAGAGGGGAGACGGAGTTGGATGTGCCCCAGACTACCTTTGCTCACGTGAATCTTCCACATGGATTACAACTCCGCTTCCCACACTCTTCTTTTGCTGGCTCCCCCGGCTGTTTGAAACGGTTGCACTGTCGTGTTTATCTTGCTGCGACAGTTATTAGCCTTTAAGCTCTCCTATTCTAGCGGTCTATTTTCTCCTTTCAGAGAAAGTCGAGCTGAGAGGCTACTTAGTTCAGGTTAGTAGCTAATAATAAGCTATTTGCCGGTACTTGAAGCGTCATTGCTGGACCAGATAGATGGATTTGTTGCGCACGAAAGGGAGAGAGATTCTCCGGGCTGCCGAGAAGTGATTGCTCGCTATAGATATAGTTGTTAAACGATTTTGCTCCTGGAGTGACCGGGAAGGTAAGTTCCACAGGCATGAGCGAGTCACCGCGGTTGATGAGCGCCACTGACCAGTTCGGCTGGTTGCTATCTCGCGCGTCGGGGATACGTGCGACAAGAAGGCGAAGCTGCGCATCGGGGCTGGCGGGCTGATACAGAGTAGCACCCGCGGGAAAGAAGCGCGTGAGCAGTGACCACGCGTAGTACCAGGGGCGCGGCGCTGGCTCAGCTACAATGTCCCACATACCCCAGACTTTGTTATGCATGGCATCGTCCAGATCCCAGGCGGCTGCGCCAGAAAGACCAGCTCGCGCCAGTTGCACGACAAAATCAGCCATTTCAACTCCATACTGATAGTCTCTCACGTGATATTGATTATCTCCCGGCCCGCTCAGGTAACCCCAACCTATTTCGCCCAACAACACCGGTTTCATGCTGGCTCCAGCCGAGCGGGTCAACCTCTCAACAATTGGCCGGAAGAAACTTTCAATCTGCCCATTCTGGATGGTACAGCATGTTCGATCATAATGATGCCATTCGTAGGCTCCTAAAAAGGAGCTATTGTTCCAGGGGAGATCGCTCTGCGTAATCCAGCCATTGCTCCAGGAAGTATCCGGTCCTACCAGTTCGACCAGATTGGCCAGTCCACGCTGTGCAAGCAGCGCCTGAATAGTTCTAGCTCCTTCGCGCCAGACTGCAAAATTTTGGACATGGGTGTCTGGTTCATTGAGAGCGCAGAGATAGCGGATCTGAGTGTAACCTCGTTGTAGAACCAGGTACTGCACCAGATCTACGAGCACAGCAGTATAGCCCACCGAAGCAAAGCTCCAGGGCTCGGTATCCCAGGTGCCGATCATCATCGGGATATTGCGAGCTTGCGCGTAGTCTAGAAGCGGATACCAGGCCTGCATCGCAATGGAATCAAAAGCATAGGTGCCCATTACTCCAGCAGGACAGTACCAGCCAACGTTGATCATGCTCCGCAACCAGGATGGACGCATATAATCAAGGCGCTGAAAAAGCACCTGCCACTGTTCCTGCGTAAGAGGCAACGGGTACCTATCCTGTGTCTCAGCATCCCAACCAATCCCCAGGCCAAGCCACGGGCTCGGAATAACATCCTGTTTAGTAATGGTAATGGGCATAAATGCCTCCTCCGATGGAATAGTGGCCAGCAGTGCTCCGGCCAGCCCCAGAACTATCGCACCAATCCGTTTGAATAACTTTCTGCGCCCCGACACTTTTTCTCATCCTTCCGAAGAAACAAAGCTAGCCTCAGGCTACAACTTCTCAAACCACTGCTGGAGCACCTGCGCCGCGGGTTTGTCGTTTGGTGCGAAAGGTGGCACTGACCAGGCCCAGATAAAGATGCCATCGATCTGGTGGTCCGTGGCTATATCCTCCAGGGCAGCGTTGTAAAGAGCAGCCTGCATCTGATCATCGCGTTGACCATCATCAACCGCCTGGTACGGCTTGTACCCCGCGTAATTGGTATCGCGATAGCCAATTTCCGAGATGAAGACTGGCTTCCCAATATCCATTGAGAGCTTATCCAGATGTGCTTCTACGCGGCTGCGCCAGAGCGCGGGCAGTTGAGCACGCGGCGCGGAAACCTCCTCTGTTGTCACTGAATAATAGGATGAAACGCCAACAGCTGTGAGCAGAGAATCAGACATCCACGCAGGCGCCCCATACATTAATTGCGATGAAAAATTCATATTGTAGACAATCTGTCCAGGATAGACGCTGCGAACGTGCGCTAAAAGCTGATGCCAGTAAGAGCCAGGCGCGCGTTCCAGGCCTTCATACTCATTACCAATGGAGAAACGCTCGCAGCCAGCCGCGGCGCAGGCCTGGGCGTAGGGCTTTAACAACTGCCAGTAGTTGGTAAACCAGGTCTGATTCCCGGCTGCGTCCGCGTACTTAATGGTGCCAGCCCAGGCGTGATTGTTATCCAACGTAATGGTCGGAAACACATAGACGTGATACCCCATCTGGCGCGCCTGCCTGGCCCCCCTGGCAATGGCTGCAGGAGTTGGCGTATCCCGATCACTGCGGATCACGGGACTAGACGCCGAGGCCTGATGAAACTGGATATACATGCCAATCCAGCGAGCTGCTGTTTGTCTCTGAATCTCCTGTAAACCCTGCATCCAGTTCGGGTCCGACGAGGTATACGCCTCCTGCCCCCATTGTGGAAAGATCATGCCCGTAGCCAGATCTGGCCGCAAGTGCGGCCTGGCCTGCGTTGGCAGCAACTGGCTCACGGAATGCGAGAATTGATTTCCCACATCCACCTTCAAGGTCGGCCAGATAGCGTAGATGCGAGCCACCAGCGCTAGCGCGATGAGTACGATACATGCAATCCAGAAAACGCGAACTTTTTTCATTGCTTGCCTCCTTTCACAAGAATAGCTCTATCAGCAGCTACTGTCTTTGGCGTTGTTTTCCAATTGACTGCACGCTGGCCCCTGCCCCATTGGAAGGCCGCCCAGAAGGCCGCCGAGCTTTCCATAATGCCCGCTATAGGCGCGACAGCTATGACTCGCACCATTTCCGCGCTGGCCTCGCCCAGCGGGAGGCGTAAAATGGTTGAAATGTTATACCAGGCGCCGATAAAAATGGAATTCAGCCAGAGAAAGGCAGCCAGGATCATCCACAGCATGAGCAGCGGCGGCAATGGCGGCGTCAACTGGTGGCTCAGCAAGAACTGGATATACTGGGAGAACAGGTAGATGAGCGAGATGACACCAGCGGGCAAGCCGAGGGCAAAGGTGAGAATACGGTAACGCGTGCCCCAGGTCAGCCGGAGACGCAGTTTCCACGGCAAGCGGGCAAATTGCGGCGCGCGCTTCATCATCTCTATCCCTTGCAGCACGCCGACAATCCAGCGATAGCGCTGGTGAAAGGCGCTCTTAAATGAGAACGGTGGCTGCTCAAGCATCACGCTGCCATGCCAACCAAAAATCTCAGAGCCATAGCGCAGGTAGGCATTCATCCCAAAAACATAGTCTTCTGCGATAAAAGGCGGACCGTCCAGGTTGCCTATATCCCACCCAAGATCATTTTCCAATTCCTCGTCAACGACGAGATTAGAACCATGCAAGTGAATTGGCACTCCTTTCTCCATGACATCCCGGCACTCGAAGCAGCCTATCGGACGATTGGCCTCCATCGCACGGCAGATGACGCTGGCATTTTGATACTCTAGCGGATAGTAAATGGGCCCTTCGGTCAACTTTTTATCAGTCAAAGCCAGGTAGTAGAAAAGACGGCGCAACTCCAGTGGCTCCATGACACTCTCTTCGTCGTAATGAATAATCACCGTCCGGCCTAATTTGCGATTAAAGCCCTGGCGGCGGCGCTCTACCATATAGTGCAGACCACGGGCCTTTAACTGTGTTTCACCTGGCGTTGCATAGTCCTCCGGGAGAACCAGAACATAAAGCGGGACGGCAGAAAACGCGAACTCTCGCTGCAACTGGAGGCTCTGTTCGTCCGACTCGGTAACGATTTCAATACTCAGGTAGTGACTATAAAAAGTAGGATCTTCCTGGGCCAGATGCAGGATAAACTTGACAGACCTGCGAATTACCTCTGAACTGCCTGGACTACCACGAGTAGTAATCTGAATTTTGATAAAAGGCATCGGTAATTTCTGGAGGTCTCTCGTCGTCACAGCCTCCCGCTGGCGATAACGGGGCCAACGGAGGAAAAAACTGTAGAAGTACGAGAGAAAGCGAATATTAATCAGACTAATCAGAATAAGCATACAGTATCCGACAACATGACTTATCTCTAGCATATTCATAAAAAACTCACTTCTCGTCCTGCGGGTGTAAGGGAGCCTCGCTCAGAGGTTGAGATCTAAACGATTGCGCTGCAACGCTCTGGCGGAGCACTCTCTGCTGGCTTTTCGTTGTAGCCTTGCCTTTACGATGTTGGGCCGGAATACCCACTGTCTCAGAATCGACGATAATATCAAATGGCGCATTATCATTATCCTGAGTGTTTAGCAGCGCAGCCCGCATTTTGCCAGAAATTGGCTTCATGGAGCGGGCTGTCTTTAACAAAATGCTGACAATAACCAATTCGGCAATCGTAAGCAACAAAAGCGCACCCAACAACTGCGTCAACAGATCACGAACGATCCCCAAAAAGATCATCAACGGAACTACTAAGTAGAGAGCAACCACAGTTACTGCTCCCACCAGGGCAAACACGAACCAGGCTCTACAGCGCAGAGAGCTTTTGCGCGCAGGTACCGCGGGGACCTC
>DASVMX010000295.1:0-11629 GCA_036384215.1 Ktedonobacteraceae bacterium | reverse complement strand
GTGGTGGCCAGGCTCACGCTCAATGACTATACAATCGAGGACCAGGGCGATGGAACCGCGCTGCTGGTCGCGGGCGCGGGGGTGAGCTGGCCGCGCCTGCTGAACGAGCTGGCGACGCTGGGTTGGGGCGGGCTGGAATTTGGCCCCGGCATCCCCGGCACGCTGGGCGGCGGCGTGATCTCGAACGCGGGCGCGCACTTCGGCAACCTGGGCGATGTGCTGGAGTGGGTAGACGTGGTAGACGCACGGCCCAACACAGAAAATAAGCCAGTAGTGCGCCATTACACGCATGACGAGCTGGATCTCAGCTACCGGCACAGCCGCTTTCGCTCAGAGAGGCGCGTCTTCTTTAATGACGCGGGCCAGCCGGTCGTCGCCCCGCGCGAACTGATCGAACCAGCGGAGATTATCACCCGCCTGGGCGTGCGCCTGCACAGGGCCGAATCCCAGGAACTACGCGCTAGAATTGAAGAGTTTAAACAACATCGCAAGCGGACGCAGCCGCCGCAGCAGAGCGCCGGCTCGGTTTTTAAAAATCCAGAAGGAGATTTCGCGGCCCGTTTGATCGAGCAGGCCGGTTTGAAGGGACAGGCTCATGGGAAGGCGCGCATATCCGAGCGCCACGCGAACTTTATTGTGAACTCAGGCGGAGCCAGCGCCGCCGACGTGGTAGCGCTGATCGTTGAAGCGCGCCGGCGCGTAAAAGAGTTGTTTCAGGTGGATCTGGAGTTGGAGGTGGAACTGCGCGGCGCATGGGAGAACACATCGACATGACCTATAAGCAGCCAGACGGGATCGACCCCCGGCGCCATAGAAATCGGACAAGCGCTCCTGTATCGCGTTCATATACACGCCGAGGCGCGGGCGAACAGCCCGCGGCGCGCGAGCGCAAAGCAGCCCTGGCACAGGTGCGCAATCCACGCGGGGCCGTACCAGGAAAAGTGGCAGCCACCGAGCGCCCGCGCGTCCTGGACGCAAGCGAGCGTTTGCCAGAGCGGAATGAGAGGATAGTGACCATGCCCCACGAGGCTGTTCAGCCGCTGACCTGGGCGGAGCGCCACGCGCGCTACCGCGGCCAGCCCTCGGACCAGTCCGCGAGCGAGCAACTGGCACCGCGCACGCTGGCGCAGACAGCGCGCCCGGCTCGCGCGAGCCAGGCAGGCCCGCGCAAGCAGCTACCGCGCAGGCGCGGCAACTCGCGGGTGCCCTCGCGCAGCGGGAAGTTGCGCGGCCAGAGGAGCATCTGGCACCGCTTTCTGGGGTTGTTCCTGCTCCTGGCTGTAGTGGCCGGCGGCATCGGTTTTGCCCTGTTCAGTCCGACATTCAAGGTTCAGCAGATAGACATCAGCGGAACCCAGAATCAGCGGCTCATGAGCACCATCCGGCATATGAACATCGCGGGACAGAATATCTTCCTGCTCGACCAGACGGTCCTGGTCAACCGCCTGGAAGCACTGCCGCCGATAGAATCCGCCAGCCTGGGCGTGCGCTTACCAGGCACCATCCTGGTAGCGGTGCAGGAGCGAGTTCCGGTCCTGCTCTGGCAGGCGGGCAGCCAGACCTACGGTCTGGGTCAGGACGGAGTGGTGATCGCGCCGCAACGCGAATTGAGCGGTACCGAGCATCTGTCCCTGGTCGTGGACACGCGGCGCGGTGCTGCCCAGATCCGCCCCGGCAGCCACTTTGACGCGGCTGACATTGTCCTTATAGAGCAGGTCTTTGAACAGGTGCCAGGCATCGAAGGTGTCGCCCCGTTCAGCCTGCAATATGTCGATAGCATCACAGAGGGAGCGCACCAGGTTCCAGCCAACCTGGCTGGCAGGGGCTCCTACGTGATTATCAGCGCCAATGGCTGGCGGGCCTACCTGGGAGATGCGCAAAACAGCACTTCACTGGCCAATCGCCTGCAGGAGTTACAGCAGATCCTGAGTATAGGCCGGCAAAAAGGGCTACAGATTGCTACAATCGACCTGCGTTTTGGTTTACGCCCGACCTATACGTTAAAGTCGTAAAAGGGTATAACACCGCAGAAGAGATGTTGAAATAGTTGTTTTGTACTGTGACATTGTAGAGATATCTCTGGATATCAGACCAGATCCGTGTAATGAGAAAGCTGTAGTGCTCGGGCGCCCCGGTGGCGCCCAGACAACCGCCCATAGGAGCGTGTATCGTGCAAGAGCGGGTGATCGTCGGTATCGACGTTGGAACAACAAAAATCTGTGTTCTCGTTGGCGAGCTAGATCGTGACGGGAAGCTGAACATTGTTGGCGTTGGCACCTGCCCTTCACAGGGGTTGCGCCGTGGGGTGGTGGTGAACATTGAGGAAACTGTCACTTCCATTGCAGCGGCGCTGGATCGTGCTGAACGCCTTTCTGGAAAAACAATTACTACTGCGTATGTTGGCATTGCTGGCAGCCATATCGAGTCCGACAATAGCAAGGGCTTTGTCGCGATCTCGCCCAGCCATCGCGATATCGTGCAGAATGATATCAGCCGGGCCATCGAGGTGGCGCGAGCCATCGCGATCCCCGCGAACCGCGAGGTGATCCACGTGATCCCGCGCGGCTACGTCGTGGACGGGCAGGAGGGCATCAAAAACCCGATTGGCATGTCTGGCTTTCGTCTGGAGGTTGAGGCACACATCATTACGGGTGCGGTCTCATCCATTCACAATCTGATTAAGTGCGTCCACAAAACGCGGGTCGAGATCGAGGACCTGGTTCTGGAGCCGCTGGCCTCCAGCGAGGCAGTGCTGGCAGAAGGCGAAACGGATCTCGGGGTCGCGCTGGTAGATATCGGCGGGGGCACTACTGATATCGCGGTTTTCACGGACGGCGCTATCTGGCAGACCGTGGTGTTGCCAATCGGGGGAAACCTGATCACCAGCGACATTGCCATTGGCCTGCGCCTGCCGTTCGGCGTGGCGGAGGAGTTGAAAGTAACGTATGGCCATTGCGATCCGTCGACAATCGACGAGGACGATATGATCGACCTATCGCATTTCATGCCGGACTGCAATGACCTGGTGCCTCGTAAGCTGCTGGCTGAAATTATTCAAGCGCGCGTGGAAGAACTCTTCGAGATGGTTCACGAAGAGATTCGCAAGTCCGGGTACGACGGGCTGCTTCCGGCGGGGGTTGTGGTCACGGGCGGTACCGCTGAACTGCCGGGCATCCTGGATATCGCGGGCCAGATTCTCGACCTGCCCGCGCGCCTGGGCACGCCTCTGGGGCTGCACGGGCTGGCGGACACGATCAGCCGGCCAGCGTATGCTACTCCCGTGGGGCTGCTGCTCTGGGGATTGCGCCATACCTCGCTGATGCTCGATGACGAGGAATTCGAGGAGGAGCGTCCTGGGCGCGGGAAGCCCTCGCGCCTGGGACGCTGGCTGCGCGCGTTTCTGCCATAAAGAAGAAAAACAACCGAGGCGAAGCCACGGCGGAGGGGCGGCTCCTTCGCCGCGGCTACTCCGCCCATCTTGACACTGTTTGATACACTGGAAATGACCACCGGGCTCGCGAGAATGGCCTGTACACACGCCATCAGAGTCAGGAGGGAGAATTCCCCGGCATTCACGCTGAGAACAGTGTCACAGGTGGGGACGCGGTGAGTATGCCGCCATAATTGCCATCACTTGTGCGCGGTCTGACGAAGACGCCACGACAGCCAGTCATGGGGCTGGCGGAGCAGAGTGAGCGTCCAGATATCCAGACCGCCCACAGGCAGAGGAGGCCAGAAAAATGCTACCATTGGGAAATTATCAAGTCGAAGGCTTCGCCCAGATCCGCGTGATTGGTGTTGGCGGCGGAGGAAGCAACGCGGTGAATCGCATGATTCAAGCCAATATGATGGGCATTGAATTTATCGCGGTCAACACCGACGCTCAGGCTCTCCTGTTAACCCAGGCGGCAACCTCAATCCGCATCGGAGATAAGCTGACGCGCGGCCTGGGAGCGGGTGGCAATCCTGGCGTGGGCGCGAAGGCCGCGGAAGAGAACGCGGAAGAGCTGTATGAGCGCCTGAAAGGCTCGGACATGGTCTTTATCACCGCCGGCATGGGCGGCGGCACCGGCACCGGCGCCAGCCCGGTCATCGCCCAGATCGCGCGCGAGGTGGGCGCGCTGACCGTTGGCGTGGTCACCAAGCCTTTTGCCTTTGAAGGCAATAAACGCCGCCTCGCCGCTGAAGAGGGCATCGCGAACCTGAAACAGCACGTGGATACCCTGATTACGGTACCCAATGATCGCTTGCTACAGGTGGCCGATAAGAAAATGCCCCTTAAAGAGGCTTTCCGCCTGGCAGACGATGTGCTGCGCCAGGGCATCCAGGGCATCAGTGACCTGATTACCGTACCCGGTCTGATCAACCTGGACTTTGCTGATGTGAAAACAATCATGTCCGCGGCTGGCTCCGCGCTGATGGCCATCGGCGAAGCCACCGGGGAATCGCGCTCTATCGACGCCGCCCACATGGCGATCTCCAGCCCGCTGCTGGACATCGACATCAATGGCGCGCGCGGCGTGCTTTTTAATATCACTGGCGGACTGGACCTGACCCTCTACGAGGTCAACGAGGCCGCCGATATTATCAGCAAAGCCGCTCACCCTGAGGCCAATATTATCTTTGGCGCGGTACAAGATCCAGCGTACGACGGCAAGGTCAAGATCACTGTTATCGCGACTGGCTTTGACGAGCCCGGGCAGGCGCTCCATGCCCCACAGCAGGCGGGGCGCGGAGACTACAACCGTAGCATGTTCTACTCAACGCCGCAGAACGGCAACAGCGGTATCCCGGCCTACCCGGCGCGGCAAAGCAACCATCAGAACCAGGCGAGTTCCGGCCAGGGCTACAACCCCCTGCCGCTCACTCCGCCGCCGCTGAATAACGTCGCGCGCTCATCCATGGACCCGCTGTCCGCGGGCAACAGTTCAGGACGCATGCCGGCCATCCCGCAGTCCATGCCCCAGGCCGCGCCCGTGCCAGTACCCGGGGCTGTACCACCCTCGCGCATGGATCCCATGGGCTATAACGAGCCTCAGGGTATCTATGAGGACGAGGAAGAGCCTGAACTGGAAACCCCGGCCAGCCTGCCCATGCCTGAGCCAGAAGCCCAGCCTATGCAACGCCCGGCAGCCGTGGAAAAACAGCGCGGCCAGCGCCAGATCCGTCGCATGGACCCCAAAGCGCTCGGCATGCCCCGCGACAATCGCAGCGCCCCGCCCGGCGATGTCATCGACATCCCGGCGTTCCTGCGCAAACGCTAAAATCAGAGGGCGAGCTCTCGCCCGGACAGAACAAAGACAGAGCCCGAATATTGTTGAAAGCAATATTCGGGCTCTGTCTTTGTTCTGTCCGGGCGAGAGTTCGCCCTCTAGATGCGGGCAATCCTGTTGGTAGTTTTGCCAAGATTACCCGGAATATCTTTATTCAGCCCTATGTGGTTGACCACCACGCGGGCGCCAGGAATGCCAGAGATCTCGCGCTCCAGGAGATATTTCATCGATGTATCAGGCACATTGCCGTACAGGCTGACAATGCCATTCTCGACCAGCACGGAGAGGTCAGTCGCACCTTCCAGCTTGCCGGAGGATTTCAAACCATCAATCGCGGAATTTACCGCGTTCAACAGCTCATCTTCGGCCACCAGGAAGTTCATCACATCCAGCACGCCCGGAATCTGGCGCACCGTTGCTTCAACTTCCCGCTTCTGAGCCTCAAGCTCGACTTTGCCATAGAGTGAAAGAACCACGCCTTCGCGCTCCACGAAAACCTTCACAGGATGAGCACTCCAGGCGGTACTGCTAATCGTCACAGTACTCTCCACAGCGGCCTCGGCCTGATCCAGAACCTGTTCCGCGAAAACGGTCGGCTTGCCAGTAATCGAAGCATCAGCAAACGACGTGGCGAAGCGACCACCGCGCGCTGACGCGCCATGCGCCGCGCCACCATGCGGATTTTCCAACGCCCAGCCCATAATACCAATAAGGACACACGGAAGACCAATAAATATAAACCAGGGTGCAAGGCCAGCGGCCTGGTCATGACCGGGCGTCCCGAAAAGGATCACACCCACAAAAACCAGCACGATAGCCACAGTCAACAGTACCGGCCACAGACTTGGACCTGGCAAATGAATATGGGCTTCCTCTTCTTCTAAAAGCTCTTCCTCAGTATTCCCAGCAGAAGAGCCCAACTCTTCCTCGGTCATACTGGTACTTGTCAGAGGAGTATTCATCAGATCTCGCTTTCCTTCGAGAATAGTTTACGATCTGTCAGGATTCTATTCCCATGATTAGATCCCTTTTATGTAGCATACCAGGAATGTTCCCATTTGACAAGGTATGCTGGTTAGAGCGTTAGAGCGAGTACGGCTTGCGGTGTGGACGCGTTTGCTGACTCAAGGCTCTAAAGAAAACGACCTTTATATTCACCGAAATTTTACGAAATCAATCACTTTATACCAAGATGAGTTTTCCCCCAGGGGAAATAATTCAGGCCATTTATGCTCATCAATAAAAGGCTAAAGGGATTTCCCGCGCTTTTACGCTCGATTTGGGTGCTGAGAAGAAAGGGGGGTATTAAATAGACCTGCACACTTCTTGACAATCACAGGAAAATTGGCTATATTTGTAATATCTGCTACGATAACAATTTCGTAAAGTATCGGTGTTATTGAGGAGGATTATTCTCTTTATCTGGCGCATCAGAGGAGAAGGATTCTTGTGTACGCCTGGCAAAAAAGACATACATACAAGGTGATGAATGGATGACTACGAGAGTTAGCCGTTTTTTCGCAGCGATGAATCTGGCCAGGGCAGGCCAGGGGCCAGGACGAAGGCCGGCCAGGAGGATGGCTCGCGCTCCTCCTGCCAATGGAGAGAATAAGGTAAAGGGTTCCTCACACTGGCTTTTGTACGGAATACCCCTTTTACAAGGAGATGTCATGGATGCACATCCACTCGGCGCTGCGACGCGCCGCGGACCATTTCAAAGATTGAACCGCAGATCACTGCAACGTTTGCTCAGTCTCACAACGCTCCTCTGCGTTCTGCTTGGCTTTTGCATTGCTTTCCCCCTCTTCGCTCGCTCTTCCACTGTCCACGCGGCTGGCGGCACACAGATTAACGCCGGGGGCGCGGCAGTTTCTCCGTTCGTCGCTGACACGGACTTTAGCGGCGGCTCTACGGCGAACTCAAGCAATACGATTGATACCAGCGGGGTGACAAATCCTGCCCCCGCAGCGGTCTACCAGTCCAACCGCTATGGCAATTTTACGTATACTATCCCTGGCCTGACGGCTGGCGCGAGCTATACAGTGCGCCTGGATTTCGCCGAGACCTACTGGACCACGGCGGGACAGCGCACCTTCAATGTCAACATTAACGGGCAGCAGGTTTTGAGTAATTTTGATATCATCAGCGCGGCTGGCGCGGCCAATAAGGCGGTCAACGAGCAATTCAGCGCCACGGCTGATGGCAGCGGTAATCTGACAATTCAGTTCGTCACGGTGAAAGATAACGCTCAGGTCAACGGCGTAGAAGTGCTGAGCAGCGGCGGCTCAACTCCCACACCTACGTCAGGCACAGGCTCCGGTGGCGTACAGATTAACGCGGGCGGGTCTGCCGCCGCTCCGTTCGTCGCCGATGCTGATTTTAGCGGCGGCGCTACCGCGAACTCAGGCAACACGATCAATACCAGCGGAGTGACGAATCCCGCCCCTACGGCGGTCTACCAGTCCAACCGCTACGGCAATTTTACGTATACCATTCCCGGTCTGACACCCGGTGCCAGTTATACAGTGCGCCTGGATTTCGCTGAAACCTATTGGACGGCGGCGGGACAGCGCACGTTTAACGTGACAATCAATGGCCAGCAGGTTCTAACCAGCTTTGATATCATCGGCGCGGCTGGCGCGGCCAACAAGGCGGTCAACGAGCAATTCAACGCCGCGGCCAGCAGTAGTGGCACGGTCGCGATCCAGTTCACGACTGTGAAAGATAACGCCCAGGTCAACGGCGTCGAGGTGCTGGGTGGAAGCGCGACGACACCCACGCCAACCCCAACTTCAAGTTTTACGCCTGTGCCGACGCCCAATCCCAAAGCGCCGAACTTCGGCCCCAATGTCTACGTGTTTGATCCCTCGATGTCTGCGAGCACGATTCAGAGTACACTGGATTCGCTCTATAGCCAGCAGCAGACCAATCAATTCGGCACAAATCGCTTCGCTGTTCTTTTCAAGCCAGGTATCTATAATGTCACGGTCAATATGGGCTTCTACATGCAGGCGCTGGGCCTGGGTCTGCTGCCTGACGCGGTGACCATCAATGGAGCGGTCAACCTGGACGCGGCCTGGATGAATGGCAACGCGACGCAGAATTTCTGGCGCGAGGCCGAAAACATGAAGATTGTTCCCACCGGCGGCTGGAACAAGTGGGCCTCGGCCCAGGCCTCACCGATGCGCCGCGTGGATATTCAGGGCAATCTCCTGCTGTGGGATGGCGGCTGGGCGAGCGGCGGCTTCCTCGCCGATAGCAATGTTACCGGCCAGGCACAGTCCGGCTCGCAGCAACAATGGCTCTCCCGCAACGATCAATTCGGCACCTGGTCGGGCGGCGTCTGGAATATGGTTTTTGTGGGAGTCAACGGCGCGCCCGCTGCGAGCTGGCCCAGCCCACCTGAGACGGTGATCAACCAGGCTCCGGTGATCCGCGAAAAGCCGTTCCTCTATATTGACCAATCTGGCAACTATCAGGTCTTTGTCCCGGCGCTCAGGGCCAATTCGCAGGGTACGACCTGGGGCAGCGGCTCGCCAGCAGGTACATCTCTGCCGATCAGTCAGTTCTATATCGCGCATCCCGGCGATTCAGCGGCCACGATCAATAACGCGCTAGCTCAAGGGCTGAACCTGCTCTTCACGCCCGGCGTCTACCCTCTCAGCGGCACAATCAATGTCACCCGCGCGAACACAGTGGTGCTTGGCCTCGGCCTGGCCACACTGGTTCCGCAGAACGGCGTGATCCCTATGAGCATTGCTGATGTCGATGGCGTTTCAATCGCTGGCCTGCTCTTCGACGCCGGTACAGTAAATTCCCCGATCCTTCTCCAGGTCGGCCCGGCGGGGTCCACAGCGAACCACGCGGCCAATCCAACGGTGCTGAGCGATGTCTTCTTCCGCATCGGCGGCGCGGGCACGGGCATGGCCTCGCAGAGCCTGGTGGTCAACAGCAACAATGTCATTGGCGATGACCTGTGGCTCTGGCGCGCGGACCACGGTACTGGCGTGGGCTGGACCGTGAACACAGCAGCCAATGGCCTGGTGGTTAATGGGAACAACGTCATCATGTATGGCCTCGCCGTTGAGCATTACCAGCAGTACGAGGTCCTCTGGAACGGCAACGGTGGCCGCACCTACTTCTTCCAGAACGAGATGCCCTACGATCCACCCAACCAGGCGGCCTGGATGAATGGGAGCACCAACGGCTATGCCGCCTACAAAGTGGCCAGCTCGGTCACTACCCACGAAGCCTGGGGCGTAGGCAGCTACTGTTACTTCAACATCAACACGGCAATTGTCGCTGATCGCGCCTTTGAAGTACCAGACACCGCGGGAGTCAAATTCCACGACCTCGTCACCGTCTCGCTCGGCGGCGTTGGCACCATCACCCACATTATCAACAACACCGGAGGCCCATCCAACTCAAGCACCAACAACACCTACCTCGCGAACTACCCGTAATCTACAAAATGCAAGGACGCGTTCATGCACAGTGCGCAGGGAAAGCGCCTGAGCGACTCACGCCACGGCCCAGGGAAGGCGCCGTGGCGTGAGTCTATTTTCAAGATCGTCGATATTGTTTTTATTCAGAGAGCAGCACCTGGAGATCGGTCTGCAACTGGTTCGCGGTAAAGCTGTCGGCGAAAAGCACGCGTTCGCGGCCCATCTTGTCGATCAGGTAGACCGCAGAGGTGTGCATACTGGTGGTGCTGCCCGAAGGTTGGGCATAGACGCTATACGAGTTCCAGACTGGCGCCAGCTCGTTCTGGCTGCCGATCAGATAGTGCCAGTTGCTGGTCAGTTTGTGTTGCGTAGAAAAATTCTGAACTGCCGCGGGCGTGTCGCCCCTGGGATCAACGCTCACCGCGAGCATCATCACATGCGCAGCGTTTTTGCCTAAGAGTGACTGCGTTTTGTGCAGCGTCTCCGCGGTCAGCGGGCAGACATCGGGGCAGTGGGCATAGAGGAAAGTCAGCACCACGGGTTCGCCGCGGAACTGGGAAAGCGAGACTGGTTTGCCGAACTGGTCTTTCAGATGGAAATCCGGCGCGATGACGCTGCCAAGGTCCGTCCCTTGCAAGCCGGATAACGGGCTGGTGTTCGTGTTCGCGCTCGTGCTCCCGCCAGTATTACGCATCCCCCAGAGAGCCACGACAGCCACGATCAGCAGCGCCATGGTAATCACGGAAAGGCGGGATGCCAAACGCCAACTCATTTTCATTGTCTCTTGCCTTTTGCCTTGTCTCTAATAACTGCCCTGTCTTTAGTGGATCACTCTATCCAGTACCATAACGGCAAAGATGAGGGTCAGGTAACAGTTTGAAAACCAGAAAATCGTGCGCGCCCACTTGCGCGTGGTGTCGAGCCACAGGCGAATAGCCATATAGATAAAGATTCCGCCCAGGATAATCGCGCCAACCAGGTACAGATAGCCCATAGCGTGCATCGCGAACAGCACCAGCGTCACCGCCACCAGCATCAGCGAATAGAGCAAGATCTGCTTCTTAGTCTCACGCTCACCCATCACCACAGGCAGCATCGGCACATTCACACGCGCGTAATCCTTCTCGATCAGCAGTGAAAGCGCCCAGAAATGTGGCGGGGTCCAGTAGAAAACAATCGCGAACAACCAGATCGCCGCCAGTGGCACGCTATTCGTTACCGCGGCCCAGCCGATCAGCACCGGAGCCGCCCCGGCAGCCCCACCGATCACGATGTTCTGCACTGAAGAGCGCTTCAGCCAGGCGGTATAAATAAAGACATAGAAGAGGATCGCTCCGAGGCTCAGCAGCGCACACAGCAGATTTACAAAAACAACGAACACCACTACCGAAGCCACGCCCAGCGCCAGGCCAAAGATCAGCGCCTGAACGGGCTGCACCCTGCCAGCCGGCAATGAGCGCCGCCGGGTACGGGTCATAATCTGATCAATATCGCGATCAAGATAGCAATTAATACAATTCGCGCTGCCCGCAGACATCACCCCGCCAAGCAGGGTCGCCAGGATTAGCCCCGGATTGGGCAGTCCTCGCTGGGCAATCGCCATCGCGGCCACGGTGATTCCCAGCAGCAGCACTGTCACATGCGGCTTAATCAAATTAATATAGCTGGAAATCGTCTGGCGCAACTGCCCAGGCTCGTGGCGCGCTTCCTGATGATCTAATATCTTCATCGGACTTTGAACCCTCTCTGTTCCGACATTCAATTCAAGATAATCTGACACGCTCCATTGTCAGGGAAGTACCCTCCCCTCCGCCTTGCAAGCCCACAGGCCTACCTTACAATTACCTGAACACGAGTATTTCATACTCGTGTGAGACAACGCCGCTCCCCAGGAAGAGAAAGAACGAGGCG
>DASVMX010000294.1:0-13529 GCA_036384215.1 Ktedonobacteraceae bacterium | reverse complement strand
CGCACCAGCTCAATCGCCGTCGCCGAGAGGGCCACCTGCTGGCCCAGCTCGCCGCCGTCGCTCACGCCGCCGAGTTCCTGAATTAATTCGGCGCTGTGGCGGTGTCCGGTCGGCTGGAAGGAGCGCACGGCCCCGCTGCGGTCGGGGTGATGGCTGCCCGCGCCAGGAGTCGCCCCGGCGGCGGAGGAACCCATCTTGCTCTCCAGTACCAGAGGGATCTCGCGGTTGACCAGGCCCGCTCGGTAGAGCGGGGCAAGTCCCAGAATGGCCGTGGTAGCCGTGCAGCCGGTGCCGCTGACCAGCGTGGCCTCGCGCAGTTCCGCGCGGTGCAGTTCCGGCAGACCGTAGACCGCCTCGCGCAGCACCTCCGGCGCGGGATGCTCCGTACCATACCAGCGGCTGTAGAGTTCCGGTAAGCGCAGGCGGAAGTCCGCCGACAGGTCGATCACCCGCTCCGCCAGCCCGCGGTAACGCTCAATCTGGCCCGCAGAATGACCGTGTGGCAGGCAAAGAAAGAGCAGATCGCACGGCTCCAGGTCGTCCGGGCGGCAATAGCGCAGCGCCGTCACCCCGCGCAGATTGGGATGTGTGCTATGGACAAACTGGCCCGCGTGGCCGTTTGAAGCCACCTGCGCGATCTCGACCTGCGGATGAAAGAGCAGGATACGCAGCAACTCGCCAGCCGTGTAGCCCGACCCGCCGACAATCGAAACGCGAATTCTGCTCATCGGGCGACCTCCGCTCGGATCGAGCTATCAGAAACGGCGACCAGGCCGTTTGTCCGATCCGTATAAGGAGTTTCTCCCGCGGCCACACGAGCCTGGGAGCAGATGTACTCCAGAATCTCCTGCGGGATATCCACACCCGTGGGGGCGATGCTATTGCGAAACTCCATGGTGGCGTTGATCTCGTTCACCAGCAGGCCGCGCTGCTCGTCTTCGAAGAGATCAATGGCCAGGATGCCGCCACCCACGGCCCGCGCCGCGCGCACGCAGATATCGCTCAGCTCTGGCGTCACCGGACAGTTGCTCGTCACCGCGCCGCGCGCTGTGTTGGTAACCCAGTGCGTACTGCTGCGGTAGATCGCGCAGATCGTGCGCTCGCCAACCACGAAGGCGCGGATATCGCGCTGCGGCTTCGCGACATATTCCTGAATGTAGTGAATATGGTGCTGGTAGCCGCCCAGTGTCTCCTGGTGCTCCAGCACAGCCTCGGCGGCATCGCGATCATTGACCCGCGCCAGCAGACGCCCCCAGGAGCCGGTCACCGGCTTGAGCACGGCTGGATAGCCTGATTGCTCGATGCCCTCCAACGCGGTCTGCTGCTCGAAAGCCAGCAGAGTCGCGGGAACCGGCACGCCAGCGCGCAGCAGCGCCAGAGTAGTCAGCATCTTATCGTTACAGGTGGCCGTAACCTGCGCCGAATTGTAGACCGGGATGCCCCAGTGCTCCAGCACATAGGACACCGCCAGCCCGCGCGACTGGCTGACGCTGCGGCTGAGTACCGCGTCGTAGCCCCGCCAGCGCTCATCCGGCTGCGCCAGATTGAAGAGCAGTTGACCATCGTCGATGATCTCAAACTCCACATCGCGCTTCTGTAACGCCTCGACCAGCAGTTTCTCTTCGACCCGCACACGCGAGGCCAGGATCGCTATACGCATGAGCCTATTCCCCCCAGTCTTCTTCTACCTGCGGGGCCAGAGCCACTTCGGGCTGCTCGACGTTCAAGACCTCCAGTTCCGCGTTGCAATCGGAACAATAGAGGATCTCGCCCACCAGCAGACCTTGCAGATTCAACTCGGCCTCACACTCGGGACATTGCGCAATCTGTGCCATCTTCTTATTCTCCTTTGGTACTATTCTGTTTCAACTTTTCCTGTTTTTCCGGTGTCTTTCTCAGATCAATAAAAAACGCCCTTCATCCTCCAACCAGTTCTGTTGGGAAGGACGAAGAGCGATATATATGTGCTCTCGTGGTACCACCTTCATTCGCGAGCGCACCAGCGCGCTCACATCTCTGGAAACCAGCAGGCCTCAACGCCCGTGTTTTCCTCGCGCCCGATAACGGGGGCTCCGGCTGAGTTCTACTCTCGCCATTCTCTAACGATTTCTTCTCGCGGCTTCCGGTTTTTTTCGCGATCCCGGCACACGGGCTTCACACCTCCCGCCCGCTCTCTGCATGCCTGCGTAATCGCTACTCGTCCGATCGTTGCCTTCAACGTTTTTTCAGTTGTTTGCTTTGTCACGTTTCAGCGCTCTATCGCGCCTTATTCACAGCGGAGGCGCTCTATCGCGTTTCCATTGCTCTATCGCGCCTTATTTACAGCGGAGGCGCGGCTCCGCTGCTGCATTGGCGTTCGCGTCAGAGGCTCGGCTCTGACGTTCTCCACCCACATTTTCGTCGTTTGAGGGGCAAATAAAAACGCCCTTCATCCTCCAACTTTTTTCCGTTGGGAAGGACGAAGAGCGGCAAATTCTTGATAAAATGCCAGGCTTCGTGGTACCACCTTCATTCGCGGGTATCTCGCGATAACCGCCTCTGTGGGCAAACCAGATGATTGCCTGTTGCCTGTTTACGGGGGCACCGGCGAGGTCTACTCCTGGCTGGAAACCAATTTCTTCTCGCAGCTTCAGGGTCTTTTTCACAGGTGACAGGCGTTGGGCTTTTCACCAGCCGCCCACTCTCTGAGCGCCACCAACACTGTTACTCTTCCCTGCAATGCTTCTGCTTTATTCAATTAGAAACTTACAGGGGAATTTATAACACAGGCCCATCCCCTTTGTCAAGCGTTTTTTTATTTCTGTCCCCAGACTACCAGGAATTTGCGTCTCGCGACAAAGTCGGGCCGGGTGATTTCTTCCATGGTTTGCCGATAGAGATCATCATAGTTTTCTGGAATACGCCACCATTTGGCGACAAAAGGGGTGATCGCGGGCTGAAAGTGGCCTACAAAGTTTGGCCACCCGGCTGTATCCGCGCGATATTCCACTGTATGAGGACGAGCCTGCACTTTTCTGATCCCAAACTGTTCAAAGAGACGCGGCATTTCCCGCAACAGGCCTTCGTGGTCCGCCGAAAAGAGATGGCCGGCCTGGTAATACGTCTGCACAAGCAATTGCATCAGCGCATTCAGGGCCGGGCTATTGCTCTCACCAATAAAATCTTGCTCAAGCGCGCGAATGGTCCCCCCTGGTCGCGTTACGCGGCGGCACTCCTGAAGCAACTTCGACCATTCCCAGGTACGGAGAAAGTAGCCTCCCATCTGGATATTAACCAGGTCAAAATACCGAAAAGGAAATTCAAGCATGTGCAGCGCGTCCATCACCTGGAATTCCACACGATCATCAACCTGCTGCTGGCTGGCAAGCTGGCGCGCGCACTTGATCAGGCCTGCTCGTGTATCCACACCGCACAATTGCTCGATACCTGGATATGCCCGAGCGGCAGAAAGAAGCCTGTAACCGGCTCCACAACCAATATCCAGCACACGGCGATACTCCGCGTGCTCGGGTTGCTCAGGCCACACGCCTCCCATCTCAGCCACAAGCATCTGATCCTCTACTCTCAACCAGGCAAAGCGCTCTTCTGAAAAATTCCGTTGCGCACGGAGACCAAATTCTTCCCCATGTGGGCCAGGTCCAGCCGACATATCCACTCTCCTCCTTCCCATATTTTCGCTTTGCCAGGAATCGTGAAATCACATGTAAAAATGGAGAGAAACTCCCGTTGTTGTTATTATACCTCTATATTCCTATTTTCACAATAGCACTTTGAAAACAAATAGCATTCTAAATACACAAGAAATGGCTAAGGTGTAATGGTTCTTCACAAGTATTTTGTTATCTCAATTGCTAATATCCAGAACTTTGCGCAAAACGGAGGCTTGGACTTCCTGGAAACAAAGTTGTAAGCTATAGAGAGATCTTTTTTCGCAGATAGATAAGAAAGGTAGCGCAAGCATGCCACAACGATACGAAGAATCCGGTAGAGGGAAAACACAGGCCAGGCGCAGCCCGATTATGGGACAGAGCCACGGCCTGTCCGATATGGAAGGCCAGATGATTCAGCAGATGATCCGCGAGGAACAGCACTCCGCGCGCGAGCTTTTTATTCCAGAGGAAGACCTGGCGCAGGAGGCCACGACCAGCATGTCGCCCGAGGCGGCTCGCGTGGTTGCTGAAAGCAATGTACTGACAATCCTGCACATGTTTAACCGCGACTATCTGTATGGCCAGGGACGCTTCGACGAATATAAAGATGGCCTGCTACTCAAATGGGGCGACGGCTATTCACGCCGCCACATCTGGGTCAGCGTTGAGAATGGCAACCTGCTCTTCGAGACCAGCCACCTCAAAAATTGCCAGAAGCCCTACTGCAACGGCACGCATCACGTGCTCTCCAGAGAGCAATACACCAATATCGACCTGATCAATGCCGAACTGGGCGACCTCTTCCGCCACCCGGTCTACGAGCCTTCTGACGAGTAACAAAACAGGGAGAGAACGTGACAACATATATTCTGGCCCTGGAGAAGGATCTTTTCTTCGCCGTCAAGATCCGTGATACCCTGCGCCATCACGAGATGGAGGCCAAAACGGCGCGCAACCTGGCGGTCTTTGAGCAGGGATTGGCGACCACCGGAGAAGAAAAACCTGCTCTGGCGATTGTCAATTTTTCCATTCAGGGAGTTGACTGGGAGGCAGCCATCCGCCAGGCCCGCGCACTCGGCTATCCGGTGCTGGCCTTTGGCTCACACGTTGACCTGGAAGCACAGACCCGGGCGCGCCAGGCAGGGGCTTCGCGCGTAGTCGCTAATTCCAGATTCGCCGCTGATATGCCAGGTCTGGTCAGGCGCGTGCTCAACCACCCGGCCAGTATACCTCTTGAGGCGGAAGAAGACGAAGAGACGGATTAAAACCTGCGTTGCGCCGCGTGAGCGCGTGGATGGCTCCTCGGATGCACACTAAGCGCGGCGCCTGATCTCCGGGAATGCAAGTTTCCAGCCCCAGGGCACCAGCGACAGCCCATAGCCCAGCGGACGCTTGATGTAGGCGCTACGCTGCTGACGATACACCCAGCGCTGGCGCAGATATTCCTGTTGGGATTGAGGGAGAGGGCGCGGGGTCGCCCGCGCGAGGTGGTAATGTGGACGATGTGCAAGGCGCCTGCTCATTCAAACTCCTCTCAGTAGCAGAATAAACAATACAAAAGACCTTTCTCCTCTATATACGTCGAGAAAGGCCTTTTCGTTCACACCCATCAGCGCGAATCTCCGCCGATAGCAAAAATCGCCGTGTGGCTTAGTGACCGCAACCGCAGCTGCTCGCCTGGCCACCGCCGTCCGCGGTCTTGAAAGAATGGCCGCAACCGCAGCTCGAAACAGCGTTGGGGTTGTTCACCGTGAAACCGGCGCCCATCAGGCTGTCAACATAATCAACCTCGCTGCCGTCAATATAGCCAACGCTCATCTCATCAACCAGGACATTGAACCCCTCCTGCGCGAGGATCGTGTCGCCGTCCTGCTGCTCATCAAGGGTCATACCATATTGAAGACCGGAGCAACCGCCACCAGCGACGAAAATCCGCAGACCCAGGCTCGGATCATTCTCCTGAGCCAGCAGTTCACGCACTTTGTCCGCCGCGGCAGATGTCATGCGAATAACGCTCGTCTCAACGGCAGCCTGCTCCTCGATGCGCTCAATCATAATGTGTGCCTCTCTTGACAGGGTTGATTGTGCTCAAGCCCTGGACTAGTAATGTGATTCACAAGACGGCCAGTTTCCCCTGCACGTGCATTTCCGCGATACAGGAGCCAACAGGCCGAAAAAGCCATACACAGGGCGCGAAGAGATATGTTTGATTGGCACTCTTCGTACGCTTCCTAGAGTTATTATAAGCTATAGAAAATGAAGCGTCAAGGCAACTCACTCAAGAAGTCAGGGTTTATGCGTTCTCCGAACTCGCCGCCTGCGGCGGCTCGCTCACAAAAAAAAGCGGTTTTTACGAGGACCCCTCGTGCTCCGGCAGGAGACGGCGAGTCCCCTGCACCCCTGCTTTTGACGAAAACGCATAAACCCTACTCAAGAGGTTCCCTCAAGAATCGGGGGCTGGCGAGCATCGGCTTGCTTCCCAGCCCCCGATTCTTGAGGGAACCCACTTATATCGTGGAAGAAAAATTTTACTGGCTCAACGGGCAATTTCCACAAAGCAACAGGCCAGCGCGACGTTCAGTGACTTTATCTTTACCCCGCTTCCATGATACAAAGAGAGGAGAGATGAATTCAGTCGGTTCACGAGCAGCAAGAAAGAGGTGATTTTGTGGATGAACAGCGGCCCGGCCATGTGTGGGAGCACGCGGAAGAACGCTATCAAGCCGGTCAGGAAGTGCGGGGGGTGGTTACCCGCGTGGCCCAGTTTGGTGTGTTTGTACAGGTTGAGCCTGGTCTTGAAGGCATTGTCTACTCATTTGAACTGGGCAACACGCCCGCGGCCCTGGCGGGGTTCACGCCTGGCCAGGAGATGCAGCTTTTCGTCAAAAGCATTGATCCCAGCAGGAAGCGCCTGGAGCTAAGCCTTACCACAAATCCCATGCCGCTGCCATTGGAGGAGCGCGTGCTGCCGCCAGCGGCGCGGCGCTCAATGCCAGTTGACAAGCAACCCGGCTCTATTCCATCGTTCCCACTCCCTGATGCCCTCGGCGGAGCGAGAGCTATGGCTTCTCCAGCCTGCCCGACCTGCCAGCGCCAGATCCAGAGCCCCTGGAAGTTCTGCGTCTATTGTGGAGGAGCGCTGCACCGCCGCTGTCCAGCCTGCGGAACCATCCAACCAGATCTCCCGGACGCGCGTTTCTGCTGCGAATGCGGCGTACCTATCCAGGCCAACCATGCAACGATTTCACGTCCGTGACGATACTATATAAGATAAGCAGGTCCATTTCAACCAGACAACATACCCTTTCATTTTGTGAAGTTGTTCATAGCCTGAAAACCTCCGGCTGTGCTATATCAAAGCGGGAGTAGAGCAGGGGCCGGAAAAAGGGAAAAAATACGCTTCCACCAGCTATGGGGTCATGGAAAAACGGAGAGGAGCCAACCCTGATTGTTGGTAGAAGCGTAGAGAACAAATACCGTATCGTTGCTTTCCTGGGTTATGTTACAATAAAATCAAAGTTCTTTTACTATCAATATTTTCGTTCCAGTCCGCTTTGACAGTAACAAGAAACAGGAAAAAAAGGATTAAAGAGGCGGAACGATAGCAAGCATTCATCAGGAAAGGAAGCGACAATGGCACAGGCATTGCCACGTTATTGTCCTCGATGTGGCACACCAACATGGGCGGAGATGCAATTCTGTGCGACCTGCAAACTCCCGGTTGGAGCCATGCTAAGTCGTCCAGACAATCGACAGGCGAACAGCGGCGATTATAGCGCTGACCCACAGGAGGCTATTGCGGCCACACCTGGACATATAGACGCTGCGTCTTTCGCGCCGATCTCTCCGAGATCGCAAGATTTTCAACCAGACTGGAATTCTCCAGGTGGGCCTACGCGCTCACCTCAGTTCCCATCGCCCAATTCACCATTCCCTCAGGGACCAGGCAATTGGGACGCGCGCAACAATCCGGGCGCGCAACAAGGGTGGTCGGCTCCCCCGCAATTGCCACCCTCGAATCCCTGGAGTTCGCCCGATCCTCTTTATGCGACAAATGATCAGGCGGCCCAGACCCTGAACGCGCCCTGGGATTCGCCCGCGCCAGCTTACCCGCCAGCGAATCCCGCGGGTCAGCCGCAGTGGGGTGGTCTATCCGAGCCACCCGCGATGCCCGCGCCCAGAAAACGCAAAAGTTCGCCCGCGCTGCGCGTATTTATCGTGGTGCTCATTCTAGTATTGCTCGCGGGCGGCGGCTACTTCGCCTTTTCGGCCCTGGGACTTCATGTGCCTGGGCTCAGTGCTTCACAGGCCACCATCAAAACGACCAGTCTGAACAGCGCGATTACCTACGCTGGCGCGACCGTCACCATTTTGAGTGTGCAACAGTCTCAGAATTTCTTGGATGATCCCCAGACGGCCAGTGACGGCATGGTACGCCTGAATCTGCAAGAGCAGAATTCCACCAGTGTACCCATCGGTTGGAATTACACCCAGGCCGCGCACCTGAATGGCGCGGGCAAAGGCTCGCTGTCTCCAACATATGTCAAGTCTGCCGGTACCATCGCGCCCGGCGCCACGCAAAAGAGCGTGGTTGACTTCGCCGTTCTCAACGGAGGCAAGTTAAACACCCTCGTTTTCCAGCTTGGCACAGACAAAGAGGCACAAATGCTCATTCCACTCAACGGTCAGGCCAACCTCAGCCATTATCAGTCGAAAACGATCCCGCAAAAGGGCACGCTGAGCTACTTCGGCCTCGACTGGACGCTGAACAACGCGGCCACAGCCTGGAGTCTGCCTGCTCAACAAGCCAGCAAAGGCTCGGTTTTTCTCACCATTGACCTCACCATCGATAACACGCTGTCTCAGCAGGCGATCAGCGGCTCGCCGTTTGATTACATGCGGATCAGAGTAGGCGGACAAAACTTCGCCCCCGTGAGCACGACTGTGCCAGTCTCTTTCGCCAGCGGTGATAAGGGAAAGAAAGGCTCGGCGACGTTCTTGATCCCCCAAAACACGACCACGTGTACGTTACTTATGTTGTCACAAGATCCCGGAAACAGTGGCCAGGCGAAGCTAGACTTCCAGATTGGCTAGCGAACAAAGAGAGGCTTCCACCAGGGCCACACGATAGCTATAATAAAGGCTACATCGCCTACGCTGGTAATCAGTTACCAGGCATAGAGACTGTAGCCTTTCTTCTATACCAAGGAGTGCGAATGTGGCAACAACACCAGCGTCATTTTGCCCGCAATGCGGGGCACGAATTCAAGGAAACTCGCGCTTTTGTACCAACTGCGGCGCGACTATTGAAACGCACGCCAACGGCCCGACGATAGGGGCATCCGGCGCGCCAAACACGCCTCCAGCAGGCAGTCCCATCGCGCCCGGTCCGGCTAATCCTGGAATCGAAACCGCTCCGGCTGCGTTTACCCCGGATGCCTTAGCGCGGAAATCAAGCTATATCCAACCCAACGAGGCACTCATCCCGCCGCCTCCGCCAGATACCATTTCAAATAAACCAACCTACAACGAGGCCCTCCTGGCTCCTCCACCGCCTCCGCCTGTCTATAATCCCTACGCGGGTAATGCGACGGAAGGACCACCGAGCTACGTCCCAAACACAGTGCCAGATACCTATACCCCGCCGATTACCATACCTCCCCTGCAATCTGGCACCTACCAGGTGCCAGCGTACGCCCAGAAACAAAAAGGCAATCGCGGCTGCGTAATCACCAGTATAGTCCTGCTACTCGTGCTGGCTCTGGGCATCGGCGGCGTGGTTTACCTGGTCCGTTTTTTCACGAATTACTCTTCAGCCACAAACAACCCCGGCCCATCCAGCACTGCTAGCAGCGGCAACACTCCAGGCACAACACCGACCGCTGGCACGCATGCCAGCAGTTCAGAGCACCTCAAACTCCAGTTTACCTATGCCAGCGTCCAGATTACCGTGACTTCCGTTGAGTTAGCGTCTACATTTGGAGATGACACCTCGACTACCCCCGGCTCGGCAGGCGTGGTACGCGTCAATCTCCGTGAAAATAACACCAGCGCGGGCAATCCCGACTATATTCTCTATGAGTCGATGCACCTGCTTTTGCCAGGAGGAAACGCCTTGCAGGCAGGAAGCGAACAGGCATCAATCAGCCCCGCGCAAGGGGTCAGCCGTACCAACTGGTTGGACTTCGCGCTTGACAACCAGGTTGCTCTGAATCAATTGACCTTGCGCATTGGAACCCAGAAACAGTTTCAATTCGACATCCCTTTACAGCCTGACGCGAACCTCGGCAAGTACCAGGACAAAACCAGCAACCTTAACCTGCAATTCAAGTACGGGGATGCAACTATAACGCTCAAAACGGCCACGTTGAGCTATAGCTATAATGATTACCAGGCCACTACGGGCAATCGCTATCTGATTCTGACGCTCGCTGGTAACAATAACACCTCGAACAGTACTGATGTTTATCCTCCCAGTTATATGCGTCTGCAAGTTGCAGGCAACAGCTTACAACCGGACGCATCTTCTACATTCCCCTATAGCATTGCACCAAATGCCTCAGCCTCTGGCACTGCCGTCTTCCTGGTGCCACAGGACGCGACCTCGTTCACCCTGGTAATGCTAGCTCAGCAGACAAGCCCGCCGGTGAATCAGGTTACACAGGTATTCCAGGTTCAGTAGCCATAGTACAAAAGAAACAGGAAGGACGCGTGAGACGCGTCCTTCCTGTTTCTGTATAAAAAGAGACAAGCACAAGGCTGAAAACACTTATTCCAGCAAGAAGCTTCCAGCCAGATCGCGGCGCAGGTTGGCCTTCTGTTCTTCGTTAAAGCCCGTAGAGGACTGTTTGCGCTCTCCAGAACCGGAGCCATTGGAACCCATGCGGTTATTCATCGCCGTAGACAGCTCGTCCAGCAGCATCTCCTCCAGCACGCCCGACGAGGCTCCCGAAGAGGGCTGAACCGCGCCCTTCGCGGATTTTGAGGTCTGGGAACGCTTGCCCGTAGGAGCATCTGAAGCCTGTCCCTCCGCTCTGGTGGACTCCCAGACCAGCTCAAAGCGTTGATTGGCAATCTCCAGATAAATGCCACGCCCGGCGCGCAAATCTACCAGTTGCTGGCGCAATTCGCGATTCTCGGCCTGTAATTTTTCCCATACTTGCCTTTGTTCAAGCACTGCCGACATAATTTGCTCAAAACCATGGTCATTTGTTTGCATGAAACCTCCTCTAAAGCAACCTTCCTATTCCCCACTACTCACCCACGCCTGATCGGTACCCGAGTGAAAAGAACCAGGAAGAAATCCCCCACCAGACTGGATCAAATCGCAGCGGACAACCCTCGTTTCTCCCTTCAACTGGCTCCAGTTACCACCCTGACCTTTGTTTAAAAACGTATCATAGCGTATGGAAGTAACATTAGTTGTGCTCTTATGTGCCTCTGCTCTCGCGTTTGATATCCACTTTTTTCACCCGTTTATGTTACTCAGAGGGTTCTTTTGTTCAGAGAACAGCAGAGTTTATTGAGTGAATTTTGCGCGTCTTTGCGGCAAATCAGGAGTGTTTTTTGAGAAAAACGTTGAGTTTTTTATGGTAATCTTGATCGAAAACGAAGGGCTGTGCTACACTATCCAAAGGCATAACCAACCTTTTGAAGATCAGGTAATTATGCAATTTGGGAGCAGGTAGTCTCCACACAAACAAAGGATGATTATGGCACAGAAATCTGTTACGCAAGGACCGGTGATATCGACCCAGGAAGAGGACCATGGGCACGGTAAGGGCTCTACCCTTGGTCCTCTTCTTTGTTGGGCAGTCGTCTTTGCTGACATTGGAACGTCAGTATACTACGTCCCTGGTATTCTTTACGGGACCGTCGGTACACTGGCTGGCTTTTTTGTCTTCCTGACCATGACGGTTTTCGTGCTGCTCACGCTCAAATACACAGAGGTGACGCACAGGTTCCCACAAGGTGGTGGCGTTGTTACAGTCGCGGCCCAGGCCATGAACCATTGGATCGGAGCAATGGGTGGCATGTTCATCCTGGTAGACTATTTTCTAACTGCCTCTATCAGTTGCCTGTCAGGCATGATCTACCTGGCAGTCGTGATCCCCATATTTGGCCCATACACTACCATACTCGCGGTTGGCGTCCTGGTGTTGCTCGGTTTCCTCAACTGGATAGGTATCAGCGAAAGCGCGAAAGTCAGCCTGATCGGCGCGATGATTGCGTTTGTCAGCGATCTTGCTATTCTCGCCACCGTTTTTACCCATATTTCCCTGGGAGAATTCTTCCAGGTCTTTGGCCGCATGTTCACTGGCCACGCGCTCTCCCCTCTGGAAATCCTGACTGGTTTCGCGGGATCATTCCTGGCTTTTTCGGGTCTGGAAAGTATTTCTCAGCTTTCACCTGTCATGAAAACGCCACGCAAGAAGGTCGCGGGCATCGCAATGGCCCTGGTCGTGCTTACCATCGGCCTGACCAGCCCTCTGCTTACGATGTTCTCAACCATTCTCCTGCCCCAGGCAGCCAGCCCCGATCCTAATACTCAGAACCAGTTGATCTCTCTGCTCGCTGGCCATTGGGGCGGTAACTGGGGCTCCTTCTTACAGATCGAGGTGGCAATCAGCGCGAGCGCGCTCCTCGTTTTCGCCAGTAATACGGCTATCATCGGCGCTTATCACGTTTTTATGGCTCTTTCGCGCATGGAGTTCTTCCCCAGCTTTATTCTCAAACGCAACAAGTTGCGCGGCACCCCTCACTACTCTATCGCGCTGGCAACAGGTATCCCGATTGTGATTTTGATCGCGGTATGGGGACAGATTAATATTCTGGGCGATATGTACGCCTTCGGCCTGCTGGGCGCCTTCTCGCTGACCTGCCTGGGCCTGGATATTGTGCGCTGGCGCGAACGACGCGCGGCACACCAGTTAAAGAAAAGTGCCTCCGTGGAGGTAGCTGCCGCAGCCGCGGTAAACACCGGCGACCTGCACAACGCCGAGACAGACAATGGCCACGACCAGGCTTCTACGGCGGCGGTGATCGCGCAAGCCGAGGAGATCGCGCAACAGATTGCGCACTCGCCGGAGAAAAATATGGGAGAGAACGGCGTGGAGGAACCCGGCGGGCTGGAGCCAGAAGAGATTATCAAGATCGCAACTCCCGCGATCTCGTGGCGCCTGCGCCTCAATCACCTCTGGCACTCGGTCGACTTCTGGTTAGGTGTTCTGACTACGTTCCTGGTGTTGCTGGCCTGGTGTACTAACCTGGTTTCCAAGCCCCTGGCCACGATCTTTGGCGGCTCCGTGGCCCTGGTCGGCATGGCCGTGGCTTTCGCGAATTATAGCCTGAGCAAGAAGCAGGGCCGCCTGCCAGTGGTTGTGGCGACAGGCGTGGAAGGACGTCTCCCCGGCTCCGTCCTGGCGGTACTGACCGCCGAGAATGGGCGCAACGAGGCGATTATCCGCACGGCCGTGGACATCGCCGATGGCAAGCCAGTAGTCTTCCTCTACCTGGGCGATGCCAAACCGGCACGCGCTCCGCGCCTCTTTGAAGTCATCGATCCCTACCTGGACGACCTCAAAGCTAAGGAATACTTCGGCAAAGCCGAAAATCTGGCTCAGAAGGCGAAAATCCAGCGCCGCTTTGTCTACCGCCATCAGACTCCTGATACGCTCTCGCACGTCTGGCATGTGATTCGTCCGCGCGACACTGTCATCGCCGCGGACCAGGCGGCACGCGTTGAAGATGTCAATCCCGACCGCGTGCGGTACGAAATTACCTCCAGCGGAAAAGTAGCCCATTTGCTGAAAACCTGGTAGACGCTTTTTTGTGATAGTAGCCCGAATGTGTGTCAACGATGTTTGGCGCCGCCTGACA
>DASVMX010000293.1:0-2507 GCA_036384215.1 Ktedonobacteraceae bacterium | reverse complement strand
GGCTGCTCTGGAGGTCCGCGTCGCAGACCTCCAGAGCAGCCACTTTCTTTGGGGTGGGATACACAACCGCAAGAGTGATCTTTGTACCAGAGCCCTTTCATTCACCGGAGATATAGACGATAATTGAAAAAGAACCCTGGTTAACGCCGCTTGCCTCTTGTATTTGGAATGTCTGTTCATTATCATTTACATATACCGCTATTTTCTGGACGGAGGGACACTTATGGGCACGGATTTTGCTCACTTGCATGTACATACGGAATATTCGCTGCTGGACGGCTTTAGCCGCATTAAGAAGTTGGTGAGCGAGGCGAAGGCGCTGGGAATGCAGCACCTGGCAATTACGGATCACGGGGCGATGTATGGGGCAATCGAGTTTTACAAGGAGTGCAAGGCACAGGGCATTAATCCGCTTCTGGGTGTGGAAGCCTATCTGACCGAGGATATCAGCGATAAGAGCCGGCGCTTTAAGGATGACTATACCCACCTGCTGATCCTGGCCCAGAATAATACGGGCTATCGCAATCTGCTGAAGCTGACGACAATCGCCAATACCGAGGGCGTACACGCGAATAAGCCGCGTATTGATCGCAGGTTGCTGGAGCAGTACAGCGAGGGGTTGATTATGACCTCTTCATGCCTGGGCGGTGAGATTCCCCAGCTTTTGATGAAGGAACAACTGGCGGAGGCGCGCGAGCGCGCGAAGTGGTTTCGCGGTCTGCTAGGGCCGGAAAATTTCTATCTTGAAATTCAGAGCCACGAGGGTTATCCTGACCAGGAGCCGGTGAACCAGGCGCTCTATGAGATGCATCGCGACCTGGGCATTCCGCTACTGGCAACCAATGATCTGCACTACGTCAGCGAGCACGACGCGCATTCGCACGAGGTCCTGCTCTGCGTGCAGACTGCTTCGACGCTGGATAACCCCAAACGCTTTAAGTTTGAGAGTCCCGAGTTTTTTCTGCGCAGCCCGGAACAGATGGCGCGGCTTTTCCCGGATGTACCTGATGCTTTGATGAACAGCGTGCGCATCGGCGAGATGTGTCACGTCGATCCGCTGGCCTACAAAGCCAAACTGCCTGATTTCCCGGTTCCGCCACAATATTCTTCCCAGGCGGAGTATCTTTACGCGCTGTGCGTGCAGGGGGTGATCGAGCGCTTCGGGCAGATGACCGAGCGCATCGAGCAGCAGCTCAAGTACGAGTGGCAGATGATCTGTGAGAAAGGCTTTGCCGCGTACTTCCTGATTGAATGGGACTTTGTGAACTACGCTCGCTCGCGTGGCATTCGTTGTCTGGCCAGGGGTTCGGCGGCTGGCAGTCTGCTGGCGTATACGCTGGGGATTACCAATGTTGATCCCCTGCGCTATCAACTGCTCTTTGAACGCTTCTTTAATCCTGGCCGTTCGGACATGCCTGATATCGACATGGATTTCCCGGACGATCGGCGCGAGGAAGTCATCAACTACGTGGCGCAGAAATATGGTTACGAGTGCGTGGCCCAGATGGTGACTTTCAACACTATGGCATCGAAAAACTCGGTCAAGGACGTGGCGCGCGTGATGAGCCAGCAGGGGCTGGGCGACCGCATCACGCGTTTGATCCCCACCGGCCCCAAGGTGACGCTCAAAGGTTCACTGGAGAGCGAACGCGAACTGGCCGCGCTTTACGATCAGGACTACGCCGCGCGCGAGATTATCGACCAGGCGTTGCAACTGGAAGGTAGCGTGCGCTCGACGGGTACGCACGCTGCCGGTGTGGTGATCGGCAACGAGGCACTGGAGAATTTCGTACCGCTGCGTTCCAAGGATTACAAAGATCCCTCCGCTGGCCGTGAAACGCAGTTCGAGCAGAAGTACCTGGAAGAGCTGGGCCTGATCAAGTTCGACTTCCTGGGCCTTTCCAACCTGACTATCCTGGACAACGCCATCAAGTTTATTAAAGCCACGCGCGGCGAAGAGATTGACCTGGAAAAGCTGCCGCTGGACGAGGTTCCGGCTGATAGTCCAGAAGGAGAAGAGCAGAACGCCAGGCGCGCAAAGGCCTTCAAACTGCTCTCCGAGGGCGAGACTACTGGTGTCTTCCAGCTTGAAGGCGCGAAGATGCGCGAGTATATCAAACAACTCCAGCCAACCTGCGTCGAGGATGTAATGGCCATGGTCGCGCTCTACCGGCCAGGCCCGATGGACAGTATCCCGGATTTTGTCGCGTCTAAGCACGGCAAAAAGAAAATTACTTACCTCGATCCGCGCCTGGCCGAGTGGTTGGACGAGTCGTACGGCGTTATCGTTTACCAGGACCAGGTGCTGATGATTGCCTATAACCTGGCTGGCTTTGATTGGGGCAAGGTCAATAAATTCCGTAAAGCGCTCTCGAAAAAGATTATGCACGAGGTCGAGGGCTATCGCATCGATTTCATTAAAGGCTGCGTCAAAAGCGGCATCAAGGAAGGGGATGCCGAACAGCTCTTTACGCTGGTGCTACCTTTCGGTGGCTACGGTTTCAACA
>DASVMX010000292.1:0-9489 GCA_036384215.1 Ktedonobacteraceae bacterium | reverse complement strand
CGGCTGCGTGCCCGAGCCAGTGAAGGTCGGGGCGTCCGCGAACGACGGCTGCGCCTGTTGAGGCGTCTGGGGTATTCCCTGCGTGGGCTGCATAATGGTCATGGCCGGACGCGCGGATGCCTCTGGCGGGAAAACGGCGCTGACCGGCCCCCGGCGCTGGGAAACCTCCTGTTCAAACGGGATATCCTGAATGGGCGAGGCGCGCAGATGCGCGCTGGCACTGGAAGCTTCGACAACTCGCGACAGACCCGTGTTTGAACGCTCCTGCGCCTCATCCAGGCGCGCGGCCTGGAGGATCTGCGCGCGAAAATCCTGGATCTCCTGCGGGTCAATTGTCAGGCCAGGCCGGACGGTAGGGTTTTGAGCATTCCCATGTACAATTGCATTTTGCGGGCGAAACTCCTGGATCTCTGGCTGCTCCTGAGCCACAGGCGAACGAAACGCGGTACTTTGCGCGTATCCGTTGACGACCGTATTCTGTGGCGTGGGCTGGCTTTCGCGCAATAGACGCGACAGTTGATCCAGGCCCGATTCTTCGGGCACTGCTGGAGCAGGTTGAGCAACAGGCGAGTTTGCGCCAGGAGCAAAACCGGCATAGCTGGTATATGATTGTTGCGCGGGAGCCGCGGGCGGCTGGGCTTGATAAAGCATTTCTTCCCGGCTAGTCTGGGTTGTCGGATATTCAGCCTCAGCGAAACGCTGGCTGGCGCGCGCGCGCGGCTGGGCATCGGGATTCTGATACGGGGCGGCATGCTGGCCCTGGCTGGTCGCGGCATATGCCTGGTTGCTGGTCTCGGAAACCGACGAAAAGCTCTGGCTGCTCGGATAGAAGACCGCGCGAATCTTATCAGTAAAAGTCGAACGCGCGCGCGGAAGCTCCTCTGCCCGCGCGGGCTGCGGCTGCGGCGCAGGCGGTGCATAGTTCTCCGGGATCTGTGGGCGATACGTGACCTGGAACGCCTGCGGCTGCGGCGCAGGCTGCGGGGGTACGGGTGGTTGATAGACCGATGAAGCCTGGGGCGCGACCGCGGGCTGCGGCGCCGGCTGGTAGACCGGTGAAGCCTGGGGCGCGGGCGCGACCGCGGGCAGTGGCGCCGACTGGTAGACCGGTGAAGCCTGATGAAGCGGCTGGTAGATGGGTGAAGCCTGGCGCGGCGCTTGATACACTGGCGCGGCCTGGGCCTGCTGCTGATATACCGGCGCGGCCTGGGGCTGCTGTTGGTAAATGGGTGAGGCCTGTGGAATGGGAGGCATGACTGCCTCAACTGGCCGGGAGTTCTGATACGAAGCTTCCGCGGCGACTGGAGCCGTGCGCGCGGGCGCGCTCGTCACTGTCGCACCTGGCACGCGCGCGCGCACGGCTTCTACCAACCGGCCCGCGCCGCCGGCTCCGTCAACTTCCATGTCGGTCAGCACAGTTTCCACGCGCTCATCGGGATCGTCGGGACCATAGCCGCCTAAATTTGTACAGCGAAATGTAAAAACCTGCACGCCGCGGCCACGCCGCTGGGCATCCAGGGCCACCCAGAACTCCCGGCGCCCTGCCTGAGCCTGGGCCAGATCAACCATCACCAGGCGCACAGGAAAACGCGCTATGGCATCAAATACCTCAACCGCAGTACGAGCCGTATGAACTTCATAGCCAGCCTGCGCAAGCTCACTTGAGAGTAGCGTCGTCAGTTGTTGATCTCGTTCAAAGAGAAGAATGTGAGGTCCGCCACTATTAACATTCATAACCAGCACTCCCTCCAGAGACTGTTCGCTATCTTGCTCGCGTGCCACAAGGCTTACAATGAAGACGCCAACCGGGTTCAGGAAACGTTATCCAGAAATTTTGACACCCTCTGTTTTACCCTCTCATTCTCAGGCGAAATGGAGGAACCTTGCTTCTATTTCGTTTTTTATGACAGTTGGCAGACCAGATCAGGCCGTGCCGCTATCGATTTTTTGTTGATATCGGGGCTAAGTATAGCACAGAATTCCGTGAAAATAATAGGAATCGGTACCATTGTGATAGGAAACGTGTTAAGGCGTTGGTCTGATAGCCTTCTCCCGCCCTATAAAAGTCCAAAAAAACGGCACGGGTTGCAGCAAGCCAGGCTATGACTTTCGGCATGGTGACTGATTAGCCCGTTTAGCACTGGCCTGATTTTTTCTTACAAGGTATGCTTCTCACAAGAAAAACGAATCTACAACAAAGCTCACTGGAAAGATAAGGCTATGGGCGAACACTCACGCTATCTCACCGGAGAGCTGGGCAAACAGACGCGTCCTAAAATTATCGAGTTGCGCCAGCTCACCGTCCTGCACGAACATGTGCCAGTTCTTCAGGAAATTTCGCTTGATATTTTTGAAGGTGAGGCGCTGGTGCTGCTGGGACAGGTTGAAGCCGGGAAGCACGCGCTGCTGGCCTGCTTGCTTGGACAGATCCAGCCCGCGCGAGGCAAGATCTCTGTCATGGGCGTGTCTGTGCCGCCACTGCCTGCGGAAACGCGCCGCCAGATCGGAGTGATGCCTCAATTTGTGGAGCGCAAAACGAGCGAGACGGTCGCGGCCTATCTCCAGCGCTTCGCGGCGTATTACGATGTGAAGCTAACGGGCGCGCAAATCTCCCACTACTGCGCGCACTACCAGCTCCCGCCGGGCGCACTGGTCGCGGAGTTGAGCACGCTCCAGGCCCGCGTGCTGGCCCTGGCCCTGACCCTGGTCCATGATCCGCGCCTGGCCCTGCTGGTGGAGCCGCTGAGCGGTTTAGCCCCGGCTGACCAGGAGGCCTTCCAGGTCTACCTTCTGCGCACCCGCAGCGAAGGCCGCACGCTGCTCTGCACTTTCACGCCGCCTCTTGCCGAAAAATACATCCTTGGGTATGATGGAGTGGTGAAATTAGCACAGGGACGCATAGTACGCCAGAATATATAAAGGAGTGCAGCATGCAAGAAGAAGTAATGCAGGGTAACAAACGCCTGAACCGCTTTTTTCTGATCTTTAACTTTAGCTGGTTAGTGGTCAGTATTGTCTCGCTGGCCTACTCAGCAATCGAAACATTCATTGAGCACCCTGGCTATCTGCACGACTGGCATGCCCTGGTGATTTCCCTGCTGTCGCTGCTGGTGCTGGCCTTCTTTGGTGCTCTGCCTTTTCTCAGCCTAAAAAGACGCGATCACATGAAATGGCCGCCAGCACGCTCGTTCGCTCTACCCTATTGGGCCGGTATATTCCTCACAGTCACGCTCCTCACTGTTCTGGACAATAACTTTGTCTGGGCCTATTTTGTGGTGATGGGCCTGACATTTGCCATTTTCGACGGCAAAGTTTCGCCGGCGCTGGTAGCACTGCTTTTCCTGGCGTATTGCTGGTTTCTGGGCTGGCTGAGCTGGCCATTTACCGGCGACCACCTGAGCGCAATCTTTGGCATGTCGATCACCTTTGCCTCCATTTCACTGATGTCTATTACGATTCAGCGCCTGATCAGCGAGCGCATGGGACGCGAGCATCTGCTCCAGCAGTTGACGCGTTCAAATGAGGAGCTGGAAGAGGCCCATCACCGCCTGGCAGAGTCCGCTTTACAGGAACAGGAGTTGGCAGTACTGCGCGAGCGCACACGCCTGGCGCGGGAGATGCACGATACGCTGGGGCACGCGCTGGTGCTGGTTTCGGTCAAGCTGGAGGTCGCGCAGCGGCTGCGCGAAGTTGATACGGCTCGCTGCGCTCAAGAGCTGGAGGACACCAAAGAGATTGTGCGCTCCAGCATGAACGAACTGCGCGCCTCGATTGCCAATCTGCGCTCGCCCGCGCTGGAACGCGAACCGGCCTGCCGCGCGCTCAGCCGCTATGCCCGCGAAATGGCCCAGCGCGCCGACCTGCGCGTCTCTTATGACCTGCACCCCGACATCGAGGGTCTGCCCGAAGAGACTGAAGAGACACTCTGGAAGGTCGGCCAGGAAGCGCTGGCGAATATCGAAAAACACGCCCGCGCCCGCAATATCCTGCTGCACATCAGCCGCCAGAACGGCCAGATCATACTCAAAATTTCCGACGACGGCGTGGGTCTGCCCGCGGACCTCTGCCAGCAGGGTCAGGCGAACAGCTACCAGAGTCCCGGTGGCCACTACGGGTTGAGCGGAATGCTCGAACGCGTCAAAAATGTCCAGGGCCACCTGTGCATCGATACAGAGCCAGGACAGGGCACCAGCATTGAGGTCACACTGCCCCTGGTTGAGGAACCATCACCCGCGCTCTCGCCCGTAAGCGTGTCCCGAACGCCTATCCTTGCCCCCTGTTCAGAATAGATTTTTCCACAAGACTGGCTCCCTACCCTTTTTCTCAGCGGGAGCCAGTGCAAGCAAGAGTTTCGCCCCCAGAGTGAAGAAAAACCAGTTCTCAACTCATTGCCCTTGACATACGCTCAACTGAACTGGTATTCTAGCATTAGGCACGGATGTTTTAAAGCGGGTCTTCCTATACAAAATGTTGACGTAATGTTTCAACTTGAAAAGGGGAACGTATCTTCAGCAGACCTGCGAAAAAAGCATTGTGTATGTATCCGAAAGTCGTTTTTTCAGAACAGATCCAAGGATGCAGGTTGCGAACAGCACGCATCGTAATAATTCATAACGGGCAGGAGATGGATCAAATTCACCAACAAATCTCTGCGACGTAGTAAAGGGCTGGTCTTCCGCCTCGACGTGTCGAGCAAGAGCCAGCCCTTTAAGCTCAGACAAGTTCCTACGCGCAGCGCATGGACCGCGGTATCGGCGTTTACCATTTCGGTTGACTTTTCTAGTGCGTTTGTACAGCAGTTAGCGCCCAGGCAGGGACAAAATGCTAACAGCATAGAGAGAGAGGGTGACCCTATGGATCTGGTGAAGCGGTTAGAAGAATACAGAGACCGGGAGAAGGGGTTACAGTGGGAAGGAACATTCGCCCAGTACTTTGAAATTGCGACGAAAAAGCCGCAAGTGAGCCGACTTTCTCACGAGCGCATTTATCATATGATCATGGATGCCGGGATTGAAACCACCCGGACCGGAGACCCACGCTATAATTTCTTCACCCAGGAGATCTTTGGCATCGAGAAACCCCTCCAGCAGATTGTCGAGTACTTCCATTCCGCGGCCCAACGCCTGGAAGTGCGCAAACGTATCCTGCTGTTGATGGGCCCGGTCGGCGGCGGTAAGTCCAGCATCGTTTACCTGTTAAAACGCGGCCTGGAGGTATATAGTCGCTTGGAAGAAGGGGCGATCTACGCGATTAGAGACTGCCCCATGCACGAGGAGCCGCTGCACCTGATCCCCAGCGATTTGCGCGAAGAAGTCGAGCGCGAATTCGGCCTCTACGTCGAAGGCGACCTCTGTCCCCACTGCCGCTACATGGTGGACACGCAGTATAAAGGAAGAATCGAAGAGATTCCCGTTAAGCGCATCGCATTTAGCGAGAAATATCGCGTGGGAGTCGGAACATTCACGCCGAGCGACCCGAAAAGCCAGGATATCAGTGAGTTAGTAGGTGGTATAGACCTCTCGACTATTGGTGAAGTTGGTGTAGAAAGCGATCCAAGAGCCTATCGATTTGATGGTGAATTAAATATCTCAAATCGAGGGCTTATGGAATTCGTGGAAATGCTGAAGACAGATGAGAAGTTCCTGTATGTACTGCTCACGCTGAGCCAGGAGCAGAACATCAAGACCGGGCGCTTTAGCATGATCTACGCCGATGAGGTGGTGGTCAGCCATACAAACGAGCATGAGTATCAGTCGTTTGTGGGCAATAAGAAGTCGGAGGCCTTGCAGGACCGCATTATTCTGGTCAAGGTGCCGTATAACCTGCGGGCTTCGGATGAAGTGAAGATTTACGAGAAGCTGCTCAAGCAGAGCTCGTTGCAGAATGTACATATCGCACCGTATACGCTGCGCATTGCCAGTGTCTTCGCGATACTGACCCGTTTGGAGCCGTCCAAGAAGGCAGGCATGAGCATTATGAAGAAGCTCAAGCTCTACGATGGCGAGAATATGGAAGACTTCAAGCAAAAGGATGTGCGCGAGTTGCAGGAGGAGGCGCAGCGCGAGGGCATGGATGGCATTTCGCCGCGCTATGTGATTAACCGCCTCTCCAGCGCGCTGGTGAAGCAGAATACGACCTGCATCAATCCAATCGATGCCCTGCGCGCCCTGCGCGATGGCCTCGATCAGCATACCAGCATTACGCGCGAGGAGCGGGAGCGCTACCTGAACTTTATCAGCGAGGCGCGTAAAGAGTACGACGAGATGGCGCAAAAAGAGGTCCAGCGGGCCTTTGTCTACTCCTACGAAGAGTCGGCGCGCACGCTCTTGAATAATTACCTGGATAACGTCGAATCCTATTGCAACAAGACGAAACTGCGCGATCCCTTCACCGACGAGGAGATGGAGCCAGATGAGCAGTTGATGCGCTCGATTGAAGAGCAGATTGGCGTCTCCGAGACGGCCAAGAAGTCCTTCCGCGAGGAGATCCTGATCCGTATCTCTTCGCTGGCCCGCAAAGGTCTGACCTTTGACTACACGAGCCACGAGCGGCTGAAAGAGGCCATCGAGAAGAAACTCTTCGCCGACCTGCGCGACGTGGTGAAGATCACCACCTCCACGCGCACGCCAGACGCCGAGCAACTGCGCAAAATCAACGATGTGGTCGATCGCCTGATGTCCGAGCATGGCTACTGTCCCGTCTGCGCCAACGAAATCCTGCGCTACACCGGCAGCCTGCTCAACCGTTAACTTACCTGTAACGTGGATGCGAAGGGGCGCTCTCCACGGAGCGCCCCTTTCTACCAGCAGGAGGCTGAACGCGCCATTCCTCTGGAACTCGCGCCTGGCTCTCCACTGGACAAAAGAAGGTGTGCGCAATGTCAGTTTCGCAACACGACTGGTCGCTGCACCGTAAAGGGCAGATCGACCAGGAACGCCACAAAGAGAAGATTAAAGAGGCCATCAAAAAGAACCTCAGCGATATAGTCAGCGAAGAGAGCATCATTCTCTCGGACGGCAAGAAGATGGTCCGCGTGCCCATCCGTTCACTTGAAGAGTACCGCTTCCGCTACGACCCCGGACGCCAGCAGCACGCCGGCCAGGGCAACGGCAAAAGCAAAGTCGGCGATGTCGTCGCCCAGGAACCGCGTCCCGGCAAAGGCAAAAAAGGCGACGCCGGCAAAGACGCCGGCTACGATTACTACGAGGCCGAAATCACCATGGAAGAACTGGCAGCCATGATCTTTGAAGATCTCAGCCTGCCCAACCTCGAACAGAAGCGCCAGCAAGAGATGGAAACCGAAGCCGTGCGCTTCACCGACGTGCGCAAAAAAGGTCCACTGGCCAACCTCGACAAAAAGCGCACTATCATGGAAAACATGAAACGCAACGCAGCCAGGGGTGAAGCCAAATTCAAGGATGTCAAAAACGAAGACCTGCGTTTCAAGGTTTGGGAGCCTACAATTAAATATCAGTCAAATGCGGTGGTACTGGCCATGATGGACGTATCAGGTAGCATGGGAGAATTCGAGAAATACATAGCAAGAAGCTTCTACTTCTGGATGGTGCGTTTCTTGCGCACGAAGTACAATAACGTGCAGATCGTGTTTATCAGTCATCATACCGAGGCCAGGGAGGTGACGGAGGAGGAGTTCTTCCACAAGGGAGAGAGCGGGGGCACGCAGGTTTCTTCGGCGTATGAGCTGGCGCTACAAATTATTCAGGAGCGCTACAAGCCAGAGGACTGGAACATCTATCCCTTCCACTTCTCGGACGGCGATAATCTGCCGTGGGATAATGATCGCTGCGTGCAACTGGTGCACAGGCTGATGGAACAGTGCAACATCTTTGGCTATGGCGAGATCCGCGAAGGCCATTATCGCTCACCTAGCACGCTGATGTCAGCGTATAACAAGATCAACGACAAGAAATTCATCTCGGTGACGATTTCAGACAAGAAAGAGGTCTATCCCGCGCTACGCAAGTTTTTCGCGACGCGGGGAGATGCCGTACCCAGTAACTAAGCAGCCGGGCGGTTCGCGTAACCGCCCGTTCTTCAATACAGGCGCCCACAGGCTGGCGGCGCTGAAGGAGGGTTCCTGATGGCAGAGAGCGATAACGTCGAACGTTTACGAGATTCGATAGATCACGCCTGGGAGGAGGCGCGCGAGTTTGGGCTGGACCCGTTCCCGACCCACTTTGAGCTGGTACCCGCGAGCATTATGTACGAGTTTGCCTCGTACAGCCTGCCGGGCCGCTTCAGCCACTGGACACATGGCAAGGCGTACCATCGTCAGAAGATGCAGTATGACTTTGGGCTGAGCAAGATCTATGAGATGGTGGTCAACACCAATCCCAGCTATGCCTTCCTGATGGACATGAACGATCTGCTCCAGAACACCTTTGTGGCGGCTCACGTCTTCGGGCATACAGACTTCTTCAAAAATAACGCCTACTTCCAGCATACCTCGCGGCGCATGATCGACAAGGTCAGTATCCACGCCGAGCGCATCGCCAAATACGAGTTCGACCACGGCAAAGCCGAAGTCGAGCACTTCCTGGATGCCGTGCTCTCAATTCAAGAGCACGTGGACTACAACCTGCTGGTGCGCGAAGAGCAGCCCAAAGGGAAAGAAGAGCAGATCCCCAAATCACCGGGCGCCTACGACGATCTCTGGAACCTGGATAGCCAGAAAAAAGCTGAAGAAGAGCGCGACCGTCGCCCCGGCAAAACCCCCAAATTCCCGGAGAAGCCGCAGAAAGACCTCCTGCTCTTCCTCTCCCAACACGCGCCCCACCTTGAACCCTGGCAGCGCGATATCATCGAAATTGTGCGCACAGAAATGTTATATTTCGTGCCACAGATGCAAACTAAGACCATGAATGAAGGATGGGCTTCAATATGGCACTCGCGCATTATGCGCAGATTGGGTGAAACAGGCGTGATTTCAGACGCGGAGACAATTGAGTTTGCGCAGTTGCATTCAGGGGTACTCTCGCCTTCAAAGACTTCGCTGAATCCATATTACCTGGGCTTTAAGATGTACGAGGATATCGAGAGGCGCTGGAATAATCCGACGCAGGAGGAGCAGGATCGCCTGGGACGCAAACCGGGCAAGGGTCTGGAGAAGATCTTTGAGATCCGCGAGATGGAGAACGATGTCTCGTTCCTGCGCAATTACCTGACCGAGGATCTGATTAAGGACCTGGACCTCTATCTGTACAAGAAAGAGGGCGACGAGTGGGTGATCGCGGAGAAGAACTGGGAGAAGGTGCGCGATAGCATCGTGGCCAGCATGAACAATTTCGGCGCGCCCTACCTGGTGGTTGAAAATGGCGACTACCGTGGCAATCGCGAACTCTATCTGGTGCATGTCTTCGAGGGACAGGAGCTGGATATGAATTACGCGGAGAAGACGCTCCAGTACGTCTACCAGCTCTGGGGTCGCCCGGTCCACCTGGAAACAATCTACGATGGCAAGAAGATTCT
>DASVMX010000291.1:0-2630 GCA_036384215.1 Ktedonobacteraceae bacterium | reverse complement strand
ACGGCGCATTCCCGCCAACGAGGAGACGCATCTGCTGATTATCGAATCTCCGTATCGTTCGCTCATCCGCCCCCTGCTGGCCTATATCGATACCATTCACGAGCGCCATCCCAACGAGACGCTAACGGTCATCTTGCCTGACTTCGTGGTTGCGCGCTGGTGGCAATACTTCCTCCATAATCAGACAGCGCTTCGTCTCAAAGCCGCCCTGCTCTTCCGACCTGGCATCGTGGTCATCAATGTGCCGCAGCATGTACGTACCGCAAGGGAAGTGCAAGCCCGGGTTCTTGAGCGCTTTTAGAGCTTTTTCAGGCATCCTCAGAGAACCCTTTGATGGATTTCTGGCTATACTGGAAGGGACCCTGACAACAGGTAACTCTTCGCTTTGTCAGTTTGCCTGTACGAGAGGGCATGGCACCTGAAATTGCCAGGACGTTTCGTGATTTGGGAGAGGACAACCGCTATGCGTTCCATTGATTCGCACGCACTCCTGCCTGAGAAACCGAGGTTTCCCTGGAAACGCTATGTGCTCGATACCCTGCTTGCCCTTTTTGGGTCCATGGGGATTACTGCCATCATTTACTTCAATCACCTCTATCCACGGATTCCCAATATCTCGATTGTCTATCTGCTGGTCGTGCTGCCGCTGGCCGTTACTCGTGGGCGTTATTCGGCCATGTTGGCCTCAGTCCTGGCGTTTCTGGCCTTCGACTTTTTCCTGGTGCCCCCACTCTATCTGTTTACCATCAACCGGCCTGAGGAATGGATTGCCCTGTTTATCTTTCTGATTGACGCATTGTTGACCGGGCAACTGGCTGCGGCCTTGCGCGAACGCGCGGAGGTGGCCTCGCGCAGCGAGCGGGAAGCACGCGCCCTCTATCGCCTGGTGCATCTGACCAATAGCGTGGAGCATGCACAGGCTCAGTTGCGTGTCATCTGTCGGGCGGTGATTGAGACGTTTGCCGCCTGGGGGGTGCGGGGGTGCAGCCTGCTCCAGGCCGATGCAACTGGTACCTTGCAGGTTCAGATGAGCGTTTCTGAGGGGGCGAGAACCAAAGAGCAATCAACAGTCTCACTATCCTGGGCCTCGATCCTGTGGGAGAAGGTGCTCTCGCCGTCTGCACGTCGATCTCCCTCGGTGCAACAGAGTCACAAACACTCCTTGCATCTGATTCCGCTCACCTTCCGGCAGCAACCGGCAGGCGCGCTGCGCCTGGAAGTGCTGGGGAACCCCGGCGCGCTCCTGCGAGAAGAGCAACAAGCAGAAGTCACACAGCTTGCCACGCCTGGCTCGTTCTTCTGGACCTTCATCGACCAGGTCACCGCGCTGATTGAGCGGGCGCAACTTCAGCAGGAAAACCTGCACCTGGCTGTGCTCAAACGCACGGATGCGCTGCGCGCGGCTCTGCTCTCCTCGGTGTCACATGACTTGCGCACGCCGCTGACCGCCATCAAGGCTGCCGCATCCTCGTTGTTGCAGGACGACGTGGAGTGGAGTACAGAAGAACGAAACGGTTTCCTGCATTCGATTGAAAACGAGGCTGACCGTCTCAACCGCCTGGTGGCCAACCTGCTGGATATGTCGCGTATTGAAGAGGGAGCGCTCAAGCCCGACAAGGATTGGTATTCGCTCAAAGCTTTAATCCATGATGTCCTGGGCCGCATGGCGCCCCTGCTGGCAGGCCGTTCGGTACAGCTTGATCTGCCAGATGATTTGCTAATGGTGGAACTGGACTACTTGCATATGGACCAGGTCCTGACCAATCTGCTGGAAAATGCGATGCGCTACACTCCTTCTGCCTCTCCGATCACCATCAGCGCACACAAAGCGGGTGACCAGATCGTTTTCACCGTCGCGGATCGCGGGCCAGGCATTCCTGAGGCGCACCTGGAGCATGTGTTTGACAAGTTCTACCGCGTTATGCATGGACCCGTAGCCGCGGGGATGGTGACGGGATCAGGTCTGGGGCTAGCGGTGTGCAAAGGGCTCGTCGAAGCCCACGGCGGCAAGATCTGGGCGGAATCGCGCTCAGAGGGAGGGCTGCTTGTCACGGTCGCGCTTCCCTGCAAAGAACTGGAAAGGATCGACGAATGAACAAACCTGGAGCGTCTATTCTGGTGGTGGATGACGAACGAGAGATTGTGCGGGCCTTACAGCGCAGCCTCTCGGCCCACGGGTACCGGGTGGTCACGGCAACCAGCGGAGAAAGCGCGCTCGCCATGCTGGCGCAACACCGGCCCGATCTGATGGTCCTGGATCTGCTCCTCCCGGGAATGAGTGGATTGGAGGTGTGCCGCCAGGTGAGGACTACCTCCTCGTTGCCCATCATTGTGCTTTCGGTCAAAGACACCGAGCAGGATAAGGTTCGGGCACTGGACCTGGGAGCCGATGACTACGTGGCCAAGCCCTTCCACATGAATGAAGTGCTGGCGCGCATTCGCGTGGCCCTGCGACGCCTGGCGCACACCGCGCCCGGCACGGAGCCGCGTTTTCAATCGGGCCCCCTCTCGATTGATTTCGCGCAGCGGTTGGTCGAACTCAACGGCGCGCCACTTCTGTTGACCCCGACCGAGTACGACCTGCTGAAAATCTTTGTGGCCTATCGTGGGAAACTGCTGACGCGAACGAT
>DASVMX010000290.1:0-1718 GCA_036384215.1 Ktedonobacteraceae bacterium | reverse complement strand
GGATAGAACGTTCTATCCTGACCCCTGGCGAAGCGCCGCAGGCGCTGAGGAGTCCTGAATCAATACAATTTTCTTACAAACATCTGGCAGAAACCGATTACCGGGCATAGTCAACGGAGCGGGTTTCACGCACCACGCAGACTTTGATCTGGCCGGGATAATCCAGGCTCTCTTCAATCTTGTGCGCGATCTCCCTGGCCAGGCGGTCTGCCGCGAATTCGTCGACTTCTTCTGGCTTGACGATGATGCGCACTTCGCGCCCGGCCTGGATGGCGAAGGATTTTTCAACGCCGGTGAACGAGTTGGCGATGCTCTCCAGAGCCTCCAGGCGCTTGATGTACAGATCGATAGTCTCGCGCCGCGCGCCCGGGCGGGCCGCTGAAATGGCATCCGCGGCCTGGACAATCGCGGCCTCCAGGCTCTGCGGCTCGGAATCGGTGGCGTGGTGCGCGACCATGGCGTGGATGACCTTGGGCGAGCGGCCAAAACGGCGGGCGATTTCGCCGCCGATAATGGCGTGGGGCCCCTCAACTTCCTGATCGATGGCCTTGCCCATATCATGCAACAGGGCCGCTGTCTTGCAGATGTTGACATCGGCCCCCAATTCATGCGCAATCGTAGCTGCCAGGATCGAAACCTCGACCGAGTGCGCCAGCACGTTCTGCCCGTAGCTGGTGCGGAAATGCAGCCGACCCAGGATTTTCAGCAGATCGGGCGGCAGGCCATGAACATTGGCCTCCAGCGCGGCCCGTTCACCGGCCTCGCGCACGGTCGCTTCGACCTCCTGGCGCGCCTTGGCCACGACATCCTCGATGCGCGCAGGGTGGATGCGCCCGTCAATGATCAGCCGGGTCAGCGCCACGCGCGCAACCTCGCGTCTGACCGGGTCGAAGCCAGAGAGAATCACCGCCTCTGGCGTATCATCAATGATCAGGTCGATGCCCGTGGCGGCTTCCAGCGCGCGGATATTGCGGCCTTCGCGTCCGATGATGCGGCCCTTCATCTCGTCATTGGGCAGAGGCACCACCGAGACTACCGCCTCGGCCACCTGGTCAGAGGCGCAGCGCTGAATCGCCAGTGTAATGATCTCGCGAGCGCGGGACTCCGCCTCTTCGCGGGCCGCCTCCTCGATCATGCGCGCTCGCCGTGCTGCCTCCTGGCGCACCTGACCCTCAATGCGCGAAAGCAGCACTTCCCTGGCCTCTTCCTCTGACATCTGAGCCACGCGCTGTAGCTCTACCTGCTGCTGCTGCTTGATCGCCTCGATCTCCTCGCGCGCCTGCTCCAGCGAGCGTTCGCGCTGGGACAACTTGCGCTCGCGCTGCTCCAGCATATCTATCTTACGGTCAAGCGTCTCTTCTTTCTGTTGTAAACGGCGTTCCTGGCGTAAAATCTCCGAGCGGCGCTCGGCGTTTTCACGTTCCAGACTAGAGCGGAGCCGCGCAGTCTCCTCGCGAGCTTCGCGCAGCGCATCATTTTGCTGCACCTGCAACTCCAGGAGACGTTTCTCGCTCGTCTCCTTCTCAGAGCGCAAGCGCTCCTCGAATATACTTTTATTGCGTTCCATTCCCAGGCGATTGCCAAACCAGAGCGCGGCGCACACGCCTAGCCCCAGGGCAATCACAATGAAAAGGATTACGAGAATATATGTCAGTGACACGTCGGCCTACCTCCGTTGGTAAAGGTAAACAGGCCTTTTTAAGGCACAAAAGGGTACT
>DASVMX010000289.1:0-4536 GCA_036384215.1 Ktedonobacteraceae bacterium | reverse complement strand
TGTAACTATTCCAGGGAACCTGATTTTGTCGTTCCTCTTCTCGACCGAGCAGAAGAAAAGTCGGACGAGAAGAGGAACAACAAAATCAGGGCGGCTCTATAGCCCATTCATCCACATATGCAAACATATGTCATCTTTATTCGTTGAATCCAATGCGACGATCTGGATTCTCTAGCATAAGAGGTTTATTTGATGAGATGTATGAACTGCGGGCTACCGCTGTCACCTTCACGTACATTAACCAACTGTCCGCGCTGCGGGGCCGCCTTAAACGCCTTTCAGGGCGCGCAGCAGCCACAGCAGCAGTTTGAACAGACTGGTTGGGAGTCCGGCATGGGGGGAGCAGGCCAGCAGAACCTCTGGGGACAGGGAGGTTCCTCCGCGCCTGACGCTTTCAGCCCATTTCCACAGCAGAGTCAAGGCAACCCGAACGCCTTTCGAGCAAGTGGACTCCAACAAACACCCATGGCGCCAAGGCGCCCCTATGAGACGCCTCAGAGCAAGGCCAATCCCCGCTTACTGTTTATGATCGCGGGCGTGTGTGTCTTTCTGGCGGCTATGATCCTGGGGCTGGTCTTCGTACTGGCACAGGCCAACGGCGGAAATCCCTCGCCTAACACGGCCAGTAATCAGAACAGCACCGCTACCGCTACCGCCACCGGGCCAGCCAGCGCGACGGCAACGTCTTCCAGTTCTACGCCAGACCCGAACGCCACAGCCACGGGCACGCCGTACCCCGGCCAGCAATATATTGACAATGCGCAAATGGCGCAGGGGGTCGATGCAAAAACTCTGGCCCCCAAGAATCCTACAACGACCTTTACGGTTGGGTCAAAGATGTATGTTGTCTTTAAACTTCATCCTCCCAGCCAGGGCGGCGCTTACTGCGCCTACTGGTATCAAAACGGCAAGCAGATCTCCCAACCGTATGCCTATCCTGTCAAAGGAACCAGCCGTGGAAGCTTTGTCTACTTCACCTATGGCCAGGCCGGTGATGGATATGTGGAGCTATTCTGGGCCAGTTCTGTCAGTTGCAGCGACCAGCAGCTCGCCCAGCACGTTGACTTTACCGTCACCGCCTGATCCACCGGATCACTAATCCACCAGCGCCGCACTGGAGGGCGCGCTCTTCCCTGGCACCCGCCAGCAAGACGCGCGCTCTTTTTGTTGGGTCGCAAACAGCCTTCACAATCATAGCGGGTGGGACGCGATAGCCAGGAGTTCGGCCAGGCGTTTGCGTTCGCTGGTCCCAAGGGGTTGCAGGGGAGAGCGCGGGCGCCCACCGTAGCCGGCGGTGATCTCAAGAGCGGCTTTCAGACCTGGCACGCTCCAGGTACTGGTGACCGCGGTGTTGGCGGGCGCGAGGCGGCTCTGGAGTTCGCGCGCCTCGACGAGCTGGCCGCGTTCAAACAGTTCCTGAACCTGGCAGACCTGGCGCGGCAGAATATTGGCCAGCGCGGCCACGGCTCCGCGCGCTCCCACGGCAAGTGCGGGCAGCAGATAGCCCGCGCTGCCCGCGAAAACCGCGAAATCTGGCGGCACCTGCGCGACTATTTGCGCCAGTTTTGCCATATCCCCTGCGCTATCTTTCACCGCAACAATATTGGGATGATCCGCCAGAGCGCAAATAATAGCCGCGCTGAGATCGAGACCGGCGGCGCTGGCTGGCATATTATAAATCACCACGGGCAACGGGCTGGCGTCTGCAATCGCCCGGTAATGGGCCAGGAGAGCCGTCTCCTGCATACGGCTTTTAAAATACGACGGAGGGAGCACCAGGGCATAGTCCGCCCCCGCCTGCCGCGCTGCGCGACAATTCGCGATGGTCGCGCGCGTCGCCTGCTCACCACAGCCCGCGATCAAAAGCGCCCCGGCGTCCGACGCCTCGCGCGCGGCCTCAATCACCTGGAGACGCTCAGCGCTGCTCAGGTGGACAGCCTCCCCATTGCTTCCCATCACTACATAGCCGGCAATTCCCGTGCCAGCCAGGTTGCGAATATGCTGGCGATATATGGGAAGATCCAGATCTTCATCTCCGGTAAAAAAAGTCGGCACAGGCGGATAGATCCCTCCTGGCAGAGTAGCTGCTTTTAACATTGTTCAACCCTCCCTGTTTGACATCTCTAACTCTTCGCCTTTCCGCTCAGGGAGCCGGTTTATGAGTCATCCCTGATTTTGCAAAATCAGGACAAAACGCGTTTTCCCCCCGCCCCAGGAAAAACAAGGGGTTTTGTGAGCGGGGCGCCGTGCGCCCCACTCACAAAACCCCTTGAGAAAAAAGGGGGTGGGGCGCTTTGACAAACTTTTGCAAAGTTTGGGATGACTGATAAGCGCCGCAGCCGCGAGCACGCGATTGTGGTAGAAATCAGACTCATTCTCAAAAGTATAGCATTACAGAAATCGTGATACATTTCACAGGCACGCAGTGGAAAAATGCATATCTTCATGCTTCAAATTACGTTATAGTTATTCCTGGCAGAGTACATTACCCAGAACTTAGGTTTCTCCTCGGATGCAGGAAGAACGGTTTGAGTCTTTATAACTATGCCCGGAAGATACGTTCAAAAACCAAAGGGGAAGACGAAGATGAAATCACACGCATTACGAAAGCTCTTTTTTACCGTTGCCAGCATCCTTATGCTGGTTTTGTTTACCGCCTGTGCTGGTGTAGGTACCAACGCGAATGGTACGATCACGATCACCGGCACGATTACCAAAGTCGATCCACCGAACCATAGCGTAACCCTCAACGTCGGCGGCCAGAATTACACTATCAACGGCCTGAGCGACCAGGATATTCAGGCGCTCCAGAGCCAGCAGGGGAAAACGTATACCGTCGTCGTTACGAAAAACAGCGACGGCAGCTACAACATCAACGCCGGCACGAATCCCACGCCCGCTCCAAACCAGACCCCTGGAGTGAGCGAAACGCCGGAACCGAGTGAGACACCCAATGGCACCGAACCGGCAAGTTCTAACGCCTCCATCTCTCTTGTCGCAACAGCGCAAAATGTCAGCGGCAGCAGCCTGAGCGTTACCCTGCCAGATAACACACAGTTGACCATCGCGATTACCGCGCAGACCGATAAATCCGATCTGAATGGCGCGCAGGTGAGCAACGGGCAGAAAATCAAAGTGGATGCCAATGCCAGTTCCAGCGGCTTTACAGCTACCAAGATCAAGCTCGCCGATGCCAGCGACGATACAAACGCCTTTGAATTCAAAGGCACAACCACGCAGGCAGTTGGCTCAGACCACATCCTGCATGTCAAAGTAGGCAATCAGACCTTCAGCTATGCCCTCGGCTCCTCGGCTGACCTGGGCGACTTCAACAATAACGCCAGCAGCATCAACAGCGGGGCGCAGGTTAAAGTAAAGGTGCAGTTCAACGGTTCCGCCGGCACCATCACCAAAGTCAGCAACGCGAATAGCTAAAGTATATTCCTCTACTGGATGAAAGAAATCCTGTTACGCGCTATAGCGCGTAACAGGATTTCTTTCATCCAGTAGAGGAATATACAACAAAAATACAGGTTAAAATCTAGCGCAACAGAAAAAGCACAAGCAAGCCTGTCAGCAGCATAGCTATGACAGCCACGCTGCCCCAGAGCAGGGCCGAACGCCTCGCGGCAGCGGCGCGCAGCCTGTGAACGCGGCTATTTTCAGCAGGGCACCATTGCGAACGCCGGCAACTGGGACAGAGCGGGAAAAGCTCGTAGGGCTGATAGAGAACATCCCCGTGTAGATGATCGCGCAGCTCTTTACTGGCGAAAACAGCCTGACAATGGATGCAACGCAACAATAAATAATCCGCCCAATCCCGAGCATGGCAATTGGGACAGGTAGCCGGGTGCGCGTTCCCGCGCGCCGACCAGCGATGATGGCAGCGCTGGCAGGTATACAAAGCGCCAGCATCCGCGACGGGGGCATCCCCGCGCAGCATACCATCCCATTTCAAGCTCTCTGCCTGCGCAGACGACAGGCGATACGTGATACCCTCTAATGAGAAAGCCAGCGTGGAAACAGGCGTTTCACGCAAATCAGGAAAAGCAAAGCGTCCCTGCCCGTTACCAGCGCCCTTCCCTTTGCGAGCCGCGGCGCCTCCTACCGTATCCGCGCGCGCGCCTCCGCCACCACCCCCATTGTGCCGCTGGGCATCATATTCCTTGCGGGCCTCTGGATCACTCAGGATCTGATAAGCCTGCAAGATAACGCGCATGCGCTCCTGCGCGTCCGTGCCTCTATAAACATCAGGATGATACTGGAATGCCAGCTTCTTAAACGCGGTTTTAATGGCGCTGGCACTGGCCTGGGGATCGACGCCCAGCGTAGCGTAGTAATCGTTTGATGTATCCATGCAGTCAACCGCACCTATCTTTAATTGAGAAAAGGGAGCTACCGCTGTTATAAACGAATCAAGCAGCCAAAAAGTTGTACTTATTACCTTTTTTCTCAAAACACAGCGCTAGATGAAACAGGAGGCAAGCTCCTGAGTAGTGTGGACGAGAAGTCGATTGGACGGCTTCTCCATCCAAT
>DASVMX010000288.1:0-3236 GCA_036384215.1 Ktedonobacteraceae bacterium | reverse complement strand
ACGCCGCGGCGTCCCGCTCTTCCTTCTGCTCTAACATGCACGCTATCCCCTCAGCAGTTTCCAGGCCTGTTCGGCAGTGACGCCTTCGTGGAGCAGGGCCATGAGGGCGCGGACCATGTGAGCGGGATGCTCGTGCTGAATGACGTTGCGCCCGTAGACGATGCCCGCTACGCCGAGCTGGATGGCCTGGTGGGTGCGCAGGACCAGTTCTTTGTCCGAAACTTTGCTCCCGCCGCGCAGGAGCACCGGGCAGCCGGAGGCAGCCGCGATGACCTGGCCGTACTGGCTGATATCGTCGCACGGATCGGCCTTAATCAGGTCCGCGCCCAGCTCAACGGCCTGGCGCACCAGGGGCATGATCTTATCGAGGTCGCCATCGCTGGTATAACCGCCGGCCTGCACGTCGGGCTTCAGCACCAGCGTCTCAACCATCAGCGGCATCCCATAGCGCGCGCACTGCGATCCAAGCTGGCAAATATTTTCAATACACTGGGCATGCAGCTTCGGCTGATTCGGCGCGAACAGGAGATTGACCACCACGCAGGCCGCGTCCAGCGCCAGCGCCTGCCCCACGGCGTCATCGACCACCCGGCTAAACAGCGCGTGCTGCTGTCCGCGATCATACGCGTTGGTCACATCCACGCGCAAGACCAGCGCCGGTTTTTGCTTCCCCGGCAGGTCTTGCAGCAAAGGAGCCATCCCAGGACTGAGCTGCATCGCGTCCGGGTTGGTCTCGCTGATCGCCGCCACAACCTTGCGCATATCCTCAATCCCTTGTAGAAACGAGCGCTCATTAAAAAAACCGTGATCCACGGCCACGTCAAAACACCGCCCATCGCGTCCCAACAAACGCCTCAAGCGGGGGTACATCTTCATACTCGCGTCTCCTCATCGGCAAAAAAGCTCAATACACTGCCTGTTTTCTACCGGCATTATATCATGACCTTTGCTTCCAGGTTTCTGACCTGGAAAATGTACATCTGAGAGATGTTTTTCGCGCTGGACGCGAGGTAGCGCAAAGGCTATTTTTTCTCAGCCCCGGTCACAGCGGTGGTCACGCCCAGTAAGATATAGATACATCCAGTGATGTAGCGCTGCCAGCGCTGAACAAGCGTACTCTTATGAAGCCATTTACCAATTGCTGAGCCGAGTAACGCGTAGAGACCGTCCGTACAGGTGGCCATCAGCGCGAACAGCACGCCCAGGAGGAGGATCTGTCCAACCACGGCTCCGCGTGCGGGATCAATGAATTGTGGGAGAAAGGCATAGAAGAAAAGCGCCGTTTTGGGATTCAACAGGTTTACGAGGAAGCCCTGACCAAAGAGTTGAGAGGGGCTTCTGGGAGGCCCAAGCAGGATATCTTGCTGCTGCTTTTTGCTGAAGAGTGTGCGCAGGCCGAGGAAAATCAGGTAGGCGGCGCCCAGATATTTCACCACGTTAAAAGCCAGGGCAGAGGTCAACAGGATAGCGGACAGGCCCAGCGCGGCGGCGATAACATGCACAAAGGTTGCCGACTCAATTCCCAGCACAGAAGCCAGGCCAGCCCGCCTGCCCTGGGCCGCGCTGCGCGTGACAACATAGAGAACCGCTGGACCAGGAATGAGCAATATTCCTAATCCCGCCAGCAGAAAAATGGCGATGGTTGACCAGGTAGGCATGGTTTACTCCTTTTTCTAAAGCTATGGCTCCCTGACAACATGTTTGTTGTAGCGCGAGGCCCACCACTGGAAGAGCAGGATGGCCGCGCCCAGACCGTACATGACGGTGTCGATGCCCAGCGTGTCGCTGATGACGCCGGCGAAGAGCAGGACCGGGATCGAGCCGGCGTTGTAGAGCATGAACTGGAAGGAGAGCACGCGTGCGCGCTCTTCTTCCGGTGCGCGCTCCTGCATAACGGTCTGGGCCGGGATGTTGACCATATCCAGCGCGATGCCCAGAATAAAAGCCAGCACGCCGACAATAAAAAGCGACCAGGGATGCAGGATAGGAACCTGGCGCGTGACAATCTGGCTGGCGGGCAGAAGGATCAGTCCCGCAGCGGTACAGAAGCTGCCCACGGTAATAATCAGCTCTTTATTAAGGTAGCGCGCCAGCAGCGGCATCACGAGTCCGCCAAGCACCAGGCCAAAGCCGGCGGGTGCGAAGAGAATAGTCAGATCGTCCACTGGCAGACCCAGGATGCGCTGAACAAAGACGCCGGCCTGTTCACCAATTACCAGCAAGAGAATGCTGACAAACGAGACCTGGAGCAGGGCCAGGAACAACTGTTTATCACGGCGTATAAACTGCCAGCTTCCCTTGATATCCCGCTGGACAATGGTCCACATCTCCTTGCCGGGCGAGCGCGGCAACTTCTGCTGACTATGCGCCAGCGGCCGTAACCTGGTGCGAGGAATTGCCAGAATCAACAGGGTACAGAGCACATAACTGACCGCAATCACCGCGAAGAGCATCTCGTGCGGATCAACACGTACAACCGTCAAGCCCAGTGAGGGGGTAAAGGGTGAAAAAAAGCTCTCGATCAAGCGGCCCAGGAGCAGAAAGCCGATAGCCTGGGCAATGCTCAGCGTAATGTTGAACAGCGAAAGTGCGGGCACCAGGTTTGCCTTGCCCACGAGCAGAGGAATGGCCGACGATTCCGCGGGCATAAAAAACTGCGTGACCATCGAGATAAAGAAGGTCAGGATAAACAGGAAGGTGACGGTGTGAGGATTCCAGATCAACGCCACCACGATCAGAAAAGACGCCACCGCGCGCAGTGCATTGCTCATCCACAAAACCAGGCGCTTATCCAGGTAGTCCACGTAGACCCCGGCCAGCAGACTAAAAGGGACCGCTGGAAAGGTAAAACAAATGATCGCAATGCCCGCCATAATCGCGGAGCCAGTAATCGTCGTCACTGTAGTAATCACGCCATAATTCGCGGCATTAAACCCGATCTGCGAAATTAACTGCGCCAACCAGAGCAGGACGAAAGAGCGGTTGCCCAGCACGCTCCGAAATGACCCCTGGACCGAGTCCTGACGAGACACTGGCGACTCAGGCAGGCCGGTGTCTTCTCTTTTCGTTGTTTTCATGGATTGATGAGACCCTCGCATAAAAATGTTATGCCAGAATAATACTACATGGGCACAGCTAATGTATATTCTCCTGAATTGAGAAATGCTAGCCCGATCAAGCAAACGGGGGCCAGGACAAAATTTTTGTACAAAAATTTTGTCCTGGCCCCCGTTTGC
>DASVMX010000287.1:0-3657 GCA_036384215.1 Ktedonobacteraceae bacterium | reverse complement strand
GGCCTTGTGCCAGTAGCGATACAGCAAAGCGAGCATCAGGCTGCCGTAAAAAGCGATGCGCACCAGGGCAAAGAGCGGAGACAGCCAGTAGTTCCAGGGATGGGTGATACCAAATGCGGGAATGGGTAACCACGAGATGGCGATCCACCCTAGAGTCAGCCAGCGGGTGAAGCCAGGGACAAAGCGACCATCGGGGAACGTATACCAAAAGATGAGCATTGTACTGGTCAGGAATGCCAGGATATCGGTAGGAAGCCACCATACTCCGTCGCTCACTAACGCACCGGGATATTTTGGAATAAGGTAACCCGGCGTGAGGACGAGGAGAAGAGAAAGCAGCAGGATGGCCCGATCATTGGACTTGCGCCAGAACAGCACGAGGGCGACTGCAAACCACATGCTGGTGTTGGCAACCAGCAGGATAGTGGTGACCAGGCCGTAGTTGCCAACCAGGAGGAGGTTGGCACAGAAGACCACCAGCGCGAGGGCGAAAATGGCGAGCCAGAGCACTCTGGCAAGGAGAAGCCAGCGCCCTTGCAGTCTCATGCCGCCAACACCCGGCTGATCTACAGGCCTACCTGGAAGTCGGGATGGAGAAAGCCGTTGCATACGCATACTCCCCATGCCAGTCTTCTGCTCAGACGTGTGGTCCATTGATCTTTATCTTTCATTATACGCCGCTTTCTGTTCTTTGCATACAACTTGATGAGGAGGGTTTACCCCTCATCTGCTCAGCCGAAGCGTGAAGCAGCGCGGGGCGCGAACTCGCAGTTCCATACGCATTCCCTCAACTGGGAACACTCTGGGCCTGGCAGAGGGGAATAAGTCCCCTCTGCATTCCCTCATTGCTGCTCACGGCGAGCCATTGGATGGGTATGGGCGCAGGAAGAGGCTCGGCTGGAAAGTGAGAAAGGCCGGCGCTGTTGGGATGAGTGTGCTCCCGTTCGGAAAAGGCTCTGGGAGCACGGTGAGGCTTGGATCAAGTGCCCCCGCTTCCTGGTTCATCAGATCGGGATTGGGAGAGCCGTCCCACCTTCCAGTATCCAGGCGATGAAGAAGCGTTTGGAAGGCCGTCAGTGTTTCCGCAGGCGTAAAGGTACAATGACCGCCGCGCTGGACAAACACCTGGCGCAGCAAGCTGGTGTCGCCGCTCGTGTGAACCACGCTTGCATAGGCCTGGTCTTCCTCGCTGACATCGCCAGTCGTGTGCATCGTCAGGACAGGAACCTGCAGCTCTCCAGTGAAGGTGAGGTACTGGTTCAGGTATCCAACAGCTGCCGGGTCAGCACTCATGCGCGGAGCCGCATTCAGCGTCTCCAGGTCGGATCTCAGGTTCAATCCCGCCTGTTGATACAGGGCCTGCACCTCTTCGTTGTCAGCCGATTTGGCCAGTTGCACCTGATAGTCCACGCCCGTGTTCCAGGAGGGATTGCCGCCGGCACGCAACTCGAGATCGGCGCGGCCAAAGAAGGCGTAGGCAAGATCATGGCTTTCCATGAGGAATGCTTGATTCTGCTCCTGGGTGGTGAAGTCGGTGCTGGCTGGCTCAGGCGAGAAGGGATCAATCCAGCCGGGCAGATCGTCTAAGGCTGCCACCAGGGCGAGGCGCGCCCGGCCCTGAGGCGTACCCTGAGCGGATTGCAGCACGGCCTCGGCCTGGTCGAAGGCTGTGGTTAACGCGGGGCTCCCCAGCGTCGGTAGATGCACGAGAGGCAGCGTATTTCCCGCCAGCAAGATATCAAAGGCGAATGCGCTATCGAGCCCCTGGTTCCAGTTCCCGATGCCACCGGCAAGCGCTCCGCACATCGGCAGGGCCCCGGCAAAACGCTTGGGGTACAGTTGCACCAGCCCGGCCGAAATGAGACCGCCCTCCGAGTGACCCAGGGCGATCGTGCGAGTCGGAGTGCCGCAGGTCGCATCGAAGTAATCCAGCAGGGCGATCTGGTCGTGGAACGCCTGCTGAATGGCCCAGCCGGTCTGGCTGTACGACGACCCGGCCAGCGCATAGCCCTCCTGCAAAAACGGCGAGCCAAAAACGCCAGTCAGCGCCGCAACTGGGGCAGGATTGGGTTGGCCGGGAAAGACGTAGCCGTGGCTGTAGAGCACCAGCGTGCCATTCCAGTTCGGCGGGACGGCAATCACGTAGCTGGCCCCACCAAGTGTCCCCTGAAGGATGTCCGTTCCGTTGGGGTTAATACAACTGCTGGTCACCGCGTGGGCAACCCTGGTGGTCGTTACCAGCGAGCCGCTCACAAGGGTAAACAGCGCAAGCAGAAAAAGCAGAGTGCGTCTCATCAGTTCAAACCTCCTTGTTGAGAAAGGATGACACAACGTGTGTTCATTGATGGGATGGGATGTTGAGCCGCATTGGTGGAACCTCTGCACTCCTATCAAGGCGGCTCGCTCCATGTGCCGCAGGGAATGGTCACCAGGGATGAAGAGCACTCCTCTTGAGATCAGCTGCCAGAGCAGTCAGATCGGCAACGTGTAGCGCGCCCCTAGTGACCGTGGTGAGCTGGACCGTGCTTCCCTGGTTCCCCTGGGAATCTTGCTCGCACCAGGGATTGGCCGGGACACCCGCGCAGGGATCGGGCATGCTCTGTTCACGCGGGATCGGCAGGAGAACGGCTCCCGTCCTCGTCAGAGTATGCAGCGGAGGCAGCTCAGCGCAGGCTTGTGGGTCAAATCCGCTCACACATAAGCCCACCGTCTCGACCGTGGGATCTCCTTGGTTGGCGACACCACAGGTGCGAAGCCGGGTCTGGATATTGGCCGGCACACTGGTCAGCCCCTGCGGATCGAAGTTCCCGTGCCAGCAATTGCCGGGATTGTGCGCGATATGGGCGTCAGCCAGGTCCCCGTTGGTCACGTTGCCGAGAAAGCCATTGTCCATAAGGAAGTTGTTGGCTACCTCGTTGCCGTAGCCGACGAAGTAGCAAAAGGAGCTCAACTGGATGCCACCGCTACACGGGGTGGGATCGATGGCGGGAGGTGTCTCGGGGTCGGGGAAATCGCCGATCAGGATCCCCCACAGTCCGTGATGGCTGACCCGGTTGTCGCTCACGGTGTCGTTCTCGCTCCCAAGCAGCTCGATGCCGACTCCCACAGGGGTGTAGCGGACGATCCCAAACTGAGGCACGTTGGGATTATTGTTGTCATGGATATAGTTATCGCGGATCACCGTGCAGGAAGCGCTTCCGATGGGGCCGGTCTGCCCTGCCGGGCAGGCCCCGTTCTGAGGCGAGGGCCAGTCGTCGTTGTTGGCGCTATTGGGGAGGATCCCGACCTTGTTCTGGTCCCATTCACTGTTCTCGATGAGCAGGTGCCCCCCGGAATTGGTCCCCGAATAGCCCAGTGGGCTGTTCTGCGCATGCACCTGCGTGAGGACGACGTTGCAGTCTGGACACGCCCCGACATAGAACGACGAATCACCCATATTGCTCGCGTAGTCCTGGGCGAACACACCAGGGCCGCTAACATTGCTGGCGAAGATGCCGTAGAGTGCCTGGGCGGACGTGTCGTCTTTGTAGTAGGTCGAGCTGGCGGTCAGATACGTCCCCAGGAACGATCCTAGTCCAATGGTGCCGCTGCCATCCCCGCCATTGAACCAGACCTCGTTGCCGTTGTTCCCGCTGTTGTCGCCCAGGAAGTTGCACA
>DASVMX010000286.1:0-2871 GCA_036384215.1 Ktedonobacteraceae bacterium | reverse complement strand
TGAGGTTTGTTAGGTTACTTCTCAAGCATACCACCAGAGGGATCCTTTTTCTAGCTCATCCTTTCAAAAATTCGGGATGACCCATGTTTAAAATGGGGGCGGGGCAAAGCCCCGCTGAAAGGCGACTTCGCAAAAACTCCGGGAAAAAAGTTTGGCATCTAGCCAGGTACCTGATTTTCATGTTATAGTTGTGGCTAATAGGAAAAGAGGACTGGACAGAAGAGCTTTCTCGTATTTGCGATGGCTTCTCTGCCAGATAAAGGGAAAAAGAATGTCAGATCTTCTACCTGCCAGAATACTTCAATGGCCAATTTCCTTGCGCCTGGTCGTGGCTTTGCTTTTGGGCTTGCAATTTGGCGCGCTGGCCTTTTTTCAGCCGGGTGAAAATGGTTGGATCTGGGTCCCCTGGTTGCCGCTGGTGATTTTACTTGCCGCGATGGTGGTCAGCATCTGGATTGATCCGCGTGTACGCCGCGGCGAGGTTGAGGACTTGCGAGTGCTCCAGGGGCTGGTGCGCTTTCTGCTGGCGATTATTGTACCTGTGATCGCGCTGGTGGTGCTTTTCTTTTTTATTCGCTCGGTTGGAGCTATTGTGCTGGAACTGATTGCGCTGGCGTTGGGCGTGATAACTGCTTTTACCTTAATTGGCTCGCGCCGGAGCGGCCTGGCTGTGCTCTGTGGTCTGCTCGCCTGGTTGGGGGTGGGCCTGCCTTTCCTTTTCTCAACCTATTTGACAAGCCAGCAGCCCGGCAATGGTCTTGGCAGCCTGGCTTTTATGCTCCTGGCGATTGGGGTGCCGATAGGTTTTGGCTTTGCCGCGCTGGGTGGCTTCCTGGGCCGTTTGCTGCGCCACTGGGTTCTGGGATAGCATGAACAACAAGCAACAGCAGGCACGCCGCACACGCGATGGAGAAGCGCTCTCCCAGGCGTGCGAACAGGAAGGCTGCCCTGTGTGCCTGGTGACTCTGACCCGCCTGGAAAAGGCTATGGATTTCTGGCAATACGAATGGGCCTCTGAGGTGGAGAATCGCCAGACCTTGCTTCGCTCCAGAGGTTTCTGCTCGCGTCATACGTGGCAACTGGTCTCCTTACCGGGGGTGCCCTCCCCTTTCGCGTTGACCATGGTTTATCGCTCTCTTTTCCCCGACCTTCTGGAGGATGTCCAGCGCGACCTGGCGCGAGTGAAAACAGGGAAAGCGCACGCGCACGGGCATTTCTGGTCGCGCATCCGCGCCCGCTGGCTGCGCGGATCTCGCTTGCGCCGTTCCGCACAGGCGGACGAAGCCGCGCTTTTCCAACAATGTCCTTTCTGTCACAGGCAGGAAGAGATTGAACAGGAGCTTATTCAAGAACTGCTGCTGGCCTTATCCAACGCGGAATTTCGGGAAGGGCTGAGCTGCGCGACAGGCTTCTGCCTGGCTCATTTCACACGAGCTATGAGCGAGGCCAGGGATGATCAGCAGCGTGTAGTCTTGCTGGAAGCCCGGCAGGCCAGCTTGCAGCGCAACATGGCAGAGCTTGACGAACTGGTGCGCAAACACGATTACCGCTTTCTCCAGGAGGCGCGCGGCCCCGAAATGACCTCCTGGCGCCGCGCCGCCGAACTCCTCGTTGGCAACAGAGGAATCCGCTAGTCTCGCTTATACTGGCGGATTCCTCTGTTGCCGAGATACAATGAATAGATCAGACATCGCAATTGGAAACGATGGTCGATTCCCTGTCAGTGTTGACAACGGCCATCCGGCTGGCGCGACGTATTTCACTATCGCCACCGTTTTCGCTCAGGAAGGATCACATGATGAAAGTGGCAATTGGCCTTGGTGCCCCTTATGCTTCCGATATCAATGATATCCAGTTGGAAAACCAGATCACCTATGTTGTTGAAGCTGAACGGCTTGGCGTGGAGAGCGCCTGGTCCGCTGAGGCCTGGGGCTATGATGCCGTTACTCCGCTGGCCTACCTGGCGGCGAAGACCAGCCATATCCGCCTGGGCACGGGCATTATGCAGGTTGGGTCGCGCACGCCGGCAATGACTGCTATGACGGCGCTGACCATGGCCGCTTTATCGCATGATCGTTTTCTGCTGGGCCTGGGAGTCAGCGGGCCGCAGGTGATGGAGGGCTGGCATGGTGTGCGTTTCGCACGCCCGCTCCAGCGTACCCGCGAGACTGTCGAGATTGTGCGCAAAGTTTTCCGCGGTGAACGCCTGAGCTATGACGGTGAGATCTACCATTTGCCTCTGCCGGATGGCGAGGGCAAGTCCTTGATTCCAGACGCGCAGCCGAGGCCTGATCTGCCTATCTACCTGGCTACGCTGGGGCCGAAAAATCTGGAGCTGACAGGCGAGCTGGCGAATGGCTGGATTGGTACGTCTTTTATCCCTGAACACGCGCGGCTCTTCTTTGATCCGATTGAAGCCGGAGCGCGCAGAGCTGGCCGCACCCTGGCCGACCTGGACCTGATGGTCCACGGCGGAGCGGTCGCGTTTTCCGACGACCTGGAGCGCCTGGTCAATTCTCTCCGCGTTCCGCTGGCCTTCTCCATCGGCGCGATGGGTTCGCGCAAAAATAACTTCTACAATGAGGTCTACCAGCGCGCCGGCTATGCCGAACTTGCTCACCAGGTCCAGGACCTCTGGCTGAGCGGACAGCGTAAGGCCGCGATTGCGCTGATTCCCGACGAACTGGTCTATAAAACGAATCTCATCGGCACACGCGAGATGGTGCGCGAGCGCCTGCTTGTTCACAAACAGGCTGGCGTCACCACCCTCAGCGCCTTTCCCACCGGCCAGACCCTTTCCGAACGCCTGCACATGCTGGGCCAATTTATGGACCTCATCAACGAGGTAAATGCAAACGCGTAGGCCAGTAT
>DASVMX010000285.1:0-13320 GCA_036384215.1 Ktedonobacteraceae bacterium | reverse complement strand
TGGGCACGAATGAGTGGCGCGATTTTGCCGAATGGCCGCCCTCAGCGCAGTCAGAACGCTGGTATTTGCAACCAGAGGGAGAACTGGCTTCAACGCTGCCACCTGCCTCTGAACCAGATCATTACTGCTATGATCCCGCTTATCCCACACCAGCGGTTGGCGGAAATTCGCTTGGTCTGGAGAAACATATGGGCGCAAAAGATAATCGTACCCTGGAGGCCCGCGCGGATGTCCTCGTTTACACCAGTGCTGTCCTGGAGCAGGATCTTGAAGTAATAGGCCCGCTCCTCGCCGATCTGTATGTCCAATCCAGCCTGGAGTATACAGACTTCTTTGCCCGCCTCTGCGTGGTCGAGCCATCAGGGAAATCCATCAACCTCTGCGATGGCATCCTACGCCTGATACCCGGTAACCCGGTCCCGCAGGCGGATGGCAGTTTGCATATTCAGATCGAAATCTGGCCGACCGCCTACCATTTTCGGCGTGGACAACGTCTGCGCGTCCAGGTCTCCAGCGGCGCACATCCACGTTTTGCGCGCAATCCGGGCAGCGGAGAACCCCTGGCCAGCGCTATTACCTTGCGGATTGCCGAACAGACTCTCTATCATGATCCAGAGCATCCATCAGCCATTGTTTTGCCTTTGGTGAAGTAGCTTGCAATCGCCCCTGTCCAGCCTACCCATCTTTCGCTCTGGCTACGCCTGCCAGAACAATCTCCTTTCGCCGGGCGTGAAGATAGTGCCCGCCTATCTTAACGCATTGCCAGAACAATTTTTCCCCGCCCATGATGGGTTTCCAGCCGGCGGTGTGCCTGGGCCGCTTCTTCGAGCGGCAAAACCTGGTCAACGATTGGGCGCAGCGTCCCCGCGGATATCAACTGTGAGAGTGCCACCAGGCGCGTTTGATCCGGGCGAACGAGAACTCCATGCAACGTGAGGTTCATATCCAGTACGAGATCCAGGTTCCCTGTCAACCCGACAATTGACGCGGCCCGCCCATAAGGCTTGATGGTAGGAAGGCTTCGTGCCAGCGTTTCACCCCCGACGCAATCGATGACCCCATCCACTTTCCCGTCTGCGATAGCCTGAACTTTCGCGAGGATATCTTGCGTCGTGTAGTCAATGCAGGCGATGGCTCCTAAATCCTGGAGCAGAGCATGATGATGTGCCCGCGCAATGGCAATGACCCGCGCACCCTGGGCCGCGGCCATTTGCAGGGCCAGGCTGCCCACACCTCCTGCTGCGCCATAGAGCAGGACCCATTCACCCCGAGTCAGAGCAAGACGACGAATAACCATTTCATAGGCAGTTCCAGCCGCAAGTGGAAGTGCCGCTGCCTCAATATGCGTCAGGTTTTTCGGCTTATGCGCGATGAGAGTCGCGTTCACCACATGATACTCTGCGTAGGTTCCGTGGGAATTGCCCAGAAAATCAGCCATATAAAAGACTTCATCTCCACGAGCAAAGGCTGTGACGCCAGGGCCAACAGCGTCAATTGTACCTGAAGCGTCGTAGCCGGGAATTGCGGGCAATTGCAGGCCAGCCCAGGAACCATCCCGGCGATTGCCCGCGTCAACGGGATTGGTCCCCGCTGCGTGGATAGCCACGCGCACCTGACCAGGACCAGGTTCTGGTGGAGCCACCTCGCTCAGTTGAAGTACATCAGGGCTGCCATGGGTTTCGAATATAATCGCGCGCATCGTTGAAATGCCTCCTCAAAAGAATAAAATCAGGAAAGATCGGCGTTTTCAGCTCTCGCCACTCGCTTTCTGCTTTTCAAGTATGTATAATAAAGTACAATCTGACAAGTACGCACAGAAATGTATCGTAGTATCATTTTGGATACCACAAGAGGAAAAACATGCGAGAGCCCGTTTACAAAAGTCAGTATGGCTGCGCAGTGGAAGCAACTGCTGATATTCTTGGGGGGAAATGGAAAGCGGTGATTCTGTACTACCTGTTCCAGAGTTCCAGGCGCTTTAACGAACTGAGACGGCTCTTACCCGAAGTGACTCAGCGCATGCTCACGCGCCAACTGCGTGAACTCGAACAGGATGGAATTGTTCATCGCGAGATTTTTAAAGAAGTGCCGCCCAAAGTTGAGTACTCCCTGACGGAATTTGGCACCAGTTTAGGACCAATCATTGTCCAGATGCTTGATTGGGGAGAGCAATATATGGAGCAAATTCAAACGCGTAAAGAACAGAGAATGCTTTCTTTAACAGAGCCAACTTGATCTTCAAGCTGAACGACAGGGTGGAGCAGTTTCTGCCCTGTCGTTCAGCTTGAAGATCAGACATAGGTCAGGTAGCGTCGTTTCATCAGGTTGAGAGTTTCGTCGCCAGGGGCGTCCCAGATGGCACGATTGAAGATTTCGACTTCGATGGGGCCGTGATAGCCGGTGGCTTCGACCGCCGCGCGCAGGGGGCGTAGATTGATCATGCCATCGCCCATCATGGCGCGGCCCAGCAGGGTGTCGGGCAGGGGCACTGGCCAGTCAGAGACATGAAAGCCCAGAATATGGCCGGCGGCGCGCTCAATCTGTGTGAAGATGTCGGCATCCCACCAGAGATGATAGACATCGACGATCACGCCGACCGCCTCCACCTGGAAGGTTTCCGCCAGGCGATTGGCCTCGGCCAGGCTGACGATGACCGAACGGTCGGCAGCGAACATGGGATGGAGCGGCTCGATGCCGAGCTTAATGCCGGCTGCCTGGGCGTCGGGCAGCAGTTGAGCGATGGCGTCCGCGACCATGGCGCGCCCGGCTGTGATGTCGCGGTCGGGCGCGGGTCCGCAGACCAGCACGAGAACGGGCGCGCCCAGTTCCGCGGCTTCTGCAATGGCGCGCCGGTTGTCGTCGAGACGTGTCTGGCGCTCTTCTCTGCTGGCGGCAGGGAACCAGCCGCCGCGGCACAGACTGGAGACTCGCAAGCCCGCGTCATCCAGCAAACGCCTGCTGGCCGCGATGCCGTGGGCCTGTACTTTATCCCGCCAGAGGCCAATCCAGGGGATATCCGCGCGCGCGCAGCCATCGACCGCTCCGCGCAAATCCCAGCTATTGGTGGTGATCTGATTGAGACTCAGGCGTGAAAAATTGGTTAAGGTTTCCATCAATCTCTCCTACACGTAGCCGCCAACGGCCAGCACATGGCGCATGCGCTCTAGTGCCAGCTCAGGATCGCGCAAGAGGCCGGCCTGGTCGGCGAGTTTGAACAATTCCACAAGGTGCAGGAGCGAGCGACCATTTTCCAGGCCGCCAACCAGGCGAAAATGCGCCTGGTGCCCGTTTAAATAAGCCATGAAGACCACACCTACTTTGTAGTAGAATGTGGGGGTCTGGAAGATATGGCGCGAGAGCGGCAAGGTCGGAGCGAGGATAGTATTGTAGCGTTCCAGGTCTCCCGCGTCCAGCGCGTGCAGAGCCGTTGCCGCGGCTGGCGCGATGGCGTCAAAGATGCCGAGCAGGGCATGACTATAGCCCTGTTCATCCCCCTGCACCATTTCGGGATAGTGGAAATCATCGCCAGTGTACATGCGCACGCTCTCTGGAAGGAGCCGGCGCATTACACACTCGCGCTCGCGATCTAGCAATGAGATCTTAATGCCATCCACCTTTGGTTCATGTTGCTGGATGATCTCCAGGCAGGTCTGCATCGCGGTCTCCACGTCGTCCGAGCCCCAGTAGCCGTAGAGAGCTGGATCGAACATATCTCCCAGCCAATGCAGGATCACCGGTTGTTTGACCTGGCTCAAAATTCTATTATAGACGCGCAGATAGTCGTCAGCGGTACGCGCCCTGGCCGCCAGGGCGCGGCTGGCCATTACAATAATCTGCCCGCCATGTTCTTCGATAAAGCCGCACTGTTCTTCATACGCGCCTGCAATGTCATCAAGTGTTGTCGATGCATCAAAGATGAGGTGGTCAGTACCGGCTCCGCAGGCAATACGCGCGCCTGGAACGGAGCGCGCTTCCGCCAGGGAGAGACGGATCAGCTTGCTGGCGAGCGACCAGCTCAGGCCCATGCCGCGCTGCGAGGTGTCCATGGCTTCGGCGATCCCCAGGCCGCAGGACCACAGATGGCGTCGGTAGGCCATTGTCGCGTCCCAGTCCAGGGTGGCGTAGGCTTCGTGGCTGGTGGTGGTCAGTGGATCGCAGACCACGTGGGCGGCTGCGTAGGCGATGCGGCTGCGCGGCGCGCCCCCTATAGGAGCAAAAGCGCCTGGCGCTCCGAGCTGATAGTCGCGGCGGCTGCCGTCCGCGGCTGGCAGGCGTATACTTAAACTCACTGGCTCATTCTCCTTCCCATCCAGGCGCGGGCACGTCTACCCAGCGGCGCTCTTGCCAGGACTGTAGACCCAGCTCGGCCAGTTGAACCCCTTTGGCACCTTCGAGTAGCGTCCAGGGAAATGGCTCGTCGAGCACAACATAACGCAGGAAACGCTCCCATTGCATTTTAAAGCCGTTATCAAATGTTTCGTTGGCCGGTACTTCGACCCAATCATTGAAGAAATTGTGCGCCAGAGGCTGGTCGGGATTCCAGACCGCGCGCGGCGTGTGGACGCGGCTCTGGACCTTGCAGTGGTGCAGGCCCGCAATTGCGCTGCCGTTGGTGCCGTCTACCTGCAAGTTCAAAAGTTCATCGCGGTAGACGCGCGTGGACCAGGAGGAGTTCATCTGCGCGATAATTCCGCCGTCCAGTTCAAAAGTCGCGTAAGCCGCATCGTCCGCTGTGACCGTATAACGCTGGCCCTGTTCATCAACGCGTTCGGGAACATGGATCGTACCCAGGCAGGAGACTGCGCGCACGTCGCCGAAGAGATGTCCCAATACATAGCGCCAGTGGCAGAACATATCGACGATAATTCCGCCCTCTTTCTCCTTGACATAATTCCAGGAAGGACGCTGAGCTGTTTGCCAATCGCCCTCGAAGACCCAGTAGCCAAACTCGCCACGCACCGAGAGAATCTTGCCAAAGAAGCCGCTCTCAATCACGCGTTTTAGCTTCAGCAGACCTGGAAGGAAGAGTTTGTCCTGCACAACCCCGTGTTTAACGCCGGCCTGCTGAGCCAGTTGCGCCAGCTCCAGCGCCTCTGCCAGCGTTGGCGCGGTTGGCTTCTCGCAGTAGATATGTTTGCCTGCCTGTATAGCCGCGCGCAGGCTTGAACTGCGCAGCGACGTCACCTGAGCGTCGAAATAGATCTGGTCGTTGGGATTGGCAAGGCAGGCATCCAGGTCGGTACTCCAGCGCTCAACCCCATATTTTTCTGCCAGGCGCCGCAACTTGTGCTCATTACGTCCCACCAGAATAGGATCGAGCCACAACTGCTCTCCATTCGGCAACAGCAGACCCCCTTGCTTGCGGATAGCAACAATTGAGCGCGCCAGGTGCTGGTTTTCCCCCATGCGTCCTGTTACTCCGTTCATAATGATACCAATCGTACGCATTATCCCTGTATCCCTTCAGAGGTATGAATGATAAACCGAGCGCTCATGCACAACTTCCTGCGCTTCCTTGCGATCAATGGCCAGTGTTTTATAGACGCAAGGAAGAAAAAAGCCAGCCGTTTGCTCTGTCTGACTCTACAGAATAGAAAACGTTTTCTTTTTAAAGAGGTACCATATTCCGCTTTTTTTGTCAATACTCCCGGTGGAAGGCGGGAGCGACTCAGATTGTTGCCATCGGGTCTCCACAGCAGCGCCTGCGGTGCTGCCGTGAGTGTGCGTCAGAGGCACGGCTCTGGCGTACACCCACGAGCCTGTGGGCAGCCGTCAGAGCCGTGCCTCTGACGCTGTCGCCGATGCAGCGCCGGACCGGCACGTCTGGTGTACTCAGCTGATTCGGACCTGTTATAATGGAGTGAGTCCGATTATAAGCCGGGATAGAGCAGTGAAAACGTTTAACATTTCCGGGCGCTTGTCGTGGCTTGCGGATGGGCAACCAGAAGGCATGTCACAATAATTTTCTGTACGGGTAAACCTGTAGTGGAAAACGCGATGATCAGCAATAGACGCGCCGCGGGTGCGTGGATCAGGATGGATAGCGAGTACATATGGCCGAGCAGTCTCCTTCAATTATCGATGTAGCGCAGCGCGCGGGCGTTTCTGTCGCTACCGCCAGTCGGGTGATGAGCCGTTCCTCGTACCCTGTCAGCGAGCGGGCGCGTCAGAAGGTTTTGAACGCCGCTGCGGAACTCAATTACACGCCGAACTCTCTGGCGCGCGGCCTGCGTATGCAGCGCAGCAGCCTGATCGCGGTGCTGGTGGGGGATAACACCGACCCGTATTTCGCGGAGATTACGCGTGGTGTAGAGGAGATTGCCAAAGAACATGGTTACCTGACCATCATCTGCAATGCCGAGCGCGATGCCAGGAAAGAACTGGACTATCTGCGTTCGTTGCAGGACTATCGTATCGACGGGGTGATTTTCGCGGGCGGTGGTTTGAATATTCCTGGCCATACCGAGCAACTGGAGAGCATCGCTCAGCAGATGCGCAAGCGGGGTGGGGAGATCATCACACTTTCGCAGCACACCTTGCATGTGCCCTCGATCCAGGCCGATAACTTTGGCGGAGCCAGGCAGATGATGGCTCGTCTGATTGAACTGGGACACGAACGCGTCGCCTTTGTTTCTGGTCCCGCCGATCTGCTGGTGGCGAATGCGCGCTTGCAGGGTTACATGAGCGCGCTGGTGGAGGCGGGCCACGCCATCGATCCCCTGCTGATCCTGCCTGGTAATTTCACTCGTCAGGGAGGGGAGCAGGCCGCCATCAGAATCGCTCACCTGCCTGGCGAGCAGCGTCCCACGGCCATTTTCGCTGCCAACGACGAGACCGCTTTCGGTGTTTTGCAGGGTCTGGCTCGCCAGGGCCAGCGCGTGCCAGGCGACTTCTCCGTCTGCGGCTTTGGCGACCTGCCCGTTGCCCAGCTTGTCGCCCCTCCGCTTACCAGTGTGCACATCCCCCTGCGCCAGCTTGGCCGCGCCGGTGCCCGCCGCCTGCTGGCTCTGCTGGACAATCAAGACGTTCCCTCCCTGGAAGTCATACCCACCACTATCGTCGAGCGCGAAACCACAGCGGCCCCGCGGCCTCATTAGAAGCACCAGAACAGCACCTGCAGGCGCTGTCAACATTTTATACTCTGAATTCTAGCGAGCGACTTCTCTGCTGTAGTTAAATAACACAAATGGCAAAGAATTCGCTCAAATCCGCATTTTTGCGTTTGACCATACCCACTCCACTTGCAAGAGAGTTTATTTATATACTATTTGTAAGTATATAACACGAGGACATTTCTATCTGAGAAGTGTTGTACAAGTAATGGTATTTTTTCACAAATCTGCTCAGTACGCTTGACAAAACCTACGGAAGACGTGTATGCTTGTCTATGAAGAACATGGTTCTCTCTGGTAGAGAAATAAACAAACAGTGCCACCATGTTTCTTCGTGCAAGAGACGTCTCTTAACGAATGTCGCATTACCCCTTTTTCTGTTTTACCCTCATATTCAGAAAGGAGTGTCTGAATGGCACAGTTCGTTAGCACCCTTAAGTATGCCCGTTACGCCATGGGCTCCCTGACCGCGGTTCTCTTCCTGCTCTGCAGCGGCGGTTCCTAAATTTCCCCGGAGGAGCAGAGGTTTCCTGGATAGTATTTCCCTGCTCACTGGTGAGGGCGAATGGTGCCAGGCACTGTGGTGCCATTTGCCCGCTGCTAGCTCTGCCAGACCAATCCCCGGCAGAGGCGAGAGGCAAACTTCTGGAGCAAGCTTCTGCTTCTCCACTGACATTGGCACCTTCTCCCTCAGGCAGGCAGGCTTTCCTTCGGCATTGATAGAAAGCGTTGCCCATGCTTCTTTTCAAGGAGCTTCTGTTTTTGCGGAAGCATGCCCTCTTTGCGAGAAAAAAGATCAGGAGAACAAGATGTTCGAGACAGGTGTGCGCCAATTCAGAATGGCCATGTCGATGGTTTGGGGCAGGCCGATCAATCCACGAAATATCGAACGTCTCGTGGAAGATGCGTTGAAAACGTTGCAGGAGTTTGGTACACCGGGAGATGATGTGCAGACCCTGCTGGAGGGACCGTTCTCAGATCCAACCGCGCGCCGGGAGTTCCAGAACCGGGCGCTTCAGCGCACCGCGCGCCGCCTGGCGCGAGTTTCCCCCTATTACCAGCAGCTTTTCGCTGAGCATAAGATTGATCCGGCTCAGCTTACCATTGAAACAATACATCGCGTGCCGGCAACCTTGAAATCCATGCTCCAGGAGCGAGGCCAGGATTTTGTTGCCACTGACACACAGCCATACATCAGCACGCGTACCACGGGTACGACAGGTCACCCGGTTGAGATCTGGCTTTCTGCATATGAGATTGAGCTGTGGCCCGCGCTGGCCGCTTTGAGCGGGCTGTTGCGTAATGAGATCAATCCACGCGATTGTATGCAGATCAATATTAGTTCGCGGGCCACCGCGGCGGTGCAGATGAATATGAAGGTCTGCCGCCTTGCCGGGGCCCGCACGCGTGTGCTGGGCGTGATACCGCCCGATGAGAGCCTTGAGAGCTTGCTCAGTGGTGGAGATGAGGCGCCAACTCTGCTCAGTGTCTATCCCAGCTATCTGGCGCAATTGGTCCAGGCGGCTCGTAAACGTGGCCTGGGTCCGCGTGATTTTCACCTGCGCCGCGTAGATTGTGGTGGGGAAGTGCTTTCTGAGACCCTGGCGCGCGCTACCCTGGAGACTTTTGGGGCGCGGGCCAATGATACCTTTGCGATGACCGAAATCCTGCCGGTAGGCGGGCGTACCTGCGCTCAGGGACATCTGCACCTGGATCTGAATATTGGCTTTGTGGAGGTTATTAACCCACAGAGCGGTGAGCCAGCCGCGCCCGGTGAACTGGGTACGCTGGTGGTCACTCCTTATTATCCCTATCGAGAATGTATGCCACTGCTGCGCTATGATACGCGTGACCTTGTGCGTCGTTTACCTGATGGACCGCTTACCTGTGAACTTGCCGGGATACCGGCCACTTCTAATATTCTCGGAAAGGCGGATCATCTGATACGCGTCAAAGAGCAGGCGGTCCCTCTGCGGGAAATCGTAGAGATCATCGAAGCTCTACCCTCTCAGCCCTGGCCCGCGCGTTTTCGCGCGCAAGCATGCGACGATGGAGTCTCATTGACCTTGCCGGAAGAAACGTTGTCTGGCATCACATGCGAACAGGTAGAACAGCGTTTCCGTGCTGCTGGTATTCCGGCGCGCGTCGATTCCTGCCAGGCCAGCGCGCAGAATCTGGCGGAACTCCGCCCCTTGCGCGCGGATCTGCTGGAAACTACCTTTGCGAGCAGGAGGAATTGAGATGGATTTTCTTACAGGTCTGTTTTTTCAAACGGCGGTTGTCGTTTTTGGAGCCCTGGCTTCTGCTGGCGGCGCTCTGCTCTATTTCCGGCGCGTTCACCTGGAGAGGCCAGCCGTTGGCGTGTTTAATGCTCGCGATGTAGTGATGGTTTTTTTCTTTGTCCTGGTCTTACCCTTTCTCTATATCTTGTTGCCCAGCCCGGTCCTGACGGCTATCCTCTGCCTGACGTTCATGGGAGCGCTATACATTGCCTTGCGGCCATTGCTGCGCCCGCGCTATATCTGGATGATTATACCGCCCCTGCTGGCTCTCAACATTATTGTCACAGAAACGCTGCTGGGCACGCGGCCTGGCTGGCAATTGTACTGGGTGATTACTGATGTCCTGGTCTTGCTGGCCGTGGTGGGCATTGCAAATCTGTACGTGCAGGGTGGGATGCGTCTGATCCACGTGGCCTGGTTCGCGCTGCTGCTGGCTGCCTATGATGGCTTTTTTGCCTTTGTGGTGCCGATTTCGCAGAAACTGGCGGACCGTTTTGAAGGGCAGCCGCTTGATCCATCGATTGGCTTTGCCTTTGGCCCTTATAACGCCAATATTGGTCTGGGCGATCTACTGGTCTACTGCCTGTTTATCGCCGCGGCCTACAAAGGGTTTGGCAGAAAAGGGGCGCTGGTTTCCTTTGTCATCATTGGCATCTTTGGAGCCATCATACCCAGCATGTCTCCCCTGATCATTTCCGCGGTCACTCGCGCGAACATCGGTATCACGATTCCCGCGCAGGTGGTCTTCGGTCCTGTTGCTTTCCTGACCTATTTCTGGCTCACCCGGCGCCAGCCAGAGCGCAATATGGCCGGCTGGCTCAGTGAACAGGCAGCGGCGAAACACGAGCCAATTCGCGCGCGAACGGGAACGGTCGCCAGGGCTAATCTCGCGCTTTCTCGCGCGGGGGATGCCACACTTTCCGATATGCCGGGGACGCCTGTTGGCAGGGTGGATGCTGATTGATGCTGATGAAGGCGAACTATATAAAAGGACTGGCCCCTGCCCTGCTCATGCTGGTAGTTCTTGCGCTGGTCGTCGCCTGTGGAGGTCCATCCGGCCCGACCAGCTCTGCCGCGAACACGGTTCACACGGTAGGCGCGCTTTTTAGCCCTACGACAATCACGATTAAGAAGGGCACAACGCTCACTTTTGTTGACGACGCGGATGACGGCGCGCTGCACATTCTGGTCATCGGGCAGAACGCCCAGCAAGCCAGCGAACCGGGCGCGCCCGATTTTGGCGGAACATCCGGCACCCGAATTGACGTTGGCGGTACCTGGACCACGCCGCCCTGGACCACCGCCGGCACATTTCACGTGGCCTGCACTGTCCATCCCGCGATGAATCTCACCGTAACCGTCACTGGCTAAAGAATCAGCAAGCGAGGGAGTGCATCGGAGCCGCGGCTCCAATGCACTCCCTCTGAAGTAATCGGAAATATGCGTGTAATACAATTGCGTACTAGACGATTATTCCAGACTATTTGAGCAATAGCGGATAGCGTCCAGCAGAGCGCGTATACTGGCGTATCAGGCGTGCTGGTAGATGTTTTCTCTCGCGGTTACCGGGGAGAGAGTATAGAAAGAGTCCCAGGCGCGAATATGCGGGCAGGTGGCCAGCCAGGCAAGTTGTTCATAACTGAGTTGATGCGATTGCAGGCAGAGGTAAGCCGTGTGTTCGGAGCCTTGATACCATTCCTCGCCCGCGCGAAAGGGGAAAGTACGGATAACCAGCCTTGCGGGAACCGTTGTGATCAGCCTGAAAACATACGCGTGTTTTTCTTCGCAGGAAGAAATGGCTGGCTGCTGGCAGATCTGTTGAAGCGCTTCAAACAGACGCTGTTCGCTGGCTAAAACTGCCAGAATCTCTTCGTCGTATTGCATAGTACTGATGAGTACGCCGTCATGATCGGCCTGTGCAAGCCATGTCTCGATGGTATCCCGATCTTTCACGGCGTAGACACATTCTAGAAGAGAGAGGTTCATATGCTACTTCTCCTTGTTTTCACTTGCACCTTGCTGCTTTGCCTTGTTCTCTCCCGAAATGGCATGATACAATACCAGTGTACTTCTGGTTACTAAGGCAGGACATCGGGGAGTTCCCCTATTTTTGGGGGAATTTTTACAGGGCATGGAAGAGGGGAAACAGAACTATGGATCGGATGCCGAACCAGTCGCGGACCAGTGACAGGGCCAGTAATAGCCTGGCGGAATTGTTGTGCGCGCTCTCCTTTGCTACCGGCCTGGGTTTCGGTGGACACATAGAACACGGCCTGGGTAGTGCTTCACTTGGCCTCCATCTCGCTGATGTGCTTGAGCTTCCTGCCGAGGAGCGCGAAGCAGTGTTCTATGGAGCGCTGCTCAAAGACGTGGGATGTACCGCGTGTTCAGCGGGCCTGGCCGCGTTTTGGCCCGATGCTGAAGAAAAACCCGCGATGTTGTCGGATGTGATTCTCATAGATCCCTCAAAAATCAGCGAGATGCTTGGGTGGCTTTCCACATATCTGCGGCCAGACGTACATTTGCCCCAGCGACTTGCCAGACTGGTGCCTTTTTTGCTTCAGTGCGGACCCATAGTCAGGGAACTTATGCGCAGCCATTGTGAGGTGGCGGAACTCTTTGCCCGGCAACTGGGTTTTCCCGAAGATGTCCAGCTCACCCTGCGCTTTCAATGGGAGCGCTGGGATGGCAAAGGCATGGCTTACGGGCTGAAGGCAGAGGCGATTCCCAGGCCTGCGCGCCTGCTCCATCTTGCTCAGGTGCTCGATCTCTCCTATCGTTTCGGCGGACCAGAGACGACACGCGCCATGGCCCTGGAAAAACGTGGCACGCGCTTTGATCCCGTGGGCGTTGATGCTTTTCTGCGCCTGGTAGCTCGGGATGATTTCTGGAGTGAATTTGAAGCCCAGACCACGCAGAGCGCTCTGCTGGCACGTTGTCCAGCCACAAGGGCCAGGCAGATTGAGAAAGACCGCGTTGAGCAGGTCTGCGAAGTGCTGGGCGACTTCATTGATCTCAAGACGCGCGAGGACTGGCATCATTCACGCGCGGTCGCTGAGATCGCGCTTGAGATGGGCCAGAGCCTGGGTTTACCCGCGGGAGAACTGCGCAAATTGCGCTGCTCCGCCCTGGTCCATGATCTCGGCAAGGCGGCTCTGCCCATAGGTATCCTCACTAAAGGAACGCAGCGTTCTGAAAGCGAAGAAGAAACATTTCGCCTCCACCCGCACTACACCCAGCGTATTTTAGAGCGCGTTGAAGCCCTGCGCGACCTGGTTCCCGCCGCGGCCTCCCATCACGAATGGGTCGATGGCCGGGGCTATCACCGCCAGCTCAGCGGAGAGCAGATCCCCCTGCATGGCCGTGTGCTGGCGGTAGCAAATGTTTACGCCAGGCACCTCCAGCTCCAGGGAGGGCAGCCGAACCCGGCGGAGATCCTGCGTGTCATGCACGCCGGCGTAGGCAGTCAATTTGATAGCGCGTGCTACGACGCGCTGGCCCGCGTGGTCAGCGGGCAGAAAGGGGAAGCTGTTTTGCCCGCGCAGTCAAAGAGAGATAATCTGACAGAGCGCGAGAGGGAGATCTTGCGTTTGCTGGTTCAAGGCCACAATACCCCACAGATTGCGCGCATCCTGACCATCAGCAAGAAAACGGTCGAGCACCACTTAACCCATATTTACACCAAAATCGGCGTGAGCAGCCGCACAGCCGCAGTGATCTACGCGGTTCAGCAAGGATTGATTTAGGATTGCAAGGTCAGAGCCTTCCAGTAAATGAAGCGGCGCCCTTCAAGGGCGCCGCTTCATTTACTGGAAGGCTCTGACCTTGCAATCCTAAATCAATCCTTGCTGAACCGCGTAGATCACTGCGGCTGTGCGGCTGCTCACGCCGATTTTGGTGTAAATATGGGTTAAGTGGTGCTCGAC
>DASVMX010000284.1:0-21368 GCA_036384215.1 Ktedonobacteraceae bacterium | reverse complement strand
CGCCGGTTCGCGCACAATCACTATGTTACTTCTTCTCGCAGAAACATTCTCGTGTTTCTCTGCGTTACTTCAGCTTATCATCTGTACTCAAGACTTTAAGAAAAGTCGATAAACCGGCTCATCATCTAGTTGCACGTTTTCATCCCGAAGGCTCTGTATGTGCCGCATAGCGTGCGACGAGGGAGAGCACCTCCTCGATCGCGAAGGGCTTCTCAAGGAAATCGTCGGCCCCGGCTTCTCTCGCTTGTTCCCTCGTGGTGGTTATCGCGGCGGAAATGAGGATAATCGGGACGTGTCGCGTGGCTGCCTGGTCTTTCAGGTGCCGACAAATCGCCCGGCCATCAGTGCCGGACATTCGGATATCGAGCAGCAGCAGATCCGGGAACGGCTCGCGCATCTGGGCAACCATGTGTCCATCCGCCTGTGTTTCCACACGATATCCTTCCTGCTCCAGCAGCAGTTGCAGCATCTGGGAGATCGCTCTATCATCCTCGGCGATCAGGATGGTTTTTGACATGTTGCCCTTCTTTCTGACTCTGAGAGGTCGTTTCCTGTGGTGCGCAGGGGATGGTAAAGAAAAAGGTGGAGCCTGTGCCGGCAGTGCTGTCCACCCACATCCGTCCTCCCTGCTTTTTGACGATCTGTGCCGAGATATACAAGCCCAGTCCCAGTCCTGGGAAAGTCGCGTGCTCCGAGTCGCTTACACGAAAAAAGCGGTTAAAGACCTGCTTCTGTTTCTCTGGATCGATCCCAATCCCAAAATCCTGGACCCCAATCGTCGCGCTCCTCTGCTTCTCGTGCAGCGTCACTCGGATGCTCTCTGCTTGCGGAGAATATTTAATAGCATTGGAGAGCAAATTGGTGAGGACCTCGCTGATGCGCTCTCGATCCGCCCACACGCTTGATTGGACCATGCCTTCGATGCGGATCTGATGCTGTACAGTTGTATGCGCCATTTCTTCCACAACCTCGCGGACGAGAGCACCCAGGTCAAACATCTCGTTGTGCCAGGGGAGTTGTCCGGCTTCTATTTGCGTCAGGTCCAACAACGCGCCGATCAGATGGATCAACCGATCGAGTTGCTCATCCATTCTGGTCATCAGGGCTGCTGCCTGCTCATCGCCGGCTTTCGCAAAGCGACGTTGCAGCATCTGCGTGTAGCCTTTAATACTGGTGACGGGCGTTTTCAGTTCGTGGCTGGCAATCCCCAGGAATTCCTCGCGTTGCTCCAGCAGTTTCTGTTGCTCCCGCTCCACCAGTTTGCGCTCAGTAATATCCTCTAACGCCAGGAGAATGAGGGCGTTGTCCTCGACGCGACGGGCATTGAGCAGGATCGTCCTCTGACCAAGGCGCGCAAAGGTATGCTCCACCTCGTAATCGATCAGGCGATGATTCCGGGACAGAACCTCCACAAGCCCGGTCCGTAGCGCGGGAATATTCCACTGACCATCGCCCAGCGCGAAGAGCTGCTGCTGCTCGGTTTCCTCAGACGTCGTCTGGAAATAGCGGTAGAAGGCGTGATTCGCGCTTTGCACGCGCAGATCGATATTCAGGACGAGCAGGGGTTCGCGGATGGTTTCCACGATGGCCTCCGCATACGCACGCGCCGTTTGGAGGTCAGTATTGCGCAGGCTCAGTTCCTGGTTCACCACGAGGAGTTCTTCATTGCTGGCCTGGATCTCTTCTTTGGAGGTCTCCAGTTCTTCGTTCAGACTTTGTAACTCTTCATTGCCGGAAAGGATCTCCTCGTTGGCCGATTGGAGTTCCTCGTTCGTCGCTTCCATTTCCTCAATGATCGAGCGCATCTCCTCGCGCTTGGCCAGGAGTTCCTGCTCCAGTTGCCGAATGCGCCGATCGCGTGCATCAGGCTTCACGCGCGCCTCTGGATGCTCCTCGGCTTTGGCCTGGACCGTCTGTTCCTCGGCTGGCACGCCATCCTGAGTAAAGAGGATCAAAAAGGCGCGGTCTTTCAGTGGGATTACTTCCACCGCAACGTCGCGGAACTGGTTCTGGTCCCTCACCTGGATGCCTGCTTTCTTCACCGCGTGTCCACTCTTTCTGGCCTGTCCAAGTGCGGCCCGCAATTCGAGCCGGAGATCCTGACGAACCATCTTAAAGAGATTGAGGCTCGCTTTGCCCGAGGTTGGCTCCAGATAGGGGCTGACTGGTCCGCGGAAGTGGCAAATTTCCATTTCTGCATCGACGACCAGGCTGGCTGGTGCAAAGCGGTCCAGAAGGAGGGAGTCGGCCTCTTTCTGCGATGTTCCCTCGCGTGTACTCTCTTCATACCGCATACGATGTTCCTCCTCAGGCAAATAGGGTGAATGGTCTCTCGACCCGCTCACCGGGCCGATAAAAGGCGGTCGCGTGCTGGAGGTTTTTTTGCGATAGAGCGGTTGTTTGCGCGAACCCTCGCGGGTAAAGAGCTCAGAGGCGGCTCTGATCGTTTCCGATGCTCCAAGCACCAGGACTCCCTGGGGAAGCAGTGCATAGTGAAAGATCTGGATCAGCTTCTGCTGAATATCGGGCTGCAGGTAAATAAGCACATTCTGGCACGAGAGCACATCCAGGTGGGAGAAAGGAGGATCGCGCAAGAGATCATGTCTGGCGAAAATGCACAGATCGCGGAGGGGCTTGTTCACCTGATACTGTTCACCCACCGGGTGGAAGAACCGTTCCCGACACTCATGAGGGAGTTGCTCAATCACCGATGAGGAATACAGGCCCACTCTGGCTTGCTCAATCGCCCGCGGATTGAGATCGGTACCAAAAAGCTGGAGGGGGAGCGCCCGCTGATATTCAGTCAGAAACTCCAGCAAGCAGATGGCCAGCGAGTACACCTCCTCCCCAGTGGAACAACCTGGCACCCAGACCCGAATGGGATCGCGCGGGGATTTGGTCTCCACCAGGTGCCCGAACGCCTCGCGTTTGAGCAGAGAATAGGTGGAGGGATCGCGAAAAAAACTCGTCACCCCGATCAAGATATCCTGGTATAAGGCGTCGACTTCGGCAGGCTTCTCGCGCAGCATCGTCAGATATTCGGCCAAACTGCCGAGGTGCTGCACCACCAGGCGGCGGCGTATGCGCCGCATGAGCGTCGTGGGTTTATACGCGGTAAAATCGACACCGGTCTTTTGCCGGAGCACACGCGCAATCTGCTGGACCACCCGCTCAGTATCGGAAAATGCCGGTTCCAACATGTGCTGTGCCGCCTGGGTCGTGGCCCCTGCTGTTTCTGGAACCGGTGATTGCTGAAGGTAAGGGTGGCGACTGATCCTGGTCAGTTCTCTGGCAAGCTCTTCGGGCGATCCGATGAAGTCCACGCACCCGCTCGCAATGGCGTTCTGTGGCATCATCGAGTAGAGAGCTGACTGCGCATCCTGGGCCAGAGTGATCCCTCCGCGCTCTTTGATGGCCTCCAACCCACGTGTTCCATCAGAAGCCATGCCTGAGAGAAGAACCCCAATCGCTTGAGATGCCTGATTCTCGGCCAGGGAGCACAAGAAGGTATCAATCGAGAGGTGTTGCCCACGACTCGTGGTCTGAGGCTGAAGGGTGAGCACCCCTTGTTCAAGGAGCAAATCCGTATTGGGGGCAATCACATACACATGGTTGGGTTCGACGATCCTGGGCGCATCGACCTCGCAGACCTCCATCTGCGTGGCCCGTGCAAGCAGGGCCGTTAAGAGGCTTTCGTGGGTGGGGTCCAGGTGTTGCACAAAGACATACGCGATCCCCGTATCGACTGGCAGGAACCGCAACACCTCCCGAAACGCCTCTAACCCGCCAGCAGAAGCCCCAATCCCCACAATGGGAAAAGACGGTGTCTCTCGAACTGGTATGCTAGCCATAGGCATCACCCTCAGAGCCTTCCTCGGCCTTCAGGCGAAAGAATAGTGCCGGGTTCTGCTTGAGCTGCTTCATGCGGGCCAGCGCCTCCCGCGAAAGAGAGAAACGATGTGTGCTCATATGCAAGCAGATCGGCTCAATCCCCAGAGAGGTGAGATATTGCTTGAGGGTTCCCCTGCTGATCCCCACAGCGCGTCGCACAGCAAGAAGGGTCAGGTATTCTGGGGGCCTCACGTCCATCGGCCCATGTGGTCTTTTCTGCTGCATTTCGCTTTCCTCTGCCTGGTCTCCGGGTCGGAAGTTCCCAGTGCCGCGATCAGCGTCTCTTGGGGTATTGTATCACACAACTACGAGCGAGCAATACGTCAAACGGCGGGCAAAAGAGCAATGGTCTCTCGATCATCTGCTTTTATCCCCGCGAGCAGTGCTCATTGCGGCTTCCAGGAACGAGCGGCGCTCACGTTGGCGCTCAACCTGGCAAGGGCGCATAAGGCTCTGACTAACGCTCTCTCGATCTCCTGCACGCCACCACACTCGCCTCTCTGGCGACGATTGGGGCCACAGGTGAATGGTATTCGGCAGACCCGGCAGCATGCTCATCTGCCCCTGTTCTCTGGCAAAAACCGTGTGCGCGTTCCAAGCCTATTTTGAGCACGTATCCTCAGAACAATTTGATACTCAACAGAATGGTTCATGTGAATAGCCTGTCTCTTCCCCAATTGTTCAGTATCGTGCTGCTGCCCGTGATCGTGTTCTAGAAGTGAATGCGAGTGCGTACGATAACGTTCTGGAAGGATCACTCATGTATCAGGCAACGAAACGTGAAGGAGACGAAGCATGATCCACCAACCGCTCAGGGTGATGATCGTAGGAGCAGGCACTGGCGGCCTGTGCTTAGCACACGGACTCAAGTCGGACGGCGTCGAGGTTTCGGTGTTCGAGCGCGATGAGACCCCTTCCGATCGTCTGCAAGGCTATCGCTTGAGTCTCAGCGCAATCGGCATCAGAGCGCTCAAGGAGTGTTTGCCAGCCGCCGTCTTCGAGAAGTTGGTCGAGAGCGCAGCCATTCCGAGTCAAGGCCTGACCTTTCTCGATCACCGCATGACGCGCCTGCTGGAAATTTCCTTTCCTCGAAGCGATGGCAAGACTGTCGAGAGTGAACTCCCGGTGAGTCGTATCAACTTGCGCCGGACCCTCCTCGAAGGTCTCGATGGCATCGTTCATTTTGGCAAGAAGTTCGTCGCGTTCCAAGACGCGCCCAATGGCGCCGTCACGGCCTGTTTCGAGGACGGGTCAACGGCGACCGGCGATGTGCTCATTGGTGCGGACGGTGCCAGCTCTCATCTGCGCACACAGCTCCTGCCACAGGCGAGCCGCGTCGAGACCGGCATCATGGTCGTCAGCGGCAAGTTCGGTTTGAACGAGGATGTCCGCGCGAGCACGCCTGAGCCGATCTTCCGCGGCCCGACGCTGATTCTCGGTCCACACGGCTGCTTCCTGTTCACCAGTGCCATCGATTACGGGGAGAAAAGCTCTGCGGGGATAACTGTCGCGACCGCTCCCGATCCGCTCTCTTCTGATCGTGAGGAGTATGTGATGTGGGGCTTTTCAGCCTATCGCGAGAGGTTTCCCTTACCCTCGAACGTTGAAGCACTGGATGGCGAGGTATTGAAAGACGCGGTGGTCACGCTGATGGATGAGTGGCACCCCGATCTGGTGCACCTGGTGCGGAGTGCGGAAGTGCCCACGCTCACGGCGTTTGCGGTCAAGACGTCTGTCCCGATTCCTCCGTGGAAGACACGCAACGTTACCCTGCTGGGCGATGCCTTGCACAATATGACGCCCTATCGTGGAATTGGCGCCAATACTGCCTTGCGGGATGCAGTTGCACTGCGCCGGGCGCTGGTCTCAGTTGATCGTGGAGAGGACCACCTGATCGAGGCCCTCGCTGCCTACGAACGAGAGATGATCGACTATGGGTTCCGAGCAGTTCGCGCCTCGCTCAAAAACATGGAGCGCTTTCATGCCCAAAGCGGTTTGGCACGAACATTCACCAAAACCGTGTTCCGGACGATAGGCCTCATTCCACCGCTTCAGGGAGTGTTCCTTGAGAGCCGATGAGCCTCGTTGCTCCCTTCACTCCAGGCAAAAATCGTTTGTGCCGGCCAGCGGTAAAGTAAACCAGAAGGTAGACCCTTCCCCAGGCGCACTTTCCACGCCGACTTCGCCTTGATGCTGGGCAATGAGCATCTGACAAATATAGAGGCCCAAACCTAATCCTTTCCCCAAATCGCCCGATTGAAGAGGAGTGCTTTTAACCTGGTGGTGGCGCTGCCAGATGGCCTTCTGGGCTTCCGCGGTGAGACCTGGCCCCTGATCGCGCACCCAGACGCGTGCATGGTTCTTCTGGAGCGTCACGCCAATGACAATAGGGAGACTCGAACCCGAATACCGCAGCGCATTGGTCACATAGTTGATGAGCACCTGGCGAATGCGGTCCTGATCTGCCAGCACCATGGCTGTGGTTTGTTTTGGGAGTTCGAGGCGCAACGTGCGCCTGGGAACCATCAGGCGCAGATCCTCAATTGTGGTCTTGATGATGCTGATTACATCATTACGTTGCATCTCCAGTTGCAGGGTATTTGTCTGAATCCGAGAAACATCCAGCAGATCGTTAATCAAACGCGTTTGGCTATCGACCTGTCGAACGGCAGCCACAAGACGGTCCGAGAGCGTCTCAAGGAAGTCACGCATCTCGGGTTCAAGATCGGGGCTGGCGGAGAGCAGGCGCTGCTCCTTGCGTTGCAAGAGTTGAAACATCCCTTTGAGGGCCGTCAGTGGAGTTTTCAACTCGTGGCCCGTCATGCCCAAAAAGAACTGTGTTTGCCGTTCCAGTTCCTTCTGGGCGGTCAGATCCAGGGCAAACGAGAGAATCTGTGAAGAGGGGGCATGTTCCGGGTGCATGAGGGTTCCCCCGACTAGAACGGGAACCTGCTTCCCCTCTCGTGTGTGATAGATCTTTTCAAACGGCAGATACGTGCCCGTTGCGAGCAGTTCTTCTCTGGCTTGCTGATCCCTTGCCTGGTATTCGCTGGGCGTCAGATCTCTCAGGTGCAGGCCCGCCGTGGTCACATCCTCGCGTGTTGCCTCGATCAGCGAGAGGAACTGGTCATTGGCCTCAAAAATGGTTCCTTCCCAATCATGCACCAGGATGCCGAGCAGATTCGCGTCCACAAAATGGCGGAAGCGCGTTTCCATCTCACGCAGAGCCTCTTCCGCGCGCTTGCGTTCCGTGATATCGTTCCCATAGATGGCGAGACCCTCCTTCGTCGGATACACATGCACGTCAGCCCACTTATTGGTGTCTGGAACGACATATTCAAAACACGTGGCTTGCTGCATCTCCATCGCCGTGCGCAGGTAGTGCTCAAAAAGACCTCCACGCCACTGCGGGCGGACCTCCCATAAGGATTGGCCCAGGACGGTTGCCCAGTTGAGACCCGTCAGCGTATCAAATCGGCGGTTCGCATAGGTAATGCGCCACCCGTGATCGAGATGAACGAAGGCATCGGTAATACTTTCGAGAATCTGGGTGATCTGCTCTTCCGCTTCTTTGGCTTCGGTAATATCCAGCGCGGAACCGATCAAAAGACTGGGCTGATTCGGGACATTCGACAAGGATTGTAAGCGGCTGAGTATCCAGTGCAAGCTCCCATCAGGTCGGATGATCCGAAATTGCACATCGTGGGGGTCTGGCTCGGCGCACACACGGGTAATCACTTCCTCAATCCGTGCTTGATCCTCGGGATGGACCAGCCCCAGGAAGCGTTCAAAGGTGACGGGCGCATCAGGCGGAAGTCCATACAGCCGTTTCCATTGTTCCGTTGCCACAAAGTGCTGTGTGCCCAGATGATACCGCCACAAACCGACGCCGGACGCCTCCAGAGCCAATTGAATCTGAGCGTCATTCATATGTTCCATCGTGATATCCGTGCCACTCATCACGAGCTCACAAACTGTTCCAGCAACAGTGCAGACCAGAAACGCGCGCAGGCGCATCAGACGATAGATCCCGTCATTCCTGCGAATATGGCAGGTATGCTCAAAGGGTTGACCGACGGAGATGGATTGAGCGAGAAAGGCTTCCAGGGAAGGTCGATCGACGGCATACACCGCATCGAGCCAGCCGTTCCCACAAGCCTCGTGTTGCTGCTGGCCAGTGAAGGAAAGCCAACTGGGACTGATGTCGTCTACGTTGCCAGTTGAGGAGAGAATCCAAAAGAGATCTGCCGATCCGTGCATCACCGCCAGAAATCGATTGGTTGCCATGGTTGACTGCGGTGGCAATGGTCCTTTTTCCTCTGGATCAGGAAAATGAGAATAAGGCATGATGGTTCCTCCTCCTCTACAGATGCCCCTCTCACCGAACGTATGCGCCTCTCTTGTCTCCTGCTGCTGAGACTCCAGCAAGAGGTCTCGCTAAGAACTTTTCAGAGACGCTCAAATCCCGTCTTTTTGACGAATATCCATCCCCTACTCAGTATAAAGAACGACAAGCGTTTCTGCAAAGTCAAGAGCAGGGGTGGTGAGGGGCAGGGCTGTTGCAAAATCCTTCTCGCCGCCTGCGGCGGCTCGCAAAAGAGGGAAAAAGAGCTTTTTCGGGGACTGGCTCCTTCTCCCTCACGTATCGCTTTCAGAAGCAGTCTCCACGTCTTGCCCGCCCATGGGACTGCGTGGACTCGGACTCCGTTCATAGTACGTGAAGGCCCAGAAGATCCACAGGCAACTGCACAGGCCCACACTCACATAGGGATTCCAGAACGCCAGCAGGGTCGCCAGCAGGTAGAGCGGCAATCCCAGGAGTTGGTTGCGCGTCACCCGCTTTACCTGGCGAGACGTCACGGCTGGGTGCAGCAAACGGCGCTGACGCACAGCTACCCACCAGAGCACGTTGTAGGCCACGTTGATCACCACAAAAACCCCGGCATAGATGGCGCATGCCAGCGCCGCTGCAGGCGTGATGAGGTACTGGGCCACCAGAGAGGTAGGAAAAGGCACCACGGTTACCAGCAAGAGCAGCAAGCCATTCGCGAACAGGAAGGAGGTGTCGGCCTTGTACACCAACTTGAAAATGCTGTGATGACTTGCCCACATGATAAAAATCGTGGCAAAACTCGTCATGAACGCGAGGTAAGACGGCCACTGCGTCAACAGCGCACGCCCCAACGTGGATACAGAGATGGCTTCCGACAGGTGTGGCACCTGTAAAGTGACCACCAGCAATGTAATGGCGACGGCAAAGACGCCGTCGCTAAAGGCTTCGAGGCGACCGGTTTCTTTTGCGACGGCCCCTGCTTGCTGTTCACTGCTCATTCTCTCCTCCCTTCCAAACGCACCAGACACGTTGTCACACATCTTGAGAAAAAGCTTTCAGGCCACAATGTATCACAGCTCAATTCTTCTGTACAATGTGGGTAGTGTACTGATTCTATCGCAGCAGCCACGCCATAGTTGTGGTAACACATGCCCAGCCTTCTCCCTCTTCCCTTTTCCACTGGTCATCTGTGAGCCTGGGGAGCTTGCCACCGCGCGTTTTCCTTGCCCTCCTCAAGCTCTTGCCAACCTCTGCCGAATTACGATATGATCAACGCGCGACTACAGAACATTTCCACACTCTAGGGACAGGAGGCACGCATGTTGCATGATGGATTCCTGATCATTTTTGGCAGTCTCGCTCCACTCGTCTTGCTCTTCTTTGTGCTTGTTTTGTTGAAAGCTTTCAAGAAAAGACAAAATCTTTGAGGAAGGCATGCCCAACGAGCCAGCACTTGATCCTGCCTCTCTACACTTCCTCATTCGTGCTGGCTACACAACCCTGGCCGTCCGCTACTATCGCCGACGAACCGCCGTCGGTCTCTCTGAAGCGAAGAAAGCGGTAGAAGAGATTGCACGTCGGCGTTCCTGAGTATGCCGTGGCCAGGCTAAAAGAGTGATTTCGTGCGTTCTCCATTCCGCCTGGCGGAGAACACGGATGCACTACCCGCAGGCAGTGACGATCAATGAATATCACCTCAATAATCAATCCTACCAGTGCCTCAAAGGCTGCGAGTATTGTGGGGGGAGCATCAAGAGAGATGTTGTTGCCCGGGAAGAAGCCACGACAATTCATATTGATAAAAGGCTATCATATCGATATAATTAAGTAAGAACGATCAAATAGGGAAGAGGGAAAGTGCATGGTTTTGTCTCACCCTTTGGGAATGCGCGTTTGCTTCTGCCCAGGAGAGAAGAACCTGGGAAAGGATACAAATCCCTGATGGATAGACCGCCTTCCGAAATGAGCCTGGTCGAACTGCAAAATCGCTGCTGGTGGGAGATGGAAAAGTTCAGTCACAGGCAACAATGCGCTGAAGAATACTGCCTGGAAATTTTTCGCCGCGCGCTGGTCTTGCGCAATGAGCAGGCGTGGGAGATCCTAATCCAGCGTTTTTCAGCCACGATTATTGGCTGGTTACGACGCCATCCGTACCGGGAAGAAGCCGCTCGTTTGCATATTCAGGAGAAAGATTACGCGGATTTGACCATCGCGCGGTTGTGGGTGGCGGCGCACAACCAGCCACTGGAATTTCACAGCCTGGCAGGCGCGCTCTGGTTTTTGCGCAAAACCCTGAACGCGGCGGTGATCGATACGATACGCGAAATGAAGAGCAAAGAATTGCCTCTACAGGAAACAGCCTTTGTGGAACCAGCGGCACCAGAGGAGGAGGACCTGGAACGCTGGGAAACCATCAAAAGCATGTTGCCCGATGAGCGCGAGAAACGCCTGGCTCAACTGTTATTCTACTGCAATCTCACCCCCAGAGAGGTCGTTCACTATTGTCCCCAGGAGTTTAGCGACATTCAAGAAGTCTATAAATTGAAGCGCGGTATCCTGGATCGTCTGAGACGCAACAAGGATCGCTTGCGTTATCTTCTGGGTAACTCAGACTTCTAGACGTAATAAGAGACTCTGGCAGTATTTGCAGAGGGAAATATACTTAAAGGCGCAAAGCAGTCTGCAAGGGTGATGATGCTGGCAGAGCATCTCCCAAAAAGACGGGTCTGCTTCGTTTAATAGAGAAGCCGTTTTCAAAGAGCCACAAAGGGGAAACATATGGGAGACTGCACGCACACTTCGGCTCCAACCGACGAGGAGTTGCTCCAATTCGCGCTAGAAGCGGACTCCTTGCCAGCCGAGAAACGCCTGCACCTGGAAAATTGTCCGACGTGCCAGCGGCGAATCGGAGAATATCAACATTTTGACGACGCACTGGTCGCGCGTTTCTATCGGCGTTTCTGTCCCGATGGCGCGCGGCTCACCCTGTACTGTGAAAACTCGTTGCCCCCTGACGAGCAAAGCCAGGTCGCAGTGCACGTGCTCGATTGTCCTCTCTGCGCCCTCGAAGTTGCACATACGCGCCGTTTTCTGCGCGAGGTACCGGCGGAGCTTGCTCCAGCTTCTACGCTTGCCGGAACACTACGCCGCACGTTTGGAGTCCTGACCAGACAGCAGGCTCAGCCTGCGCGGGAAATTGTCACACGTGGAGAAACGGGCGAGGGAACAGGAAAGACCTGGCCACGCCAATATCGGATCGATAGCATCGACCTCTCACTACACCTGGCACGAGCCACGAATGGCGAACAGATGCTACTCGGCATTCTCACCAGCGCAGACGACACGGAACAGGTAAATGTGTTTGAAGGGGCCGTTGCAGAACTCTACGCGGGACGCCTGTTTGCTGACCTGGCCCCAGAGGAAACACCGCAAGCGCAGACGCTCATCAATGACCTTGGGAATCTGCTCTTCCAGCCTGTCTCCAACGGCGAATATCTCCTGCTGATCCATCTTCCCGGCCAGGATTTACTGATCGAGCAGATTACCATTGACTAAATAGAGTACTGTTATGGATGAAGACCAGTTGCTCGCGCAATTACGCGAACTCGGTTTGCAGCAGGGGCGTCATTTGCTGGCGACATATCTTGACGCCATCCCCGACCGCGTGGCACTTGGCGTCAGGCTAAGCGATAATGCTCTGGATCAGTTATATACGAATCCTGCTGATTCTCTCAAGCTGGCAGAGGAATTGATCTTCTTCGGAGAACTCACGAGCCAGCTCTCCTGCCACGCATTAGGTCTGAAAGCGAGAGGAGACGCGCTGCGCGTGCTAGGGCTTCACCAGGCCGCCCTTGAAGCGCTGGACGCTGCCGGAGAAGAATTCTTGCGCCTGGAAGATAAGGGGAACTGGGCACGCAGTCGCATCAGCTGGATTACCGCCCGAACCTGGCTGGGCGATGCCGAACAAGCATTGAACGAGGCGGCACGCGCGCGCGAGATGTTTCTGCAATTAGGTGAGCATTACTGGGTCACACTGCTGGACAACAATGTAGCAGTCATCTATTCGCAAGTGGGACGTTACCAGGACGCCATCGATCTCTGTCAGGAGATGATTGCCGCGTACCTGACACTCAAAGATCAGGACGCTGTCTCCACGCAGCGCGCAATTGCTATGGCCGAGGCAAACCAGGGAGAATTTCTGTCGTGGCTCGGCCAGTTTGCAGCTGCCCGCCGGCTTCTCTTACAGGGACAGCAGCGCTTTATCGACCTGCAAGAGACCAGCTTGATCACGTATGTCGAGATGCGCCTGGCTGATATTGATCTGACACAAGGCTATTATGGATCAGCCATCAAACGCTATTACGCGGCCAGTTCCAGGCTCCAGCAAAACGCAGTCGATGATCCACTTTTGCTGGCTGAGCTCAAACTCAAAATGGCCAGTTGCCTGATCAAACTGAATCGCGCCCAGGAAGCCTGCCGCCTGGCGGGTGAGGCAACGCAGATCCTGAGGGAGCGAGATACTTCGCTGGATACCGCTAACACGCTGCGCGACTACGCGCACATTCTCATCACTGCTGGACGCCTGAAAGAAGCCATCAGCATTTTAGACGAGGCTCAGGCGCAGTTCCAGCAGGTAGGCTTTGCTCGCTCCACCTTCGGGACACGTCTGGAGCAAGCTGAACTCTCGCTGGAACTGGCTTCCCCGGATGACGCATACATCCAGGCGCGCTCCGCCAGGGAATACTTTGCGCGCCATGGCCTGGTCGAACGCTCGTTACATGCCTGCCTGATCATGGCCCAGGCACGGATATTCTCGCTCCAACAAACTGAGGGGAGAGACAGATGGCAATCCCTGTTCGAAGAGGCCATGAGTCTCTGTCGGCAAGTCATCCACCAGGCCTCTCAGCACAGGTTACAAGAAGGAGAATATCGCGGCTACTGGCTGCTTGGGCAATTGGCCCTGTTGCAAGGAAAGACCTCCAGAGCCTGGCACTACCATCGCATGGCCATCGTGCGAGTAGAAGAAATGCTTGAGAATCTGCGTTACGATCTGTCGCCCGCGTTCCTACACACAGTCTGGCCGCTGTATGAGAACGCGGTTTATCTTTCCCTCCAACAAAAAGAGATTGCGCGAGCACTCACCTATCTTGAACGTGCGCGCTCCTATGCCCTGCGGCAGTATTTGCACCGTGCGCAGGCTCGGCAAACAGAGGGTGCACTGGCCCCTACGGGCGCGCCCCTGCTGCGCCTGCAGCAGGAATTGAAGGACTGGCAAAATACCTACCGCCACTACAGTATGCTGCTCCTGAACCAGGAAACCCTGGCCGATTTCGAACTTGATCAACTGGCAATCAGGGGTGAGGTACAACAGTGTGAAACAAAAATAGAAGAACTCTTTGATCTCATACGCATACACGAGATGCAGCTACCTCCTGTCACGCGCGCGGATCAGCCCGCGCGCTCTGTGCTGCCGCCAGTGGATATCGCGGCGCTCCAACAATTCCTGACTGAGAATCAGGTGCTCCTTGCCTATTTCCTTTACCAGGAAAAGTTGCTGATTTTTATCCTTTCAGCCAGGCGTATCACCTTCCACGAAGATGCTCGTGGGAAAGCCGAACTGGAGCAATTGCAGCCCTTTCTCTATGCGTATCTGGAGCCTGGCAGTTGGCCAGATACACAACATCCACCTCAGCAGGGTATCCTGCGTTTATTGCAAAAGTTGTATCGGCTGCTCATCGCGCCCGTTGAGACATATTTACCGGACACCATTACACACCTTACCATCGTTCCCTATGGACTATTGCATCAACTCCCGTTTCACGCGCTCCACGATGGCTCTCGCTTCCTGATTGAGCGCTTCGAAATGAGCTATCTACCTGCCAGTACCGTCCAGACCTATTTTCACCAGCATCGGCTGGATGATGTTGAGGAAAAACCGGCGCACGTCGCGCCCCTGGTCTTTGGATACTCAGGAAATGGCTCATTACAATACTGCATCAATGAAGCGCGCACGGTAGCCGAATTGCTCGACGGGCGCTGCTATCTTGAGCAGGACGCCACCATCGTTCAACTCAGCAAGCAAGCACCTGGCAGTCCGGTAATCCATATCGCGACCCATGGCCGCGCCAGGTTAGACGCGCCAAACTTTTCCTCGATACTGCTAGCAGACGGCCAGCTGAACGCCATTGATGCCTTCCACCTTCCCTTACAAGCCTGCGAACTTGTGACATTAAGCGGCTGTGAAACAGGCGTCTCTTTGAGCGGCGGCGGTGACGAACAACTCGGCCTGGGCCGGGCTTTCCTGGCCGCTGGCGCGAGATCACTACTCATCAGTTTGTGGCCGGTAGAAGACTATGCGACCAGCGAACTGATGCGCGTATTTTACCTGAACCTGCTGTACGGCGCCAGCAAAATGCAGGCTTTGCGTGCCGCCCAATGCAGCCTTCTGCACAGATACCACCATCCATATTTCTGGGCAGCTTTCCGCCTAGTTGGAGACCCCGGATTACTTCGTCAGACTCTTCTCAGAGACACCTCCCAAAAAAGCGAACTGCTCACGTCCTTAGAACAGACGCGGGAAGCATCCTTTGCAAATACTCGAAAAAACCTGTAGCTCTATGAGATTGACGCATGTACGTAGATCTCGCGTCTGAAAGACGGAGGAAATATGGAAGAATCTCAACATACACCAGAGAACCCGATGCCCTTGAGCGCGGTCGTGCGCTGGCATGCCAACCAGATGGCCGTGACTCACCATAGCCCCCTTGACATCACTACAGGCAAGCAGGAGATCCTGAAATCGCTCGACTTTGCCGGCCTGAACAAAGTCTTGCTGACCAGGAGCGGTTATCATCTGGAATCCTTTACCCGGCAAGATCTTCCGCATCCTGCGCCAAAACCCGACCCGGACGATCACGACGACGACGACTCGGATGACCCTGATCCAGAGGACCCCACGGGCGTACAAAACGTGCCCTCATCATCAATGAACATGGATTCAGCAAAACCGGCTTCTCTGGAGAGCCCGTCTGGAAAGTATCTGTTCCCTCACCCATCGGGCAAAGGCACCCTGGTCATCAGTTTTTTTCATCTCAGAAGCCCATTCAGGCAAAAAGACGGCACGCTCGATATCGTCCACCTCATTAATGGTGACGCGGATCGGCTTCTCTCTTCATCAGACCAGTTTTCTGCCGCGAGCGAAAGCGAGGCGAAACTGCTGGCGGCTATGCCCAACTGGCTCACTGGAGGGACACCCATTTCGGCGGGCTGTCCAGTCGTGCCTCCTATCCCGGCTAACGATGTCAGATTAGACCTCAACTGGCATATTGAACTCCCCGCGGAACTGCCGGCAGAGATACTGAACGCGACTGGCAAGGGAGTGCATGTCTTTGTCCTGGATACCGTGCCCACGCAGGTGCAGATTTTCAGCGCCATGCTGAATGGAGCAAGCAATACGCTGCTCCAGGATCTCGTCGAGCATGTCGATTTCCATTACTCTTTCCTGCCTGAACTCCTGGAACAGCCTGGTGCCGATCAGCCAGCTACCGGCACCGACATCTATGCACGACTGATAGGTTTCCGCATGAACGACCACGGAGTTTTCATCGCAGGCATTATTCGTGATCTCGCGCCAGATGCGCAAGTCGAGTGCATGCGCGTGCTCAACGATTACGCGGTAGGTGACACGCTTATGCTGACACACGCGCTCAGCACCATTCAGAATCGTCTCCTGCCGTTGAATCCCGACACAAACATGCCTGGAGATCTTTTCGAGACAGGGGCGAGGGTCGTTGTCAATTTGAGCCTGACCTTTCCGCCTGAAGAAGAGTCGCTGGCTCAGGCGGGATTTACGGACCAGACGATAGCACCTGCGCGCCTGGGCTCGTTGCTGCCCATGCAGGCGCTGGCCAGGTATGGCGTCGTGTTTACCGCTTCTTCTGGCAACGGTTCGGGTCGGCACCATCACATGGGCGCCCCTGCGGGAACACGCTTGCGTCCAGACTATCCCGCGGCCTTTGCGTATCCACTGCCAGGAGTAGAGACGGAATACATCCTCTCAACAATGATCCCTGTTGGAGCAGTCAACCAGGGAGGGCAGGCGGCCAGCTACAGTAACTATCCAGGCCCGGAGGGTATTGGAGCCTATGGAGGAGAGATACCGCAGCCAATCCCAGAAATGTGGAACCCCAGTATACCCACTACGACGGTCAGATACCCGGTAGATGCCCTGCGCGGAGTCTACACCAACACACGCTACTCGGCGCTCTCGAAAGATGACACAACCGTCTTGCATAGCCCGGCGCCATTCTCCTATCCCGAATATGAGCGCGCGCCGGAGAGCACCTGGGTTTACTGGGTGGGAACCTCCTTCGCGACTCCGATCATCAGCGCCCTGGCAGCTCGTGTCCTGGAAACCCAGGAACCCTCCGGCGATAGCGTGCGGCAGACCCTGCGTGCAGCGGCGCCAGGCATTGTCGATTGGACCCACCTGGACACCGGAGAAAACAATGTCTATGGTCCTATGATTCTCATCTGGCAAAGCGCAAGAGAGGATCAGGCAGCCGCAGCCTCGGACTGCTGAAAACCAGAACACTGGTATTCGAGATCCTGCCTGATGCTGATCCTAGCCTGGTTCTTTGCGCGCCAGCTCGCTCAGCGATGGAATGGCTCGCAGTCGACGGTTCAAAGTGGCGAACAGCGCGACGAGAGCTTGAGGCACAAAGAGCAGCACAACCGTCTGACCCGGACCAATCCATTGAATCAACAGCCCGGTGAACGCGAGGCCCAGGGGCTGGCTGCCAAGAGAAAGGAGGCGGAAGACACTCTGCACGCGCCCCTGCAAATGGTCCGGGATCGCGATCAGGCGATAGCTGAACTGGGCTGAGTAAAAGATGGGCACGACAATGAAGCTAACTCCGTTGGCGACCCCTAACATCCAGAGATTAGGCGCGACGGCCAGGGCGAGCCAGGAAACGGCCCAGACCCAGGCTGAACCAATCGTCAACGGCCCAAAGGCGAAACGCTTTTGCAAGGGCCCGCTCAGCACTGCTCCGGCAATACTGCCCACACCGCCACTGGCGAAGAGCATGCCGATGGCAAGCGGCGTGGCATGCAGGTTCTGCGCCAGCACAATCAGGATCAACGTAAAGCCGACCGTGGAGAAGACCAGGACCAGGGTCAGCAGGGCCAGGAAACGCAGGACGCGTTCGCGCCAGAGCCAGAGAAGCCCCTCGCCGATCTCTTGCCAGATTTTGCGCGGCTCCTCCGTGCGCTCCTCTTGAAAACGCGCGCGCATCAAAAAGATGCTTAGCACCGAACAGACGTAAGAGATCGCATCGGTCAAGAACGGGACCGCGTGCCCCAGGCCATAGAGAAGGCCGCCTAGAAACGGTCCCAGCGTCCAGGCGGCCGAGTTGATGGCCTGATTCTGCGCGCTGGCGGCGGGGATCTGCGCTTTGGGCACCACGTGCGGCAGGCAAGCGATCTCAGCTACCGAAAAGAAGGTCATCAGCGTCCCCTCGACCAGCGCGACCAGGCAGAGTTGGAAAAGGCCCAGGTGGCCCAACCAGAGCGCGACGGGAATGCTGCCCAGGGCAAGCGCGCGCCCGGTATCGCAGATCAGCATCACCCGCTTGCGATCCCAACGGTCGATGAACGCGCCCGCGGGCAGGCAGAGAATAGCAAAAGGCAAACTATCCAGCGCGCCAACCAGGCCGGCCTGAGTCGCTGAGTGTGTAATGCCCAGGACCAGCAGCGGAAAGGCCAGCAGCGAAATCTGGCTGCCTACGCTTGAGAGGAGTTGGCCGCTCCAGAGCAGCATAAAATCGCGGTTGTACCAGAGCGACGGATAGCGCGGCGTCTCCGCCTCTTCTGCTATTTATAATGTATTCCTATCATTTGCAACGGGCTCTCCCTCTTGCCTCGGGACAAGTATACCGCAACAAGGGGCGTGTTCAAAGAGCCACTTATTGTGCAATTTCCCATACCATTTTCACGCCTTTCGCCGCTCGCACCAGATACCTCAGACAGGGACGTTGAGGCCGAACAGGGCTTTTTCAAGGTTGCAAAAGTCCCACAGAGCGATCAGCCTGTTTGCCTGCTGGTCTGAGTGTGTGTTATACTCTCCTGGATTGGGTGTCTCATTCTGAGACACCCAGGAGCAAAGGAAGGATGTCGTGCCCAAACCATCAAAGCATGTCCTCGTCTGGTCCCAGACGCAAGAGCGCTATGAATTGTTAAACCATGGGCAAGTCAGGCTGTGCTTCCATCCAGGAGACGAGTCTGCCTTCTCTGGCTGGTTGAAAGAGCAGATCTCTTTTGCCTTTGTGGGGCGAACAGGACGACTCTCGGTCATCAAAGAGGAGAGGCCGGGCGGGACCGGGTATTGGTATGCCTATCGCAAGCAGCATCGCCGCAGCCGCAAGCGCTATCTGGGTCGAACCGACAAGGTGACCTTCGCCCGCTTAGAAGAGGAGGCCAGGGTACTCAATAGCTCGCCAGCCCCTCTTGTTCTCAAACCTGTACCGTCTGAGAACGAGGCTCTCCTGGCCTACGGAGCAGAAACAGGGTTCTGGTCAAACGTGACGCCTGATGGTGAGCAGAGGGTGGGGCTGCTCTCTTCCAGACTCGCGCCTCCTCGTTTGCCGAGCTGGCTGGTGGAACGCCCTCGCTTGCAGAGCCTCCTGGAGGAAGTGCTCACTCATCCCCTGACGCTGGTCTCAGCCTCTGCTGGCAGTGGCAAGACCACCCTGATCTCGGCCTGGGCCGCCTCCTTTTGGCAGCAGACATGTCAAGGCAAGGGGGCCGAACGCGTTCTCAGCTGGCTCTCGCTTGAGGAACTGGACAATGAGCCGATCCGCTTCTGGACCTCGGTTATTGCGGCACTCAACGCACAGGGTGACCAGGGAGTGCCTCCCCTGGGAAAGGTGGCTCTTGCCTTGCTGCGCTCGCCCCAGTCTCCCCCTCTCCAGACCATCCTGACGGCCCTGCTCCAGGAGCTTCTCTCGGAGAAAAGAGAACGCATCCTGATTCTGGATGACTACCATGTGCTCTGTGAGCAGGCTATCCACGAGTCCATGCGCTTCTTGCTGGATCATCTGCCCTCCAGTCTGCACCTGGTACTCGCCACGCGGACGGATCCCCCGTTTCCTCTCTCTCTCTTGCGGGTACGTGGGCAGTTGCTGGAGATCAGCGACCGAGAGATGCGCTTTACCCCGCAAGAGGCGGCTTCCTTTCTGGTGGAGGGAATGGGCCTTCCGCTGTCAGAAGAGGAGATGGTAACCCTCTCTGAACGGACGCAGGGCTGGGTCGCGGGACTGCAACTGGCAGCCCTTTCTCTGCGCAAGCAGGAGGATCGCAGCGGCTTCGCCCAGAGCTTTGCAGGCAGCCACCGGCTGGTGCTCGACTATGTACAGCAGGACATCCTGGTGTGGGTTCCGGCTCGTCTATTCCGTTCAGATGAGCATGGAACAGATGCATGCAAGCGTGATCGCCCTCGTGGAGCAAACCATCTTGCGCATAGAAATCATCCTGCACAGAAAGCCCGGCCCTGCACTCTCGCATGTTCAGGTGGAATTCATTGAGCGGCGACTGCACCTGTTAAGTGCCCTGATCGAGTCAAGAACGATCCACATGCGTGGCGATAGAGAGCGCCTGAGAATCCTGTGCAGGGAGCTAGAGGCTCTGCCTCCCGATGAAGAGGTACGGTGGAACCTGATCACGCTTTCCCTCCTCTTCTTGCTGACGCACGTACTTCGGGGCGAGGGCGCCATTATGGTTTCCAGGCTTCCTCTTACTGGGAGGCCGCTCTGCTGACCTGTTTGGTCGCCGCCGCATCTTTCTCATCGGCTCCGCCCTCTTTGGTCTGGCTTCCTTGATCTGCGGGCTCTCCAGCAGTGGATGGCTCTTGATCCTTGCGCGCGGAGTGCAGGGGATCGGGGCAGCCTTGACGCTGCCTTCGGCCCTCTCCATTCTCACGACGACTTTTGCTGAGGGACCCAGGCGCAACCAGGCGATAGGTATCTTTCTGGCGACCGGTGCCTCCGGGTTTAGCCTCGGCTTACTTCTGGGCGGGCTGTTGACCACCTTGCTCAGCTGGCACTGGGTCTTCTATGTCAATCTGCCCTTCGCCCTGCTGATCTTGCTGCTAGGCCCCGTGATGATCAAGGAGAGCCGCTCGCAGCTTCGCTCGCGTTCCTATGATCTGGCCGGTGCTGTCACGGTCACCGCGGGCGTGCTGCTGCTGGTCTATGCCATTACCCAGTCGACGCAACACGGCGCCACGCTTTGGAAGACGATCGGGCTCTTTGCGGCGTCTTTGCTGCTGCTGGTCGTCTTCGTGCTGATCGAATGGCGTTCCAAAGAGCCCCTGATCCCGCTGCGCATCTTCCGCTCTCGGACCACTACTGCAGCCAACGTGGGCTCCTTCGCCTTACTGGGCTCCTTCTTCAGCTTCATGTTTATTGTCACTCTCTACCTGCAAGATATGCTACACTACTCCCCGCTGCTTGCCAGCCTTGCTGTCTTGCCCGCAGGTCTTGCCAGTATCCCGGTCGCTGCCCTGCTCACCCCCAGACTCATCAACCGCCTGGGGATGAAGCTGAGCACGGCCCTGGGACTGTTTTGCCTGGCGATAGGTATCGCGCTCTTTATGCGCATCGGGGAGAGCAGCGACTACCTTGGGGGCATTTTGCTGCCAACGCTGCTGGTGATACCTCTGGGCCTGGGCATTGGTCATACTGCCCTCTCCATTGCGGCGGTCAGCGGCATCGCCAATGAGGAGCAGGGACTGGCAGCGGGTCTGCAATCGACCGCCTTGATGGTAGGGGGAGGACTCTGGCTGGCGGTCACGACTGCCGTGGCAGTGGGGAGCAGTGAGCAGACTCAGGCGAGTGCGTCGCAGACAGGAGCCGCAGTGGTGCAGGCCCAACTCAATGGCTACCATCTCGGACTGCTGGTGGTCGCACTGGTGGCTGCTGCCGGAGCCCTGATCGCCCTGCTGGGGGTCCAGAATCCACCAGCCGCAGCGCCGCAGGCTCCAGAGGAAGAGGCTGTTGCTCGACAGGTATCAGAGGAAGAGGCTGTTACTCGACCCTGATGGAATGCAGGCTCACCCCAGTGGTGAAACGCAAGCGCTTGCGTTTCA
>DASVMX010000283.1:0-3459 GCA_036384215.1 Ktedonobacteraceae bacterium | reverse complement strand
CGGAGACCACCGCGGCCACATCGCGCAGCAGACCGGGCCGGTCGCGCGCGACCACAATTGTGGGCACCAGAAAATGCTCAGTTTCGATCTGGAGCCAGTTGACATCGATCAAACGCTCGCTTTCCTGGCTGCGCAGGCGGCGCAGGGTGCGGCAATCGCTGCGATGCACGATAATCCCTTTATTGGGATTGACCGTGCCAGTGATCGCATCGCCGGGTAGGGGGCAACAACAGTGGGCCAGTTTGACGACAATCTGCGGCGTCCTGTTCTCTTCTGAGCTCTGCGTCAAGCTCTGTTTGCGACTTTCAATGCCATCGCGTGTGTTGAGAGCGCCGCGACTTTGCAGCAGTGGAGTCAGGTAATCGACCAGCGTCATTACCGGCAGTTCCGCGCGTCCCAGCGCGATGTAGAGGTCCTCTGAGGCAGTATATTTGTGGCTCGCGAGAAACTTCGCCAGGTCTTCGTCGCGCACGATCCCGACGCTGCTGGCTCCCATAGCCTTCAGTGCCAGGTCGAGGCGTTCGCGTCCCAGTTGTAGATTGACTTCTCGCTCGTACGTTTTCAGGTAGCGGCGAATCTTATTTTTCGCCGAAGAGGTATGGGCAAAATTCAGCCAGTCGCGCGTGGGATGCATCTTTTGATTGACGATGATATCCACGATCTCGCCGCTTTTGAGTTCGTAATCCAGCGGGGCAATGCGCGTCACCAGGCGTCCGCTGTCCTCCATATTGGTTACAATATGTGCTCCGGCGCAGTGGTCGCCAATGTCCGTGTGAATGCGATAGGCCATATCCAGGGGCGTAGAGCCGCGCGGCAGGTCTTTGACCTCGCCTTTAGGGGTGAAGACAAAGATCTGTTCCTGAAAAATGTCGCCTTTGACTGCCTCGACAAATTCGTCGGCGTTCTGTGGCAGCTCGCGCTGCCAGTCGCGCAGTTGTTCAATCCAGGCAATCATCTCGTTGGTGGAAAGGCGCGCGCCGCCGCGATCCTTCATATACCAGTAGCTGGCAATGCCGTAATCGGCGGTGCGCTGCATCTCGTGCGTGCGGATATGGATCTCGGTCAGATGATTGTCCAGGCCGAAAACAGTCGTGTGCAGCGACTGATAGCCATTGACCTTGGGGGTCGCGATAAAATCTTTAATGCGGCCATCGGTCGGGCGCCAGAGGGCGTGAATATAGCCCATGGCCAGGTAGCAGTCGTGAACAGAATTCACCAGGATGCGGAAAGAGACCAGGTCGTGAACCCGTTCAATCTCACCGCCGTTCTGCATCAGCTTGCCTTGCAGGCTGGAGAGATGCTTCTGCCAGGCCTGGATCTCTGCTTGAATGCCGGCGTTCTCCATCTCCTGTCGCAGCATATGGCAGACTTTCTCGGTGTGCGGTTCGCGTTTCCTGCGTTCTTCCTCAACCTCGCGGGCAAGGCGTGTATACTGGTCGGGCTCCAGGTAGCTGAAGACCAGGTCTTCCAGTTCCGCTTGCACCAGCGCCATGCCCAGGCGCCTGGCCAGCGGAGCGTAGATCTCGCGAGTTTCCAGCGCTTTATTCTGTTGTTGAGTGTGATTCATCGCGCTCAGTGTGCGCATATTGTGCAGGCGGTCGCCCAGCTTTAAGACCACCACGCGCGGATCTTCCGCCATCGCCAGCAGCATCTTGCGCACTGTCTCGGTCAACTGGCGGCGCTTCAGGTCGCGTGCCTGGCGCTGGCGCTGCTCAATCTGCTCAGGAGTTTCGGGCGCGCCGGGAGATAATTTTTCCTTGTTCGGGTTTGATTTTTCTGCCAGCGCGTCAAACTTTGTCACGCCATCGACGATATTGGCCACCGCATCCCCGAAAAGCGCCCGCAACTCATCCAGCGTAAAATCTGTATCCTCCACTACGTCATGCAGCAAGGCAGCCGCGATCCCGTCCGCGTCGATGCGCATATCTGCCAGGAGCAGGGCCACCTCAAGCGGATGCAGGATGTACGGTTCCCCTGAACTGCGCGCAACCCCGGTATGGGCTTTGTTCGCCAGCTCGAAAGCATCACGAATCTTCTCCAGATCATGTGGAGACAGGTACTCAGATGTCTCTGTCAGGAGTTGCTCAAGCGTCATCTGAGAAAGGACAATCGATTCATCAGAATTAATAGCTACCATCCAACACCTCGGCGTTTTGGGACGAATATCTTGCACCTAGTTTAAATCACAAATGCGTACAATGCAACGAAAATGTCAGGCCTTCTCGATATACTATCTTACGGATAATGGTCGAGTAATGTAACGAATCCGCACAATTGGCCGACATATTCAGCGTTCCCTATGGCACTGACCGGTTGGCAACACCGGCTTCGCGCAACACCGCGCTTTTGATGGAGGATTCCAACACCGGAATGAATTTTTTCGCTTTTCAAAACCCCTTATAAAAGAAGGACGAAAAGCCGAGTCAATTTTCAAAAAGGAGGAAGCACTCAAAAAGGGGAAGTGCAAGGAGGGAGAAAAGGGGAAACCCTGATCCAACCATATAGATCTATATGGCTGGATAGGGGGTGAAATGGCGCCTCCGACTAACATCATCGGAAGTGCCAGCAGAGCGCGATCTTAACTGCGAGCCACGCGGATCTTATCGTAGCAGGAGCTGCAGTAGACAGGGCGATCGTTCTTGGGCAGGAAGGGAACCTGCGTCTCCGTGCCGCACTCAGCGCAGATGACGGTGTGCATCTCGCGAGGGGCGCGCTCAGAACGTCCGCCAGATCCCGCCTCGGCGCGGTGGCGCGCGCGACAGCTAGAACAACGGCTGGGCTGATTTAACAGACCTTTTTGCTGGTAAAACTCCTGTTCGCCGGCGGTAAAGGTGAAATCGTTACCGCAATCGCGGCATTTAAGGGTTTTGTCAACGAAACTCAAACCAGAGACCTCCTTGTGATATGATGGTATTCTTCCGGGTCCATATCCTTGCAGAGTCACCAGCCGTCTGTCACCCCTAGCAGCGCGGGACTAATTGTTCTGGACGAGCACTGTACACCAGACCGAGATCGGATACCGTTGGAAAGCATACACTATCCTTTAGCGATTATCAAGGCTTTTTTTTAGAAAAGCGTGGGCTTCTTCACATTTTAATGAAATTTTTATGTGTACTCTGTCCATGTATGACTTTTTTTCTTTCAGAATGTCTTAAGAATTACTGTAAACTGGCAGTGTAAACTCGCGCCTGCGGCGCTCGCCTGGTAAGAGGGAGAGTGCCGGGGACACCCCGGACCCCGGCAAAGGGCTGTCGCCCTCTGCACTCCCGCTGGTGGGCGGTACTCGCCCTGAAAAGGATGAGAGAGTGCCGGAGACCCTCGGACCCCAGCAAAGGGCTGTCGCCCTCTGCACTCCCGCTTTACCTGCGGCGCTCGCCCTGAAAAGGATGAGAGAGTGCCGGGGACACCCCGGACCCCGGCAAAGGGCTATCGCCCTCTGCACTCCCGCTGGTGTGCGGT
>DASVMX010000282.1:0-3480 GCA_036384215.1 Ktedonobacteraceae bacterium | reverse complement strand
GCCTGTGGCTGGCAATCCGCACCTCACTCCAAACCAAAGCGAGCGCCGCAGGCGCGAGGATTCAAGCAAAAAACTTGCACTATGAACGGAAAGTATTATTTATACCAGGGAAAAGGGTTAACAACGTAGCTCGTTCGTTTTGTTTCTCTCGGTTCAGAGTATAGAACAGGGCGGCAAGCTCTTAGATAATACAAACCATCTCTTTTACTCTTTTATCCCATTCGTAAAAAGAACTTTTCTCAAACGTGAATATGCATGAAGCAGTGGGAGACCGCTCGCTGGCGTATGACTAATGGTATAGATAGGAGTTCGAGATGTTCTCTCAGAGCGCCGGAACTGGTATACTACCAGCAAGGCCCAAAAACGGAATCACAGGTGAGGTTTTTGCACAGCCCGCGATCTTGAGCAGGTCGGTTCCTGGGGAAGAGCGGGAGCACGCGGTAACCTGGATGCCAGAAAGAACTGTTCTCGACATGTCGAAAAACAGAATAAAGCCCGCGCAAGGCGCTGCCTCTTCAGAAGGAAATGAACAGCCCCTTGACCTGGTTGTGCTTTATGAGAAATACAAACGCCCGATCCATACCTATGTCTATCGCCTGCTTGGGAGTCAGGAAGATGCAGATGATGTGACACAGGAGGTTTTTATACGCGCTTTTGTCTCGTGGAACGAACTCTACGATCACAATAACCTGTCTCCGTGGCTCTATCGCATCGCGACAAACCTGTGTGTGGACGCGCTGCGCCGACGCAAACGCATCTCCTGGTGGCCCCTGATGCGCCGTTCATCGAACCAGCAGTTTGAGCATCTGGCAGAAGAGGATGCCTCCTACTTACCACCTGACAGCGGCGGTATTCCCGAGGTCTTTGAGCGCGAACACATTCGCCTGGCTCTGGCGAATATGCCGGAGGAGTACGCGGTTGTCCTGGTGCTGAGCGCCGCTCAAGGTCTTGCTTATCAGGATATCGCGACCATCGTGGGCATTTCACCAAATGCCGCGGCCACCCGTATTTCGCGCGCGAAGCGGATGTTTGCCGAACAATATCAACAGCTTAACAATGAAGAGTTTAATCAACAGGAGGGACGAGGATGAATAACCTTGATTTGCCTCCATTTCCTATACCCGGCGCAAGCGGGCCGCAGGCCTGCGAGTCTGTGCGCTTCTACCTCGCGATTATGGATGATCTGCCCTTTGAGCAGGTACGCATCCTCTCCGAGCATGTAGATGGCTGTCCGGGGTGCGCCGCGGCGTTTCAACTTTTGCAAAAAACCACGCGTATGCTGGCGGATCTGCCGGAAAGCGTTCCCTCGGCCAGGGTGGACGATACTATTCTGACCTTTTTGAGCAATCAACAGGCCGCGCAGACAAGGCCCAGGCAACTCTATCCTGAAAAACAGCTTGCCCGCAAACTGCAAACATCTCCGGCTGGCAAGCGCACTCGTTCTGGACGCGGGCGCGCGGGTGCGCTGGCGCTGGTGGCCGCGCTCGTGCTGACGCTGGCGCTGGCTGCTGTGTTTTTGCCAGGATTGATCTGGCCTGGTGGCGGTACAACCGCCTTCACGCTGCCCTCCGATCTTACCTGGAAGGGATATGTGCTGCATTATACACAGAGCAAAAATGACGCGCAAGGTCACACGTACCAGGTCGAGGTCTACCAGGACCTGGGCACGAATCAGATGCACATTGAGTCCACGATGCCGGGCAAATTCGACGTGGTGGTGGTCACGGATCAGCAGGATATGCTGGGCAAAGATATGATGAACCATGTGGCCCAGAAAGGCGACGCGGTCGCGAATTGGGCCGTCGATGGCTCGGCCTTCGACCTGGGACAACTGCGCCAGGATCTCGCGGCCCAACGCGCGGTCTACCTGGGTCAGAGCACTTTCATGGAGCAGCAAGTCTATCAGATTCGCCTCAACAACAACCAGATTCTGTTGCTGGATATGCATTATATGCCGGTCAATGTCCTACCCGGCAACTCGAATACTGGTGCCAGCGCTCCCCTGTATGCCACCTGCAAGCTGATGCTGACCGCGCAGGTCTCAGATGCAATGTGGAACATGCAGGTACCATCCAATTTCCGTATGGGTCAGCTACCAGCACAATCCTGAGCTGATTTGCCCCTCACCCTCCAGACACGATACAATGAAGAAGAAAACAAAAAAGAGTTTCGGCCGCGTATATCCATCCACAATGGCGTGGCAAGCATTCAGCAAGAAGTCTGGAAGGAAAGAGACATATGTCAGAAGAACAAGCTGTGATTGTAGGTGCAGCACGTACCCCCACCGGGAAATTTCTTGGTTCCCTGGCACATTTGAGCGCGCCTGAGTTGGGCGCAATCGCGATAAAAGCAGCACTCCAGCGCTCAGGGATTGATCCCGCGGCCATCGACGAGGTAGTGATGGGCAACGTGGTCACCGCGGGCATTGGCCAGGCGCCGGGACGCCAGGCAGCGATCAAAGCTGGCCTGGCAGTGGACATTCCCGCCTTTACGGTCAATAAGGTCTGTGGCTCCGGCCTCAAAGCAGTAATGCTGGCCGCGCAGGCTATTCGCGCTGGAGATGCCCAGGCCTACGTAGCCGGCGGGATGGAGAGCATGAGCAATGCCCCTTACCTTCTGCGCAAGGCCCGCACCGGCTATCGCATGGGCAACGGCGAACTGGTGGACTCGGTGATCAACGACGGTCTGTGGTGCGCCTTCGAGAATATCCACATGGGCAACGAGGCTGAGATTATCGCTGAGAAGTTCGAGATCACGCGCGAGCAGCAGGATCGCCTGGCCCTGGCCAGCCACCAGAACGCCGCCGCGGCTACCGCCGCCGGGCGCTTCCGGGAAGAGATCGCGCCCATCGAAATTCCTCAGAAAAAAGGCACCATCGTCTTCGACACCGACGAGCCGATCCGCGCGGACACCTCGCTGGAGGCACTGGCGAAACTCAAGCCAGCCTTCCTGGCCAACGGCAGCGTCACAGCCGGCAACGCGCCCGGTCTGAGCGATGGCGCCTCCGCCACGGTTGTCACCAGCCAGAGCTTCGCCCAGGCGAATGGTCTGACCACCCTGGCGCGCATCACCGCCTACGCCTCGGCAGCGATCGAGCCGCGCTACATCTTCGCCGCGCCCACCCGCGCCGTACGCCGCGTGCTGGCGCTGACCGGCTTGAAGATCAGCGACTTCGACCTGATCGAAGTCAACGAAGCCTTCGCCGCACAGGCCGCGGCCAACGGCAAAGAACTCGATTGGGACTGGGCCCGCGTCAACGTCAACGGCGGCGCTATCGCCCTCGGCCACCCCATCGGCTCCAGCGGCTCCCGCGTACTCACCACACTGATTTACGAACTGCGCCGGCGCGGCGGAGGGCGCGGCCTCGCCACCCTCTGCCTCGGCGGCGGCGGCGCGGTCGCCATGGCAATCGAGGTATAAAAGGGGAAGAGAGAGATGGCTGTGACAGTGATTGCCTGGCCCCGCGGGCCAGGCAATCAC
>DASVMX010000281.1:0-9261 GCA_036384215.1 Ktedonobacteraceae bacterium | reverse complement strand
CTCCTGCAAGTCAGTAAGAACCGCCTGCGGCACATCTACCCTGAACAAGTGCTTTTCCATGCTGATTACTCCCTTGACAATTTCTGGTAACTACTTAAAATACATATAGGCAGTTACAGTATACCCGGATCAATGTAACCTGTCAATGCCCATTTTAGAAGTTACCAGGGCATTCCCATTCTCTGCTTCATCTGGACCAGGACCGCAGCGGGCGGCGAGTTTGGAGAATGGGAATGCCCTGTGGAAGTTACCATATCAAACAGGAAAATATACTTTGACGAGCAGCAATGAAACAAATCCAAAAAGCTTTCCCTTTATCGGCGGGCTGATCTGCCTGGATTTCTCCAATACATTAGGCGGACAGCGGAACGGTGAAACGCGAGAATATCTCTTCGGCTATGAAGATCTTGTGGCATGGAGCAGACAAACAGACACGATCACAGAGGATCAGGCAAGCGTACTTCTTCGCGCAGCGCAACAGCGACCAGGTGAGGCCACCGCGACCTTTGAGAAAGCCCTTCTCTTCAGAGAAGTGATTTATCGAATCTTTGCTGCTGTGATCTCAGGAATACAGCCAGCGCAGGCTGATCTGGCCATGCTAAACGCAGAACTGGGAAAAGCTCTGGCCGGAGGTCGCGTCGGCCCCGTAGCGGGCGGCTTTGACTGGGAATGGACCAGCGATCCCGCCGCGCTCGATCCCATGTTCGGATCAATCGCGCGCTCGGCTGCCGACCTTCTTACATCCCTTGAACACGCCCTGGTGCACGAGTGCGCAAACGAAGCCTGTAGCTGGCTCTTCGTCGACCAGACAAAAAACCACCGCCGGCGCTGGTGCTCAACAACTGGCTGCGGCAATGTAGCAAAAGTCCGCCGTCACCGCCAGCGCTTGCGCGAGAAATAAGAGTGAATGGTACCACCACCAATCGGGGGCTGCGGTGTGCTTCCCGCAGATATGAGCAGCCCCCGATTGGTGGTGGTACCAGCTTCCAGGGTTTATGGGTTCGCGTCAAAAGCAGGGGTGCAGGGAACGGCCAGTCCCCTGCCGGAGCACGAGGGGTCCTCGTAACAACCGCTTTTTTGTTGAGCGAGCCGCCGCAGGCGGCGAGTTCGGAGAACGCATAAACCCTGAACCAGCTTCATGCTTGTCTTGACAAAGCCTTTTCACCCATGTATAGTATCCTTAGCTATTAGTTAACCTTGTCAATAATTAACCTGGTTTATAGTTAGCGTGTGTTCTATCTGCAAAGAAAAAGGGATCGCTCACGATGGATGAACAGCAAGCGAAGATGGGAGAAGCAGCGCGGAAGCCTGCTGAATATCCCGCCGATTCGCAGATGGCACAGGATGTTCAGCGGCTCTTCGCGAGCTGGTTGGAACATGGGGCAGAACGCAAGTATGAGGCGCTTGGGCAGGAGGAGGCGCATCCACTTCCTATTTTGCTGCTTCATCTCTATCGCGATCTGCTGCGCTTTTATGAGCGCCGCCTGGGGATGAGCCAGTCGCGCGTGATGCTCCTGCACGAACTGATGCATACGGGAGAGATCAGCCAGACTGAGCTGGCGCAGCGGCTGGGTATGGAAACGGCTCTGATGACGCGCTTCGCCAAACAGATGGAGGCTTCGGGCCTGCTCAGCCGCCGCGTTGATCCGCGCGACAACCGTTTCACGCTGGTGACGCTCACGCCTGCTGGTCAGCAGCTCTTTCAGCAGATGATGCTCTTCAGCCGTGAATTTGAAGCTCAACTGGTGGAGGGACTGAGCAAGGATGAGCAAATGGCCATTCGCCTGGCGCTCACGCACATTCAACACAAATTCGAGCAGATAAAAACCCTGGAGAACGGAGCATAGCCGGCTCTCCAGTTTTATTTTATCCTGAGATTGGTATGATCATCGATTGATTCTACCAGCTTTTTGAGTAAAGGCAGAGAAACGATGCATAAGCCCACTCAGATGAGCTTCACCAGGCGCAGCGAGGACTATCGCGCTCTCACCGGGCGCGCTCACTATGTGGATGACCATAGATCGGCTCCTGGACGTCCAGCAGCGCTGCATATGATCGTTGTGCGCAGTCCTTACGCCCACGCGCTGATCAATTCCATCGACCTGGAAGCCGCGCGGGCGTATCCGGGCGTGATTGCCGCGTTTACCGGCGCGGAGCTGGTTGAGGGTATGCCAGCGCTGGCAACTATCCCGGTGCCGGGATTGCGCAAGCCGGAGCGCCGTCCCCTGGCGGTTGAGCGCGCGCGCTATGTCGGCGATCCAGTGGCGGTGATTCTGGCGGAAAGCCTGGCCTGCGCCGAGGATGCGCGCGAACTGGTTGAGGTGGATTACGAGATGCTGCCCGCCGTTGCCGATCCAGAAAAAGCGCTGGCAGAAGGCGCGCCGCTGCTCTACGAAACGTTTGGCTCTAATCTTGCGTTCACGCACACGACCAGCGGCGGCGATATCGCGGAAGCTTTTGCTCAGGCCGAACGCGTGGTTTCTCTGCGCCTGGTCAATCAACGCCTCGCACCAAGTTCCCTGGAACCACGGGCCTGCTTCTTTGATTTCGATTACCAGACGGGCGAGCTAACAGCCTGGATGTCGTCTCAGGCAATCTATCGCGCGCGCGAGACGCTAGCGACTTTCCTGGGCCTTGAGCCCGCGCGCATAAAAGTCTCCAATGCCGACGTGGGTGGTGCCTTTGGCGCGAAAAATGCTCTGCTGGGCGAAGAGATTATCGCGGCCCTCCTGGCGGTGAAATATGGACGAGCGGTCAAGTGGATTGAGCAACGCAACGAGAATTTACAGGCCCAATCTCAGGGACGTGGGCAGGTCAATTTCGTCGAGGCGGCGATACGAAACGATGGCAGGCTGCTGGGGCTGCGCGTGCGCACGCTGGCCGACCTGGGCGCGTTTCTGACCTTCGCCACGGCTATGGTCCCCACGCGCATGTCATCCATGCTCGCGGGACCTTACCAGGTGCAGGCAGTTGAGAGCCAGGTCAGCGGGGTGTTTACAAACAAAGCTACGACGGCTCCCTACCGGGGCGCGGGCAGACCAGAGGCTGCGTACATCCTGGAGCGTATCATGGATCAGATTGCGCGCGAGCTGGCCCTTGATCCCGCGGAGGTGAGACGGCGCAATTTTATTTCTCAGCAAGCCTTTCCGCACACTACTGTCGCAGGGGCAGTCTACGATAGTGGCAACTACCAGGCCGCGTTTGAGCGCGCGCTGGAACTTGCCGATTACACCGGCTGGCGCGCCAGACAATCCGCGGCACGCGCGCAGGGCTATTCCAGACTGACAGGCATCGGCCTGGCCTCGTTTATTGAGCTTTCCGGCGATGCGGCCACGCCTGCTGCCAGCAAGGCGCCCAGAGAGGCCGCGACGGTGCGCATACAGAAAGACGGCAGTGTTCTGGTCCAGAGCGGTATCTCCCACAATGGCCAGGGCCACTTCACAGCCCTGGCACAAATTGCGGCCTCCTGCTTCAACCTGCCCGCGACCCGGATTGAGGTGCAAATGAACGATAGCAGCCTGCCAGCCTATAGTATCGGCACCTATGGCAGTCGCGTGACTCAGATCGCGGGCTCAGCAGTCTTACTGGCCGCGCAAGCGGTCAGGGCCAAAGCCTCGCAGCTCGCCGCGCATCTGTTGGAGGTCGCGCAAGCTGACCTCCAGCTCGAAAACGGTCAGTTCAGCGTGCGCGGCGTTTCAACTCGCTCGGTCTCTCTGGGCAAACTGGCTCGCCTGGTTGAGGAGCAACCAGATTTGATCGAACGAGAACCACCCAATCCGGCCAATAATGCACCTGTTGAAGGGTTAGCTGCCTGGCGTGACTTCAGCGCCCCTGGCTCAACCTATTCTTCCGGCACCCATCTGGCCGTGGTGGAAATCGATTCCGAGACGGGCGAACTCGCCGTTCTCAGCTATGTAGCAGTTGACGATTGCGGGAATGTCCTCAACCATCACCTGGTCGAAGATCAACTTCACGGCGGACTTGCGCAAGGCATTGGCCAGGCGCTGTACGAAGAAGTGCTCTACGACGAAGAGGGCCAGCTCCTGAGCGGCACGCTGATGGACTACGCCCTGCCCAACGCGGCCATGTTGCCCTCTTTTGTCACCGATTTCGTCGAAACCCCCTCACCCCACAATCCGCTGGGCGCCAAAGGGGCTGGCGAATCAGGTTGCATCGGCGCTCCCCCGGCCATCGTCAACGCCGCCCTGGACGCGCTCGCTCCCCTCGGCATCACAGCACTTGACATGCCACTTAAACCCGAAAAAATCTGGACCCTTATTCACCAAAGTCTATCTAAAAATGCTCAAGGAGGAACACATGACGGAACAATTTGACATCGTCATTGCTGGCGCGGGTCATAACAGTCTGATTACGGCGGCCTACCTGGGAATGGCGGGCTATTCCTGCCTGGTACTCGAAGCTCGCTCGATTATAGGCGGTGACACCATGACTGAGGAACTCACGCTGCCCGGTTTCCTGCATGACACCTGTTCGACGACGCACGCGATTTTTCTGCAAAGCCCGGTCTGGAGCAACCAGGAGCTCCCGCTGGCCGAGTATGGCCTGGAATACATTCACGCCGATCCCGCGTCCCATGTGGTCTTTCCCGACGGCACGTACATTACTCAATGGCTGGACATCGAGCGTACCTGTGCCGAGATTGCCAGATTTTCGCGTAAAGACGCTGAGACCTACCGCAAGATGATGGCCGAGTGGCGCGGCGTCTCGCAGATTTTCAATAAGATCCGCTATATGCCTGCTGGCTGGAGTAAACCTCTGGCAGAAGAGCTAGCCGCGCATCCTCTGGGCAGCATCTGGCTGCGCAGGCAGGCGCTTTCAGCGTGGGACATCATTGACGCCTCCTTCGAGGACTGGCACGTCAAGTCCTGGATGCTCTGGTTCGCGGAAGGCACACTACAGCCGGGCGAACGTCCAGGCACCGGCACTCTGGCCTACTCATTTGTGGGAGGTCGCCAGCGTAACGGCTGGGCTATCCCCAGAGGTGGCTCCTGGAGCCTGCCACAGGCCTTGCGCCGCATTGTTGAAAGCCACGGGGGCACAATTCTGACAGATCAGCCAGTCAACAGGCTCATACTGGAAAACGGGCGCTGCGTGGGAGTAGAGACCGTCAGCGGGGAACAATTCCGCGCGCGCCACGCTGTTGTCTCTTCCATACACGTCAAACACCTGGTTGAAATGGCCCCGCCTGAAACCTGGGGCGAAGCCTTTCTGTATGGCGTGGAAACCTATAAGGCCGGGCGCTCGATGTTTGTCACCCACTACGCCACCACTGAAGCACCAAAGTTTACCATCGAGGGCGGCACACTCTCGGTCGTTGGCGCGGGCGTGGCCCAGACGCCGGAACGCCAGTTACACACATCCGAATATTTCCAGCGCGGCACTTATAGCACAGATCAGCCAGTTCTGCTCGTCCTGAGTCCCTCGGTGGAGGATGCCAGCCGCGCGCCGGAAGGCAAGCATATGATCAAAGTAATTAGCTTTCAACCTTACGAGTTGCGAGAAGGACCGGAACAGTGGGACAGAATTAAAACGCAGGTCGCTGGCCGCGACCTGGCAGAGTTGCGCAAGTACGCGCCGAATCTGACCGACGAGAAGATCCTGGCCACGGAGATCCGCAGTCCGCTGGATCTGGAGCGCATCAACCGCCACAACTGGCATGGAAGCTGCCACGGCGGCGATCTGAGCCCGGCCCAGGCGGAAAGTATGAGGCCCGTGCCGGGTTATGCCCAGCATCGCATGCCCATTCCCGGCCTCTATCAGACCGGCTCAACCACGCATCCAGGCGGCTCCGTCACCGGCGGACCCGGGCGCAATGCCGCCATGGTCCTCCTTAAAGACCTGGGCCAGGATTTCCACGAAATTGTCCGCTTAAAACGCTAGGAGCCAGGCAAGGGAAAGCGGACCAGAAGACAGACAGTGGCCACTGCCTGTCTTCTGGCCCGCTTTCCCTTGCCTGGCTCCTGGCGTTCTATTTCCCCAGGCCAGTGGCCTCGTCAACGAACGCGCCCGGCGAGACCCAATTCTCTTAACGTATCACGTGCCCCGAATCGGCGCAAAAACAACAGCGCGCCAGAATATGTACAGTGTGATACAATATGCACCAGGACACAGCCACAAAGAACGACAAGGGGCAGGCCAGCCACAAGCCTGCATTTTTTGTCATGACCCTGGTTTATACCAATCAAGACCAAGCAACAGAGGCTGAGATTTTGTTAGAGGAGATTTGCCTTGCAAACACAAACCAAACGAAATGAGATTGCCAAAGAATATACCTGGAATCTGGAAAGCATTTTTACCACCGATGATGAGTGGAGACGGGATTACGAAGCTCTCTCGAAGCGGATTCCTGAGCTGGCAGATCTGAAGGGCAAGCTATCAGAAAGTGGAAAGGCGCTCTTCGAAGTTCTCCAGGCGCGCGACGCGGTATTTGAAAAATTGGAAAAACTCTTCGTCTATACGTCCATGCGCAAAGACGAAGATACCACGAATAGTACTTATCAGGGCATGTATGATCAAGCTATGCAGTTGTACGTGCAGGCCACTACTGCGATCTCTTTTATCGAGCCAGAAATCCTGGCCCTGCCTCAAGAGAAACAGGATCAGTTTGTTCAGGATTACCCGGAGTTGCGCCTCTACGATCACCAGCTCCACGATTTGAGCCGCAATCGACCGCATATTCGCTCAGCCGAAGTCGAGGCGATTCTGGCCGCCGCGGGCGAGATCACCGAGGCACCCGATTCGATCTTTTCAATGATCGATAACGCAGATCTGCAATTGCCGAAGATTACTGACACCACGGGCAACGAGGTTGAACTGACCAAGGGCAACTACCTGGTCTATATCCGCGGTACCGACCGGCGCGTCCGCCAGGAGGCCTTTGAGGGCCTGCACAACACTTTCCTGAAACAGCGTAATACCATCGCCACTACCCTGGCCTCGCAGGTCAAAGGCGGGCTCTTCCATACACGCCAGCGACACTTCGCCTCAACCCGCGAGCGAGCGCTCTTCCGCAATAATATCCCGGTCAGCGTCTACGATAACCTGGTCGCGACGGTCACCGAGCATATCCCCCTGCTCGACCGCTATCTGAAATTGCGCAAACGTCGCCTGCAACTGGATGAACTGCACATGTACGACCTCTATGTGCCAATCGTCGAGGAGACCGCCGACGAGGTCAGCTATGAACAGGCTCGCGACACCGTCATCGCCGCCCTGGCTCCACTGGGCGAGAATTATGTCAATATCCTGAAAAGCGCGTTTATCGACCGCTGGATCGATGTCTACGAGACCCCCGGCAAACGCGGCGGCGCGTACAGCGGCGGCGCGTACGCAACCCAGCCCTTTATTCTGCTCAATTTCCAGAATAAGCGCGACAGCATGTACACACTGGCTCACGAACTGGGCCACTCGATGCATTCGTTCTTTACGCGCAACACCCAGCCTTTCCAGTACGGCGATTATACCATCTTCGTGGCCGAGGTGGCCTCTACGCTGAACGAAGGTCTGTTGACCGAGCACCTGCTGAAAACCACCACGGACAAGGCGGTGCGCCTGGCAATTCTCAATCACTCGCTGGAAAGCCTGCGCGGCACACTCTTCCGCCAGACCATGTTCGCCGAGTTTGAACAAATCATCCACCAGCGCGCGCAGGAAGGCCAGCCTCTGACCGCGGATACGTTGAGCACGATCTACCACGATCTAAACGCCAAATATTATGGCGGCGAGACCATTGTCGACGAACTGATCGACATCGAATGGGCACGTATCCCACATTTCTACTACAACTTCTATGTCTATCAGTACGCAACTGGCATCTCCGCCGCCTCCGCACTGGTCCAGCAGATCGTCCACGAAGGTCAGCCCGCCGTGGAACGCTATCTGAATTTCCTGCGCTCCGGCTCCTCCGAGTACAGCATTGACCTGTTGAAGAAGGCCGGCGTGGATATGACCACGCCAGACCCGATTCGCCTGGCGCTCAAACTCTTCGAGGACCATCTCACTCAGATGGAACAATTAATCGGCTAAATGCCTGCCTGCTGATCGAAGAAAGCGAGCGAGATTGGTGCCGTGGCACCAATCTCGCTCGCTTTCTTCGATCAGCAGGCAGGCATTTAGCCCTGACATGGACCGCGAGGTTCCCCTTATGGCCATACATAGAGATAGCCTGGTTTGTATCACTGTCTATCCTGAAAGCAGGAGGTGCTGATTGCTTGCTTCCTTATTTGGGAATTCCAAATAATCTACACAATTCTATTGAGGAGGATTACCTGGCATGTCGCATCATGACGAAAAAGTCCCTGACCGCCAGGGTCTGGGGAATAAACTCAAAGGCAAAGCCGAAGAACTGAGCGCCAAAGCTCAGAAACAGGCGGGCAAGGTCAACGAGGACATCAAAAACAAGGCGCGCGACGTGAAGAACGGGGCTCGGGCGAAAGCCAACGAGGTTGAGCGCAAGTTTAAACATGAGCACGAGCACTAAGCTCACCTGATTTGCCAGAAAGGGACCGGCGGCAAAGACCCGCCGGCCTCTTTTTATACGTCCAACATTATATATAAATATATCATTTGTCCACCAACCTATCATAAAACAAGGAAGCGACGATTGCTTGCTTCCTTATTTGGAAATTCCAAATAATCTACACAACTCTATTGAGGAGGATTACCTATCATGTCGCATCATGAAGAGAAAAACCAGGCTGCTAAGGCAAAAAATCGTCAGAACGAGCAGGCCAGCAAGGCCCCGAATCAGCAGAATCAGCAAGGCAAGCCTGGTCAGCCCGCGAACCGCCCTCAGGCGGGTGCACGTGAGCTGGATGGCTCTTCTCACCTTCGTATGCCAGAGAACGAGCGCGGCGAGCGCGGCGAGCGCGGCGAGCGCAGCGAACGCAGCGAACGCAGCGAGCGCGACGAGCGCAACTACGATCGTTAATCCACGCGACGCTATGCAAAGAGAACAGGTAATGAGGAAACAGTGCCGTTTTCTCATTACCTGTTCTCTGCTCCAATTTTTCTTGCCTGCACTCTAGTCCTACTTTGGTAGTTTCTTACGGGGTGCAGGGGCAGCGCCCCTGCCGGAGCGCGAGGTGTCCTCGCAAAAACCTTGTTTCTTTCATTTTGCGCCGCCTGCGGCGGCGCAAAATGAAAACGAACAGAATAGTAATTGTTTGTCAGAAGCTTCGTTGTGCCTCTTCTACGGTGTTGACTGAGACTCTACCATACGCTGCCATTCAAGTTGCAGGC
>DASVMX010000280.1:0-18944 GCA_036384215.1 Ktedonobacteraceae bacterium | reverse complement strand
GCCACCGACTCCCTCCGGGCTTCATATACTAGCGGGTAACAGAGAGAATCGGCGTGGGCACCCGATTCGTGGTAGAATTTCCCCTGTTTTCCGCTTGCTTGTCGATGCGATTACTGCTACAATTTGTCTACCGAAATTTGTTGAGGAAAAGGCATGTTGCTGACTATCACAACGACGTATCAGCCCGCGACCGATCTGGGGTATCTGTTGCATAAGCATCCTGAGCGTCCACAGACGTTTTCGCTTGCGTTTGGCGCGGCTCATCTTTTTTACCCGGAGTCCAACCAGGAGCGTTGTACGGCGGCCCTGTTGCTTGATGTTGACCCGGTCAAGCTTGTGCGCGGACCTCGTGGCGCGGCGAGCCTGGAGCAATATGTGAACGACCGTCCCTACGTGGCTTCGTCCTTTTTGAGCGTGGCTATGGCTGAGGTCTTGCGCACAGCCATGCAGGGGCGCTGTGACCTGCGCCCGGAACTCGCGCAGGCGCCGCTGCCGCTCACCGTGACCCTCCTGGCGGTGCAGTGCCGCGGCGGTGAAGCGCTGCTCAAGCGCCTCTTTGAGCCGCTGGGCTACGCCCTCGCGATCCGCGCGCTCCCCCTGGACGAGGAGTTTCCTACGTGGGGGGCCAGCAGCTACTACGAGTTGACTCTCAGCGCGACCTGCCGCCTGGTTGATGTCTTAACACATGTATATGTTATGATGCCTGTGCTCGACAACGGGAAGCATTACTGGATTGGCGATGACGAGGTGGACAAGCTTCTGAGGCGCGGCAAAGGCTGGCTGGAGACGCATCCCGAGCGTGAGTTGATCGCGTACAGGTATCTGCGCCACAAGCCCAACCTGGCGCGTGAGGCTCTGGCACGTCTGCTGGCCGAAGAAAAAGAGGCGCTGGAAGAAGATATTGAGATCGAGCCTGGCGGGACGAAGGACGCGCCTGAGATAAGCGAGGGGGAGGGAACGGAGAAGCGCGCCAGCCTGCACGAGCAGCGTCTGGAGGCTGTGGTGGAAGTCCTGCGCGCGTGCGGCGCGAAACGCGTGCTGGACCTGGGCTGTGGCGAGGGGCGCCTGCTGAAAAAACTCCTGCGCGATGGCCGTTTTGAGCAGATCCTGGGCATGGACGTTTCGTATCGCGCTTTGGAATTGGCCCAGAAACGCTTGCACCTGGACTCCCTGGCCCCGGCGCAGAAGAAGCGCGTCAGCCTGGTACATGGCTCGCTTACCTACCGTGACCAGCGCCTGGAGGGCTTTGACGCCGCAGCGGTAGTAGAGGTCATCGAACACCTGGACCAGCCGCGCCTGGCCGCCTTCGAGCGCGTGCTCTTCGAATTCGCCCGCCCTGCCACGGTCGTGCTGACCACACCCAACGCTGAATACAACAGCAAATTCGAGACCCTGGCAGCCGGCAGCATGCGTCATCATGACCACCGCTTCGAGTGGACACGCCAGGAATTTCAAGACTGGGCTACCGAAGTTGCGCAACGTCATGGCTATACCGTGCGTTATCTACCACTGGGACCAGAAGATGAGTCCGTAGGCGCGCCTTCACAAATGGGCATCTTTTCACGCGTATAGCACCTTCTACTGCCTCTGCTATAGAGAATCGATTTATCGTGTTATATCCAGATTTATCGATGATATTCTGTTTTTCCTGATTGCCTTTTTCAATGCGCACTTCAGGTTTTGATGATCTCCTTATTGTAATGGATAGAATAGAGGAAAAATATGCAAGACGCTCGATTACGATCTGTTCTTGATGAACAGCGTTATCCGCTGTTGTTTGTTACCTTGAGTGGGTCGCACCTCTACGGGTTCTCCTCGCCCGATTCTGATTACGATTTACGCGGGGTGCATGTGTTGCCGGTGCGCGAGGTAGTTGGTTTGCACGAGGGGAAAGAGACAATCGATTTTATCAAGATGTATAACGGGTTGGAGATCGACCTGGCGACGCATGATGTGCGCAAGTTCTTTAAATTGTTGCTGGGGAAGAATGGAAATGTGCTGGAATGCATCTATTCGCCGTTGGTGATTTTTACCACGCCTGAGCACGAGGAGCTGAAGGCCATTGCCATGCGCTGTGTGACGCGCTATTACGCCTATCACTATCTGGGCTTCGCGAATAGCCAGATTAAGCTGTATAACAAAGAGCATCCTCATCGTGTCAAGCCGCTGCTCTATATCTATCGCGTAATCTTAACTGGCCTGCACCTCATGCGCACTGGCGAGCTTGAGCCCAACCTGGTCAAACTCAACGAACACGCGCGCCTGGCCTATCTGCCCGAACTGATCGCGCGCAAGCAGGCCGGCGCCGAACACGGTTTACTGGGGGATGCTGACCAGGCTTTCCACGACGCGGAGACGAAGCGCCTGCTGGTCGAACTCGAAGGCTCGCTGGAGAGCAGCGTTTTGCCCGAGTATCCCGACGAGCAAGCCGGCGCCGAACTCAACGACCTGCTGATCCGCCTGCGCCTGCGCACGGCTTGAAGTAGAGAATAATATGAAAATAACTCTTCCTGAACTGGCGCTGGTTGTGCTGGTTGGCCCTTCTGGCTCGGGGAAGTCGAGCTTTGGGAGCCGACATTTTAAGACCACGGAGGTCATCTCCTCGGATTTTTGCCGGGGACTGGTCTCTGACGATGAAACTGACCAGGCCGCGACCAACGATGCCTTCGCTGTGCTGCATTTTATCGCCGCGCGCCGGCTAGCCGCGGGTAAATTGACAGTTATTGACGCAACGAATGTGCAGCCGGAGGACCGCAAGGAACTGCTCAAGCTGGCGCGTGGGCAGCACTGCCTGGCGGTGGCGCTGGTCTTTAACCTGCCGGAAAAGCTCTGCCACGAACGCAACCAGGCGCGCCCGGATCGCCAGTTTGGTCCACACGTGGTCAGACACCAGCACATGGCCATGCGGCGTTCTCTCAGCCAGTTGCGCCGCGAGGGCTTCAGCCAGACCTATGTATTGAACTCGCCGGAGCAGGTGGAGGCCGTGGAGATTACGCGCGAGCCGTTGCGGGTGAACCGCAAGCACGAGCATGGGCCGTTCGATATCATTGGCGACGTGCATGGCTGTTTTGCTGAACTGTGCGAGCTGCTGAGCGGGCTGGGCTATCTCATTGAGCGCGTGGACGGCGACGAGCCCGCGTATCGTGTGCAGCAGCCAGAGGGGCGCAAGGCTGTCTTCCTGGGCGACCTCGTGGATCGCGGACCCGCGGTGTCCGAGGTTCTGCGCCTGGTTATGGACATGGTCACGGGCGGAGCGGCGCTGTGCGTGCCTGGTAATCACGATGTCAAGCTGTTGCGCCAGTTGCAGGGACGCGAGGTCACCCTCAAGCATGGCCTGGCCGAGACCGTGGCGCAGCTTGCAACCGAGAGCCCGGCCTTCCGCGAGCGCGTGCGTGTCTTTCTGGAAGAAATGGTTCGCCATTACGTGCTGGACGACGGTAAGCTGGTGGTGGCGCATGCCGGGTTGCGTGAGGAGATGCATGGGCGCACCTCAAAGGTTGTGCGCGAATTCGCAATCTATGGCGAGACAACTGGCGAGACCGACGAATTTGGCCTGCCGGTGCGCTACAACTGGGCGGCGGAGTATCGCGGCAAGGCGCTGGTGGTCTATGGTCACACGCCCGTGTTCGAGCCAGACTGGCTCAATCACACCGTCAATATCGACACTGGCTGCGTCTTCGGGGGGAAGCTCACCGCCCTGCGCTATCCCGAGCGTACCACCCTCGCGGTGCCCGCGCACCAGACCTACTGGGAATCGCCCCGACCCTTACATCCACCTGAGGCTGCCAGCAATGGTTTGACCACTCAGCAGCGCGAGGACGATTTGCTCGATCTCCAGGATGTCGTGGGCAAGCGCCTGGTCGATACGCGTTTGCAGCCGAAGATCACCATTCGCGAAGAGAACGCGATAGCGGCCCTGGAGGTCATGAGCCGCTTCGCCGCTAATCCCAGGTGGTTGATCTATCTGCCGCCGACCATGTCGCCTTCAGAGACCAGCAACGAACCAGGACTGCTGGAGCATCCCGCGGAAGCTTTTGCCTATTACGCCCGCGAGGGCGTCGAACGCGTGGTCTGCGAAGAAAAGCACATGGGTTCGCGCACTGTTGTTGTGCTGTGTCGCGACGAAGAGACCGCGCGGCGTCGTTTCGGCGTCGTCGGAGACGGCCAGGGGATCTGCTACACGCGCACCGGGCGGCGCTTCTTTGACGACCTTGCCCTGGAGCGGGCCCTCTTAGAGCGCCTGAGCCGCGCCCTGGAGACCAGCCACTTCTGGGAGCAGTTTCAGACCGACTGGGTTTGCCTGGACTGCGAACTCATGCCCTGGTCCGTCAAAGCCCAGGCGCTGTTGCTCAAGCAATACGCTGCGGTCGGAGCGGCCTCGCGTGCGGCTTTGGAGCGCGCGGTAGATCTGCTGACCCTGGCTGAGAAGCGCGGCCTGGAGATGGGAGAGATCGCGCGGCGCTATCGCCAGCGCGAGCAGATGGCTCGCCAGTATGTCCAGGCCTATCGCCAGTACTGCTGGCCGGTCGATACGCTCACCGACCTCAAGCTGGCGCCATTTCACATCCTGGCCACCGAGGGCACAGTCCATATCGATAAGCAGCACCTCTGGCACATGCAGACCATTGCGTCCTTCTGCCAGGAAGATTCCGAACTGCTTCTGGCCACGCCTTACCAACCGGTCGAAGTCAACGATTCCGCCAGCGTGGCAGCGGGCATCAACTGGTGGCGCGAACTTACCGGGCGCGGCGGCGAAGGCATGGTCATCAAGCCGCTGGACTTCATCGCACGCGGTCAACGTGGCCCTGTCCAGCCCGCGCTCAAGTGCCGCGGCCCGGAATACCTGCGCATCATCTATGGACCCGAGTACACCGAGTCCGCCAACCTTGAGCGCCTGCGCGTGCGCGGAGTTGGCGCCAAACGCTCCCTGGCCGCGCGCGAATTCGCTCTGGGCATCGAAGGACTTGAACGCTTCATCCATCGCGAACCCCTGCGCCGCGTTCACGAATGCGTCTTCAGCGTCCTCGCCCTCGAAAGCGAACCCGTCGATCCGCGCCTCTAGCGGTTCTGCGGCGATCTGTGAAAACCATCGAGGATGTAGCAACGCTTTTTCGCGCGAAAAGCGTCGCTGCATCCTTTCCCGAGTTCAAGCTATGAATGGAAGAGATCCAGGATAGCGCCGTAGAAGTCGACCAGGTTGGGCGTGCCCCAACCGGTGGTGTAGTCCCAGTTGGGGACGGCTTTGTAGTACTGATTATCTCCAGTGACGATATCAAAGTAGGGATGTTTGTTGCTCCTCTGACCCTGGAAGGCATAGAAGAGACCTGTCCCGTGTACGTAGAATTGCTGGTGTGTAATCAAGGCTTGCTGGACCAACGCCATGCCGCTGGCCCAGATGGGGGTTGCTGCGCTGGTGCCGACCACCTGGACCCATTGACCCTGGAAGTAGACGGGCAGGTCGTACGCGATCGCCGAGATGTCAGGAACCTGGCGAGCGCCGTTGGAATACTGGTTGTTGACGCCCGCGCCAGCCTGCCAGTTGGGACGTTTGAAGAACGAGCTGACGCCGCCTCCGCTGCCCCACTGGTTATCGCAGGGTGATTTGGCGGGATGCGCGCCCCAGACAATCTCATTGCCACGCGCGCCCTGCCTGTTCACCGCCAGTTCAGTGCCGCCAACGGCAGTAGCCCAGGGGGAACTGGCGGGATAGCTGACATCCAGGTGCCCCGTCTGTCCGGCGACAAACGCGCCACAGTCGCCGCTGGCCACGAAGACATACATGTGCTCGGTCTGAGTCAGTGTTTGCAGGGTCTGGTCTATCGCGAGAATGCCATTCGGATCAATCGCGTCCTCGGCGGCGCCATAGCTGATGCTCACCGCGCTGCCAGGAGGGGCACCTTTTGCATTGGCATCAACAATTGCCTGAAGCTCGTCTAACAGCGTGCCAAGGGTCTGACCGTCGCTCTGATAGTCAACAATTGTCGCACCCGGAGCCAGACCGGCGATCATCTCGATATCCAGAGTTGCCTCGTCGCTGGCCTGCCTGGGAGCGCCATCAACGTTGACGAAATGCAACTGGTTGCCGGGGTAGCCGACGCAAGCAAAGTAGTTTTGCATATCGCTGTTAAGCACGCCGCCCAGTTCAACCAGGTTGATAGTCATATGCTGGCCATAGAGCTTCTCTTTCCAGAACGCGCTGTAGCCATAGGCGTCGGCGATACTGCCAGGAACGACCCCACCTCTGGGGCTGCAATTGGCGCTGGCCGGTTGACGCGCGCCATTGGGCAGAGATGCCGTCAGTGCCCCGGTGTTCCCGGTGTTCTGTCCCGGCGCTGTATTCAAGTATGACGATCCTGGCTTGATTGTACTGTAGGTTTCCAGTCCAGTGATCGCCAGCACATAGCCCATCACAAAAGTTGGCAGTTTAGGAGCGGTCGCGGGCAGGTAGTAGGTGCGGTTATTGAGCTTGTGCTGGATAAACTGGGTCTGAAACAACTTCTCGATTGTGCCGGCCTGGGCTTTCACCGACATATAAGAATGGAGTTTGCCCAGGTTCAGCGTCACCCCTTCTATCCCCAGGTATTTCTCAATCTTCTGATACGTCGCATCACTAATTCCATATTGATTGGCATACTTTTCCAGATCGGTATCCTGCCCCGTTGGAATCTTCGTCCCATCGCCAACAGTTGGCAGCGCATTAAGATTGACTTTAAAAGAGACACCCAACAGGATCGCCGTCGAAGCCGGTAACGGCCCCACGGTTGGCGCGCTATACGCCGCGGCAGGGAGCTTGAGATTGATAGTAGAAAACTGTAACTGGCCGGCAGTTGGGGTAGCGTTCTGGGTATTCGATGAACCACCGCAGGCCACCAGCAAGATCACCAGCAAAATGCCACCAGCGGCGCTTAACAGCCGTTGCACGGAAAGTGGCACACGAACCAGGATCGTGCTTTTTTGCAAAGCGTGCATAAGACCTCCAGAATGTTTAAAGCGAAACTATCCTCTTGTAAAACACATGCATTTTAGCAGACAGAGAGAAATAGTAAGGGCGCCTGACCTCAAATGTGATCTATAGAAGGAACGGTGGACATCGATAGAAATTTAACATGACTTTTGCGGGAACAAGACCTCTAGTATGTTGGAGTTTCGCATGACATAATGGAGAAAAGCTGAAAAGATGAGGGAGGAAATACCATGAGAGAGCGTTTCGCGGAAAGCATGCGGACGGGGACGATTGATTTGCCTGCCGGGCGTTTTGCATACAGGAGTTGGGGATCCGAGCGCGCCGAACTGCCCGCCGCGGTGCTGGTGCACGGAATCACCAGTTCTTCCTTATCCTGGGTGCGCGTTGGACCAGCGCTGGCCGACCGTTACCGGGTCTACGCCTTTGACATGCGCGGCCACGGAGACAGCATCCATCCAGCCCCCGGCTCGTATAGCCTGCGCCAGACCGCCAGCGATACCGCGGCCTTTATCGCCGCGCTGGGTCTGGCGCAGCCCCTGCTCATCGGCCATTCCTGGGGAGGTGCCACTGCTATCATGCTGGCCAGCGGAGCCTGGTCGCCAGAGCCCTCCACTCCCGCCTTTTCGCATATCATCCTCGAAGATCCCGCCTGGAACTTCGGGCAGGGCGACCCCGCGACGCGCGCGGCCAGCTATGTCAAAGACATTGGCCGCTCTCCCGAAGAACTGCGCCCTGAGATAATTGCCAGCAATCCCGGCTGGAGCGCCGCCGATGTGGAAGGCAAGCTCGACGCCATGCAAAAAGTCACGCGCGAAGCCGTCATCAGCGTCTTCGCCGAGGCCGGCGCGGAAGGCGATATACTGTCCCTGCTGCCGCGCATCGCCGCGCCCGTTCTGCTCGTTCGCGCCGATGCCAACCTTGGCACCACTCTCAACGCCGCAGCCTGGGAGCGCGCCCGCCAGCTTCTGCCTCCGCATAGCCGGGCTCTGGAAATCCCCGACGCCACCCACAACATCCACCGCAGCAAATTTCCCGAATTTATGCAGGCCATCAACGAATTTCTTGAACAGGTGTGACTCTCAAAAGCGCCTCTCTTTTTCCAGCGGCTTCTCTCTGGGCTGCGCGCAGGAGTCGCGGATGACCAGGGAGGTGGAGAGTTCGACGTGGTTTGACTCAAGATGCTGGCCTGCGATGATGCGCAGGAGCATGTTGGCCGCCATTTTCCCAATCTCTTGCAGAGGCTGGTGAATCGTGGTCAGAGGTGGCGACATCTGAGCTGTGTACATCACGTCGTCGAAGCCAATCACGCTCATCTGATCGGGGATGCGGATGCCGCGTTGGTAGAGCACGCGGTAGGCGCCAGTGGCCTGGGCGTCGTTACCTGCGAAGATGGCCGTGGGCGGGTCGGGCAGATCGAGGAAGGAACTGGTCTGTTTTACGCCGTCACCCAGCAAATAATTGCCCTCGCTGATCAGTGAAGGATCGACCGGGATGCCAGCGCGCTCTAAGGCCTCGCGATAGCCGGCCAGGCGGGCGCGCGAGGTCATCAGGTCCAGCGGGCCGGTGATAATGCCGATGCGGCGGTGACCCAGAGAGATCAAATATTCGGTCGCTGTATAGCCACCCAGCCAGATGGTTGAGCCAATGGTGGGAAAGGTTGTCGTCGGCTCGTTGCGGTCTCCAATCGCGACAAAGGGGATATTTTGAGTTTGCAGTGTATTCGCGATACCAATGCGCTCATAGGGCAACAGGAGCAAAACGCCATCGGTAGACAGATCGAGCATGCGGCGCAACCATTGACGCTCGGTATCTTCATCCTGGTTGGTTGCGAAAATCACCAGGCGATAGCCGCTCTCTTCCAGCGCATCCTGAATACCATGCATAATGCCCAGGTCGTAACCGCCTTCCAGGCGCTGAAATACCAGATCGATCAGCCCACTCTGTCCCTTGCGCAAATGGCGGGCCGCGTGATTCTGCACATAGTCGTATCGCTCAATCACCTGCTGGATGCGTGCTCGCATCTGCGCGCCCACACCCGGCTGCTGATTTAACACCTTGGAAACCGTAGTCGTAGAAACGCCGACCTCTTTAGCGATCTGTGCCATTGTTAAACGTCTGCCCTGGCTCTGTTCCTGCGTCATACACCCCCCTTGTTTTTTTGAGAGTAAACGATAACTCTGTTTTGTTGCGTCAATCGTACCTGCTTTTCGCATTTTTGTCAACCATGAAAAGTGGCGATCAGGGCCGTGCTCATCTTTTGACGCCTTGTGCTGTGCGTAAGTCTGTCCAGGGCATGAATTTTTGCCAAAAAACGCTGTCCCCTTGACAAGCATGGATTTCTATGCTACCTTTTCTCGCAAGGAAACAAAAGGTAAACGTTACCCTTAATTTCCTTGCTATTTGTAGCCTGCCAGTCTGTTTCGTCAGCGAGTGATGAAATCTGTCTTCGAGGAGGTCTAGAGGCTATGACGCTTGTTTCTCTGTCATTAACGCACGCGCCCCCGCGGTTTTCCATGCGCTCTTACTGTTTTGAGCGCCCAATTTACGCCTGCCTGCTCTGTTTGTCTATGACAGAATAGGTAAACGTTCTCTCTTTTTCGTTTGCATCTGCTGCTCAGGCCAATTTTATCCAGGCAGGGACGCTACAACAATTCTCTTATTCCACTCTGGCAAAACGCCTGGAGCGCGTTTTCTCGCCAAAGCGGAAGGAGGAATTCTCACAGGCTCATTGCTGAGTTCATGTTAGGAAAGAGTCTAATGACATCCTCACAACATGACGTAGGAACGACATGCATTTTTTAGGAGGTCTGTATGGCAATCACATCCAGGAAAACCTTTTATCTCAATCGCCGGAACTTTTTGCAGGGGTCAGCGGCCCTGGGAGCCAGCGTATTTGGCCTTGAGGCGCTGGCGGCCTGCGGAGGTGCCAGCGGCCCGACCACGTCCGGCGTTGTAACCGCGACGGTGGATACCTTGCCGCCGGCGGCCAATCCTGGCGCGGTGTATGTTTTTAATCAGATGATCAAGCGTTTTGAGCAGGTCTATCCCAGCGAAAAGATCGTTGGCAAGAACGATCCGTATGATCCCAAGACCTATTTTGCGCGCCTGGCGGCGGGTCAATCGGAGGACGCCAAGGAGAGCTGGTTCACCGAGCCCCCGCTGCTGGTCAGCAAGCACGCGGTCGCGGACGTCAGCAGCCTGGCCAAGGGGTGGAAGTACTGGAGCAGCTATAACTCCGGGATTGCATCGATCGCTACCGGTGCAGATGGCAAGGTTTACGGAGTGCCGATCAACGGGTACGCGCTGGGTATCTATTACAACCGTAAGATGTTTAGCGCGGCTGGTCTTGATCCTGACAAGCCCCCCACAACCTGGGATGATTTCCGCGCCTATGCCAAGAAACTGACCACCTCTTCGGTGGCGGGCTTCGCCGAGACGAGCAGCGGCAACCAGGGCGGCTGGCACTTTACCAACTGGATGTACACTGCTGGTGGGGACATGCAGTCCGCTGACGGTACCAAAGCCACCTTTAACAGTGACAAAGGGGTCGGTGTGTTGCAACTGCTCAAGGAGATGCGTTTTACCGACAACTCCATGACCAAGCAGCAGCTATTCACCCAGGCAGATACTCTGCAACTGCTGGCCACGGGTAAAGTGGCGATGGTGGTTATGGCGCCGGACCAGTTAAACACGCTGAAGTCGCAGTACCAGGCCAACCTGGACGACTTTGGCATTGGCCCTATGCCGCAGAACGGTGGCAACGCTGCGCTGACCGGCGGCAACATCTTCATCTTCAACCCCAAATCGTCGGCGGACGTGATCAAAGCGGCCTTTGACTATGTGGTCTACTCGAACTTTGACCTGGATGTCATGGAGAGCAATCTGGCCACGCAGGCGGCCTCGGGCCAGGTCGTAGGCGCGCCTACCAACGTGCTCTTTACTGGCGCTTTCCAGCAGCAGGTGACTGATTTGAGCAACAAATACGCCAACGTGCCGCTGAAAAACTACACCCCCTTTGTGAATTCGACGGCAGCCTTGCGTCCTGAGCCCCGCAAAGAGGCGCAGAAGATGTACGCGGCGCTTGACCCGGTCGTGCAGGCGGTTCTCACCAACCCCAACGCCGACCCGCAGGCGCTGTTGAATCAGGCGGCCCAACAGTTCCAGCAGATCCTGGACCAGTCTGCTTCGTCTTAATCATTATACCGGAAGCGCGGCCAGGCTGGATTCGCCCTGGCCTGGTCGCGCCTCCAGGGTGAATAAGTAACAAAGGAGAAGGTGTCGTGGAATTTTCATCTATCTCTTCATCTTCGCCGCCAGTCTCGCAAGCATTGCCGACCTCGCAGGGCGCACGTATGCGCGGTTCGCGGGAGGAGCAGTCGCTGGCGCGGCGGCTCAAACGGGGTTTGCGGCGCAATTTGAGCGGGTATCTTTTTTTGTTGCCCGCGCTGCTGATTTTTGCGCTGTTTGTCTGGTATCCCATTGTGCTTGGCTTTGTGATGAGCTTTCAGAGCATTGATATGATCAGCTCGCCGAGCTGGGTTGGTCTGCTCAATTATCGCCACGTCTTCACCGATCCGCTCTTCGGAGTGGCCTGGCGCAATACCGTGGCGTTTACGTTGTACGCGTTGTTATTTGGTTACCTGGTGCCGATTGTGCTGGCCTTGCTGGTCAACGAGATGCGCCACGGCAAAGGCTTTTTCCGCCTGGCCTTTTATCTGCCAGTTATGCTGCCGCCAATTGTGACGGTCTTTCTCTGGCGCTGGATCTATAATCCTGATTCCGGTCTGTTGAACGCGCTGCTCAGCCTGATACACCTGCCCGGTGGACTCTGGCTGGAGACACCGGGAACCGCGCTGCCCGCGCTGATGATCATTGCCACCTGGAGCGCGGCAGGCTCAACCATGCTGATCTACCTGGCGGCGCTCCAGGGCGTTCCTGCCTCGCTCTACGAGGCAGCGGAGATCGACGGCGCGAACATCTGGCGGCGGCTCTGGTCAATCACGCTCCCAACCATTCGCCCGATTATGTTGCTGATGCTGGTCTTGCAAGTAATTGGCACAATGCAAGTATTCACGGAGCCATTCACGATTACGGGCGGTGGCCCCCAGAATGCCACGATGAGCCTGGTCTTGCTGATCTATACTTATGCCTTCCAGAACGCTGATTTTGGCGGGGCGAGCGCTCTGAGCGTCCTGCTGTTCCTGGCGCTGGCTGTGTTCGCGCTGATTTACATGCGCATGACGCGCACTTCGATGGAGGGAGAATAGGTCATGGCTCTGCTCATGCAAAATCCACTCGACGAGCAGCGCGAGGGAAAACCGCGCTGGTGGCGGCGCAAGGCCGCGGGAGACGCGAGCGAGCGCTCGCTGGTTTCGCCGCTGATGCTGAAGCGTCCAGCAGGAAGGACGCTGTACTGGTTGATCTTTGCGCTACTCCTGGTTTCCACGCTAATCGCGATTGGCCCGCTCTACTGGCTGTTCAGTAGCGCGGTGAAGTCCAGTCTGGAGATCTTCCAGACGCCGCCAACTTTCTGGCCAGCGCATCCCCAATGGGCAAACTATAGCAATGCCTGGAATGTGCTGAATTTTCCGCTTTACTTTGGCAATACCCTGGTGCTGGCTGCTGGCGCGGTCATCTTACAGATCGTCGTTTCGGCAAGCGCGGCTTACGCGCTCTCCAAACTCCGTCCGGCGGGCAAGGGTGTGATTCAGTTCTGCTTCTTCAGCACCTTAATGGTGCCGCCAGTAGCCTATCTTATTCCGCAGTTTGTCAATATTAGCGATCTGCCCTTGATCCATGTCTCGCTGATTAATTCCTGGAGCGGCGTCTGGCTGCCGGAGGCGGCGAGCGCTTTTAACATCCTGGTTCTCAAGAGCTTTTTTGATACCATTCCGGGGGAGTTGTCAGATGCCGCGCGGTTGGACGGTGCGAATGCCTGGCAGCTTTTTATGCGAGTGATCTTACCGCTTTCGCGCCCGGTGCTGGCGGTGATCACAATTTTTACCGTGGTCGCGTCGTGGAAAGATTTTCTCTGGCCGCTGCTGGTGCTGGGGAACACCAACCTCCAGCCGCTGAGCGTTTCAATCTATCAACAGTCGGGGATCAATTCAAATTACCCCTTGCCGTTTATCTACCTGATGGCTGGTCTGGCGTTGGCCTGTATTCCGCCCGTCATATTGTTCCTGGTGTTCCAACGGCAGATCCTGCGTGGCATTACACTGACAGGTCTAAAGGGATAGGCCAGGTAGAGCAGTTGTATGAGAAATCTCTTTGGAATGTTCTTTTGAAAGGAAACTATTGTTATGGAGTTGGCACAGCCAGCAAGCGCGCATGTTCGACAATTCTCACCCTCAGCGCCAATAGGATATCAGGCTCTTGGCCCGGCCAGCGTTCTGGCTCAAGAAGCCGCGAAGGTTTGCTTGCGTGCTGACTCGGCCACGGTCGAGGTGACCGCGCTGGCTCCCGACCTGTTCCGCGTGGGCCTGTTTCCCCATGGGCGGCCCGTGGACTATCAGTCTATGGCCGTTGTGGAGCAGGTCTGGGACGCGGGTACTGTGACAATTTACGAGCGCGCAGGCGAGTTAAGCCTCACCACCTCAGCCGCGACGGCGCGCCTCTCGCTTGATCCGCTGCGCATCAGCTTTGTGGATAGCGCGGGCCGGACATTTGCCGCGGATGATCCAGAACTGGGCATGGGCTGGTTTACCACGCCTGAACACATGCCTTCGCTGCTTTTGCCCAACACGGTGGGTACGCTGGGCACGCCAGTGCGAGTGTATAAACAGCATAGCGCGGGCGCGGCCTACTTCGGCTGTGGCGAGCGCACAGACGGTTTGAACAAAGTGGGGACGCGCCAGCTTTTCTGGAATACCGATCCGCCGCCGGGACACACCATCCTGCAAAATAATCTCTATGTCTCGATCCCGTTTACCCTGGTTGTCAACGACGGTCTGAGTTGGGGCTTCTTTCTGGATAATCCCACGCGCGTCGAGTTCGACCTGGCCCACGACGATCCCACGCGTTCCTGGTTTGGTGCTGCCTGCGGCGATCTCGTCTACTATGTCTTTTGTGGTCCCACGCCTCAGGACGTGCTGGCGCGCTATACCGAACTGACGGGCCGCACGCCGCTCGCTCCGCTCTGGTCGCTGGGCAATGGACAGAGCCGCTTCAGCTATGAAACCGCCGACGAAGTGCGCAGAGTCGCGCGCCTGCTCCGCGAGCATAACATCCCCTGCGATACACTCTATCTCGATATCGACGCGCTGGATGGCTACCGTGTTTTTACCTGGGATAGCGAGCGCTTCCCCGATCCAGAAGGATTGATGAGCGAATTGCGCGAAATGGGCTTTCATGTCGTGTGTATCGTCGACGCGGGGATCAAGGTAGATGAACAGTACCCGGTCTATATCGAGGGCCGAGAGCGCGATCTGTATTGTAAGACCGTGATGGGGCACGATTATCAGAACGCCGTCTGGCCGGGGGTCTGCACCTTTCCCGACTTTACCAATCCAGAGACGCGCGAATGGTGGGGAGATCAGCATCGCGTTCTGCTTGATGCGGGCATCACGGGCATCTGGTCGGATATGAACGAGCCATCGCTGTTTATTCCGCTGCACTCGACTTTGCCGGCGGATGTTGTGCATCCTGGAGGAGGCGAGACGCGCCTGCATGTCCAGGTTCACAATGCTTATGGCTCACTGCTGGTTCAGGCCGCGCGTGAAGGTTTGCTACGCCATCGCCCGGAGCAGCGCCCCTTTGTCATTTCGCGCGCGGGTTACGCGGGTATCCAGCGGCACGCGCTGGTCTGGACCGGCGACAACTCGTCTTCCTGGGAACACCTTGCCATGAGTGTGCCGCAGGTCGTGAATCTTGGCCTCTCAGGCGTGGCCTGGGCCGGCGTCGATATTGGTGGCTATTATGGCGACAGCAATGGCGAACTGCTGGCGCGCTGGACCGAATTTGGTATCTTCCAGCCTTTCTGCCGCAACCACTCAGAGAAGCGGAGCTTGCGCCAGGAGCCCTGGCTGTTTGGCGAGGCCTATGAGTCCGTCTGCCGGGAGATGCTGAGCCTGCGCCAGCGCCTCCTGCCGTATCTCTACACCCTTTTCGACGAGAGCAACCGTACAGGAGCGCCCATTCTGCGCCCGCTTTTCTGGGCTGATCCTGCCGACGAGACCGCGCGCAAGATCGACGACCAGGCGCTGTGTGGAGACGCGCTTTTGATCGCTCCGATCACCAGTCCGGGAGCCGAGTACCGCCATGTCTACTTGCCCGCGGGCACCTGGTTTCACTACTGGAGCGGCGAACGCGTCGAAGGCCCGGCGCACATCCTGGCGCACGCACCCCTTGGGCAGCCAGCGCTCTACGTGCGTGCCAACACCGCCGTACCCCTCTGGCCAGCCATGAACTATACCAGCGAATTGCCCGCCGACACCCTGACGCTTCTGCTCTACCCCGCGGAAGGACGTGGTCAGGCCACGCTCTACCAGGACGCGGGTGACGGCTACGAGCAGGAACTCGGTATCTTTGCCCGGCGCGGCATCACCTGCGAGCGCGAAGGCAGCGCCTTGCGCATCGTTATCAGCCAGTCCGAAGGTAGCTACGTGCCCGCGGACCAGCGCCTGCGCCTCGAACTGCGCAGCATCGCCACCGCACCTGAAAATGTCCGCTGTGGCTCAACTCCCGCCGCCTGGCAACACGACCCTGCCCGGAACTGCCTGAGCATCGACCTTGCAGCACTGCCTTATGATGAGGCGGTTGATGTGCTTGTGCAGCTTTAAGTGCGGAAGAGGGGATGAAGAGGAGCAGCCCTGTTGAACCTTGCTCAACAGGGCTGCTCCTCTTTTCCCTCAACTTTAATAGATCAGTTTTCTCTTTGCAACGATGAAATTCCTTCTAAAACAGAAAAAGTCCGGGTATACTCCTCAGTAGAGAAGACACAAAGTCAGTTTGTTCAGTGTGTAACTTTGACCAGGTGTGCCTCGTGACGCACATGGAGGAATGACTATGGCAGAAGAAACTGCTCTGGAACTGGATAACTTATTTGCGACGGTGCAAGATCCGTACCCGGCGTACGCGTTTTTGCGAGAAAACGAGCCGGTGCGCTGGAATTCCATGTTTAGCTGCTATATGCTGACCAGATACGATGATGTCTACATGGCTTTTGCCGACAATCAGCGTTTTTCATCCGATGTCTGGTCGCTTGTACCCGAGGCGATGGGGGAGTCGCTAGGCTTTACCGAAGACTCGGAGGAAAGCCAGTATCTCAAGCAGATTGTGCCCTTTCTGTCCGCTAATCTCCAGGGGATGGACCCTCCGGGGCATACGCGCCAGCGCGCGCTGATGCAGAAGACTTTTACCCCGCGTATGCTGGAATCTTTCCGGCCAACCGTACAGCGACTGGTGGATGAGCTTATTGATCAACACCTGGCAGATGGAAAGATGGATCTTGTTGCGGACCTGGCTTATCCGCTGCCTTCCAATGTGATCCTGGATATGCTGGGGATTCCTCGCAGCGGGCGCGCCTATATCAAGGCCAGTTCGGAAGCAATTAATGAATTTGTTGCCACCCTGCTTTTTAATGGCCCGGCTGTCTGGCCGCGCCTGGCTGGTGTCTTTGCCGAAGTGAAGGTCTACCTGCAAAGCCTGATCGCCGAGCGGCGCAGGCGGCCAGGCGATGATCTGCTGAGCCTGATGGTGCAGGCAGAAGAAAATGGCGATATGCTCAGCGAGGATGAGATTATTATCTCGACCAACTTCTTGCTTTTCGCTGGTCACGAAACCACTGCCAATTTGATCGCCGTAGGTATGAGCCTGCTCTTGCAGCATCCTGACCAGATGGCGCAGCTACAGGCCGATCCCGGCAAAATCCCGGCTGCGGTTGAAGAACTGCTGCGCTACGTCAGCCCGGTTCACACCCTGGCTCGCCGGACGACACAGGGCGTGACCATCCGTGGCGTGGAAATTCCCGTGGGCAGCAGCCTCTATCTTTTTGTAGGCTCTGCCAACCGGGACGCCGAAAAGTATCCCGACCCTGAGCGATTGGACATCAATCGCCATCCCACACGCACCCTCGGCTTTGGCTACGGCATCCATTATTGCCTGGGAGCCGCCCTGGCGCGTATGGAGAGCCAGGTCGCCTTTGCAACTATGCTCCGACGTTTGCCCGATATGCGTATCATCGGCGGCCCACCCGTTTTTCGCCCCAACTACTCCCTGCGCGGCCTGCTAGCTTTGCCTGTGGAATTTGGGGCATCTGCGGATTAAAGAAAAGAGATGGAAGGTTGCCTGTACAGGTAACCCTCCATCTCTTTGCTAGCTCACGAGAGAAAGGTACGAGAGGAGCCACTCTGAAGACGTTTTTCCGTGTGGAAATAATAAAATCGTCACCCATTGTTTTTCTTGTCCATCAGCAACTCCTCATGTATTTCAGAATGCGATGGACTCGCTGCGAAAGCGCTTCAGGAGCCACTTTTATCAAGTGATAGCCCAAAGAGGTGTAGATTTCTGCGTGGATCTTCTCGAAAAGGAGAGACTCTTCAAACGTGATTTTTCTGGCTTCCGTGGGTTGGCAGAACCCAAGATGTTCGAGAAAGAAGACCTGTTTCTGGTAAATGTTCTCGCGCTCAATTCTCTCCATTTCTTCTAACAGACACACAGAGGGCGGATATCCAAGATACCGACTCAGGGCAAAGGTACAAATGGGCGAACGGTCGTACACTTGCAGTTCATCAGGACCCATTTCGGTTTCGACTTGCCTCTGTTTTTGGAGTCGGATAATCTTATCAATAAAGTTGGCCTGCATCCACGGCTCAGGATTGCCGCGTTTGTTCTCAAGGGCAATCACATCGGTTGCGGCTTCCTCCACCACCGAATACCCCTGGTTTTTCAACTCATGAAGAATTGAGGTTTTTCCTGAGCCTGGTGTGCCAGTGAGAATGTATCGTTTCATAGGAGAGATCCTTTCATGAACAGTTTTAAATGGAGCATAACCTGGGCGCCGAGGCGCTTCAGCGCCAGAGCCTTGCCCGCGCCCGTCCCCCCAACTGTCTCATGATATCCCTGGCTGAAGACCGTGGCTGAACGAGGTTCAGGCAACGTGTCCAGGTAGACCATGCAATTGTAGGCGACGCCTCCCGCGACAAAGATCCTGGCCATGTTGTTACTCTTCTGTTGATGAATTAGAGATTTTCGATAATGTGCTCGGGTTTCAGGTGGATGGTCACGCGCTGCTCTTTGGAAAACTGCCGGGCCATCTGTTGCTCCGCGCTCTCCTCGCCGTCATAGCGGACGGCCAGGCGGCGGATATCCCGCTGAGCTGTCTCCTGATCCTCGATCAATTCAACAGAGCCGCTGATGGTCAGGTAGTTATAGCCACCCTCGATGCAGATCGAGATGCGCGGATCGCGGCGCAGGTTGCGGTCCTTCACGCGTCCGGCTTTGGTATTCATGACGATAGTATCGTCTTCCAACAGATACCACATGGTGGTCTGGACCATTGTGCTTTTTTGTCGGTGCTGGATATTTCCTGAGACTGAGCGTATTCTGTATCCTGCCAGGAACGAGAGACATACGCACTGACCCTGTTGGGGATGACGTTTTCACGTATGACACCTAGGACTGCTGCCTGAGCTTGAATTGCCCCCCATGATCTGCTCGGGAGTCTTTTAAGGATTTCTAACCCGTTCGTCGTAGGGTACAATTCCCCTATTATCTCGTTTTCCTCTATAGACCATGCAAGATGGTTTGATGCTTTGGGCGTGTGCATAATATCTATCTGTCCAATTTTCCATTCAACTTGAACCTTGATCCACCCAGGGCTAGGAAGGGAAATCTCTACTGAGCGAGTGAACGCATTTACGACAGTCAGCCTATCCCCAAATGCTAATTTGTGCCACTTTGCTTTGAGGAGTGGTATTAGTTCCCAGATTTTGAAAAGCGTCTCTGCCTCTTGTTCTTCGGTAGTGCCCGCTTGCGCCAG